>NZ_SZWP01000054.1:0-192000 GCF_005280825.1 Citrobacter sp. wls829
AACTGCTCTACCAACTGAGCTAACGCCCCCATATGGGGTTTACTGCTTTACTCTTTTCAGGAACCCACCGCGATATTGGTGGGGCGTGCAGGATTCGAACCTGCGACCAATTGATTAAAAGTCAACTGCTCTACCAACTGAGCTAACGCCCCATACGGGTGTTGCCTGAAATATTTTTTACTCGGAACCACCAAAAATAATTGGTGGGGCGTGCAGGATTCGAACCTGCGACCAATTGATTAAAAGTCAACTGCTCTACCAACTGAGCTAACGCCCCACTTTTTTTGCCGCTGATACTACGCTGGATACTGCTTACTGCTAAGTTAGTGGTGGGGCGTGCAGGATTCGAACCTGCGACCAATTGATTAAAAGTCAACTGCTCTACCAACTGAGCTAACGCCCCACTTTTTTTGCCGCTTTCGGGCTGTTTGATATCCCTTGGCAACGGCGGCATATATTACTGATTTCAGATTTTAGCGCAACAAAAATTTCGATGTAAATAACTCAACTGCTTAGGAATCACACGACGCGACCAGAAATAACACGATTTCTGGTCGCATGGTGCGCATTACATCGCGCCGAGGCGTTTTTGCGCTTGTTTCGCGCCATCAGTACCAGGGTATTTAGTGATAACCTGTTGATAAACCGCTTTGGCTTTTTCTTTATCACCTTTGTCCTGCATGATGACGCCAACTTTGTACATCGCGTCTGCAGCCTTCGGTGATTTCGGGAAGTTTTTAACTACCGATGCAAAATAGAACGCCGCATCATCTTTTTTACCCTTGTTGTAATTCAACTGTCCCAGCCAGTAATTCGCGTTCGGCAGGTAGGTGGAATCAGGGTAATTTTTGATGAAGTTCTGAAATGCTTCAATCGCGTCATCCTGGCGGGATTTATCCTGCACCAGCGCAATTGCCGCATTGTAATCGGTATTCGCATCGCCAGAGCTTGCTGGAACGCCTGACGTCGCTGCTGCGCCTGCACCCGACGCAGGGGCCGCAGCCCCGCTCTGGTCGCCCGCTGCTGGTTGCGCCGCTGGCGTACCACCGCTGCTAAGACTGTCCATCTGCGTCAAAATCTGCTTCTGGCGCTCAACAACCTGATTCAGTTGATACTGACTTTCCTGAATTTGACCACGCAGGGAATCAATATCGGACTGGTTATCGGAGAGTTGTTGCTGGAGTTGGGTTAAAAGCTGACTGTGAGCGTTAGAAATACGCTCGAGTTGAGTGACACGGTCTTCGACCGAGCCTGAGCCGACACTACTGATTGGCGCCTGTGCAAAAGCGGCCCAAGGGGCCGCTATGCCAACCAGTAACGACAGACTCAACAGGTGATGTCTGAAGTTACTGCTCATGCAATTCTCTTAGTAAACCAGTACGGCACGACGGTTTTTGGAGTAAGCCGCTTCGTCATGACCCAGTACTGCAGGTTTTTCTTTACCGTAAGAAACGATGGAGATCTGGTCAGCAGAAACGCCTTTACCCTGCAGGTACATCTTAACGGCGTTCGCACGACGCTCACCCAGGGAAATGTTGTACTCAGGAGTACCACGTTCGTCCGCATGACCTTCTACGGTGACTTTGTAAGACGGGTTGCTACGCAGGAAGTTAGCGTGCGCATCCAGCATTGCAGCGAAGTCAGAACGGATATCGTACTTGTCCAGATCAAAGTAAACGATGTTGTTCTGCTGCAGCTGTTGCATCTGCAGACGCGCTTGCTCTTCGGAGGACATGTTGCCGCTGCCGTTTGCATCCATACCAGTGCCGGCACCCAGCATGCCTTCGCTGCCGTCATTGCTGGCGTTCTTGTTAGAAGAACATGCCGCAATAGCCATAACAGGCAGAGCAATCATCAGCCCTTTCAGCACTTTGTTCAGTTGCATTTCAATGATTCCTTTATTAATCAATTATTTATTATCACAGATACGGCGACCAGGCAGGGAATTTAACCTGACCATCGGTTGCCGGAAGACGCGCCTTGAAACGCCCATCTGTAGAAACCAAATTCAGCACGGATCCCATCCCCTGAGAAGAGCTGTAGATTACCATAGTGCCGTTAGGTGCCAGACTTGGCGTTTCATCCAGGAACGTTGACGACAGAACTTGTACGCCACCCGCTACCAGATCTTGTTTGGCAATGTGTTGCTGCCCACTGTTTGAGCTTACCATTACCATAAATTTACCGTCGCTGCTGACATCCGCATCCTGGTTTTGCGAACCTTCCCAGGTTATGCGCTGCGGAGCACCGCCGTTGACATTAACTTTGTATACCTGCGGACGCCCGGCCTGGTCAGACGTGAAGGCCAGGTTTTGGCTGTCCGGGAACCAGGTTGGTTCCGTGTTGTTGCTGCGACCATCAGTGACCTGACGGATTTGGCCAGAGCCAATGTCCATCACATACAGATTCAGACTACCGGTTTTAGACAGGGCAAATGCCAGTTTGCTGCCATCCGGAGAGAATGCTGGCGCACCGTTGTGACGCGGGAACGACGCAACCTGACGCACAGCGCCGTTAGACAGCGTCTGGATAACCAGTGCAGAACGACCGCTTTCAAAGGTTACGTAGGCCAGTTTAGACCCGTCCGGAGACCATGCCGGAGACATCAACGGCTGCGGAGAACGGTGAACCACAAACTGGTTGTAGCCATCGTAGTCAGACACGCGTAATTCATACGGGAACTGGCCGCCGTTAGTCTGAACAACGTACGCGATACGGGTACGGAATGCGCCCTTAATACCGGTCAGTTTTTCAAACACTTCGTCACTGGCAGTATGGCCCGCGTAACGCAGCCACTGTTTGTTCACTTTGTAGGTGTTCTGTGCCAATACGGTACCCGGTGCACCACCGGTATCCACCAGCTGATAAGCCACGCTGTAGGAACCGTCCGGATTCGGCGTAACCTTACCGACTACTACGGCATCAATACCCAGCGCAGACCATGCCGCAGGCTGAACTTCAGCCGCAGTGCCCGGCTGCTGAGGCAGACGAGACCGGTCTAATGGGTTGAATTTACCGCTGTTACGCAGGTCAGCGCCCACGATACCACCGATATCTTCAGGTGCAGCACCCGGCCCTGCCCACTGGAACGGGACAACACCAATCGGGCGCGCCGAGTCCACCCCTTGGGTGATCTCGATACGTACTTCTGCATGCAGCACCGCTGCCCACAGCATCAGAAAACCAAATGCTACTCGTAATGCCTGCTTCATCATATCTCCCTTATCTGGACCAAAAGCCCACGATAATTTAGCAGAATGTTAACAAACTCAAATACACAAAACTACCAGAACTCTGTCTCAACCTTAGACTGTTTTCGTCCGAAAATACGGAAAAACAGGTTTAAGGTTTAAAGTCCAGCGGTGCGTTTTTAAAGACTTCATATACTGCCTGGCTCGGTGGCTTAGGAATCTTAGCCTGTCGAGCTGCCGCAAGTGCAGCCTGACAGAGCGCAGGATCGCCGCCTTCCGACTGAATACTCAGTAACATCCCGTCAGGAGCCAGTTTTATACGCAACGAACAGGTTTTACCTGCATAGGATGATGCGTCGTAAAACTTACTCTCGATAGCCGTTTTAATCTGCCCGGCGTAGTTACTGATCTCAGCGCCTGATGCACCATTATTTTTAGTATTACCACTCCCCGCCGGAGCAGCGTTACTACCTTTCGCGCCACCACCTGATTTCGGTGCATTCTTACCGGAGCTTAAATCACCTAACAGATCGTCAACGCCAGAGGCGGAGGCAGCTTTCTCCGCCGCGGCTTTTTTAGCAGCTGCAGCTTTATCAGCAGCAGCTTTCTTGTCTGCGGCGGCCTTTTCTGCAGCGGCGGCTTTCTTGTCTGCTGCCGCTTTTTCGGCTGCTGCTTTCTTATCAGCAGCGGCCTTTTCAGCGGCGGCAGCTTTCGCGGCTGCGGCTTTCTCTGCAGCTGCAGCCGCCTTCTCTGCTGCGGCCTTCTCGGCAGCAGCTTGCTTAGCGGCTTCTGCTTGTGCTTTTTTCGCTGCATCTGCAGCAGCCTTGGCGGCTTGCGCCTCGGCAACTTTCTTCGCATCAGCGGCGGCTTTTGCTGCGGCGTCAGCCTCTGCTTTTTTCGCCGCGTCAGCGGCGGCTTTCTTCGCAGAATCTGCAGCTTGTTTCGCCTGAGCGTCCGCCTTGGCTTTGGCGTCTGCAGCAGCTTTCGCCGCCGCTTCTTCAGCCTGCTTCTGTTGCTCCTGCGCTTTCGCGGCCGCAGCTTCAGCCTGTTTTTGCTGTTCCGTCTGTTCGCGCACTTTTTCCTGCGCGGCTAAACGTTCTTTCTCTAGCTGCTTCAGTCGTTCCTGCTCGGCCGCCTGCTTCTCACGAAGTTCCTCGGCCTGCTGCTGCGCCTGCTTTTCACGCTGTTCTTCTGCGCGTTTCGCACTTGCCTGCTGCTGCTGTTGCCTGTCGTACTGTTGAACAACGGCACCAGGATCGACCATGACGGCGTCAATAGACGAACCGCCACCGCCGCCTGAAGCATCAATGTGCTCATCGAACGAACTCCAGATCAGTACCGCAAATAAAATGACATGCAGCACCGCTGAAATAATTATCGCCCGTTTGAGCTTGTCGTTTTGTTCGGTTGCCTTTGACACTCTGGGTTCCCAAAAAACTGTTCGCCTGTTACGCGCTATCTTTCAAGCCAGGAATACGCAGACATCAGATTGGCTGCGTCATCAAGCCAACCGATTTCACGCCTGCGCTGTGTAACAGATTCAGCGCTTTAATTATTTCATCATAAGGCACGTCTTTCGCACCACCGATTAAGAAGACCGTTTTCGGATTGGTCTGCAGGCGGCTTTTCGCTTCCGCGATAACCTGCTCCGGCGGCAGTTGATCCATTCTGTCTTTCTCAACCACCACGCTGTACTGCCCAACACCGGAAACTTCAATAATGACCGGTGGTTCGTCGTTACTGCTGACGGCCTGCGATTCGGTCGCATCCGGCAGATCGACTTCCACGCTCTGGGTAATGATCGGCGCCGTTGCCATAAAGATCAGCAGCAGCACCAGCAGTACATCGAGCAGCGGTACAATATTGATTTCGGACTTAAGTTCGCGACGACCTCGTCCACGCGTTCTGGCCATGGTTTACCCCTTGTTGCTCTCGCTAACGGTAAACGCCTGGCGGTGCAGAATCGCGGTGAACTCTTCCATGAAGTTGTCGTAATTCAGTTCCAGCTTATTCACACGCTGATTCAGTCGGTTGTACGCCATTACCGCCGGGATTGCCGCAAACAGACCGATTGCGGTGGCAATCAGTGCTTCTGCGATACCCGGAGCAACCATTTGCAGGGTTGCCTGTTTTACCGCACCGAGGGCGATAAACGCATGCATGATCCCCCAAACGGTACCGAACAGACCGATATACGGACTGATGGAACCGACGGTGCCGAGGAACGGAATATGCGTTTCCAGTGTTTCCAGCTCACGGTTCATGGAGATACGCATCGCACGGGATGCCCCCTCAACCACCGCTTCCGGTGCATGGCTATTAGCCCGATGCAATCGCGCAAATTCTTTGAATCCGCTATAGAAAATTTGTTCAGAACCCGTCAGGTTATCACGACGCCCCTGACTTTCCTGATACAGGCGCGATAATTCGATGCCGGACCAAAACTTGTCTTCAAACGCTTCTGCTTCACGTGAAGCCGCATTCAGTATACGGGTCCGCTGGATAATAATGGCCCAGGATGCGATTGAGAAACCAATCAAAATCAACATGATAAGTTTAACCAGAAGGCTTGCCTTCAGGAACAAATCAAGGATATTCATGTCAGTCACTGCTTAAACTCCGCGACAATAGACTTGGGAAGCGCACGAGGCTTCATCTTGAGTGGATCAACGCAAACAATCAGAACTTCGGCTTCATTCAGCACGGTGTTCTCTGCGTTGACAATGCGTTGCGTGAAAACCAATGAGGTGCCACGCATTGACGTAATTTCGGTTTGGACTTCGAGCATGTCGTCGAGCCTGGCTGGCGCAAAATATTCCAGGGTCATCTTGCGCACCACAAAGGCTACACGTTCGGCCAGCAGCACTTGCTGACTAAAGTGATGATGACGCAGCATCTCTGTGCGTGCTCGTTCATAAAAAGCGACGTAACTGGCGTGGTAAACCACCCCACCGGCGTCGGTGTCTTCATAATAGACACGAACCGGCCATCGAAAAATATACTTATTCATTCTTACTGCCTCTTTGTTGGCTTCGCCCACTCACACCGGTTACTTACTTTTGTAAGCGCCAGGTGACTCGCGTTCTTGCCGCCGCGATGCTTCAAGAATGTCGTTTGTATATCGCGTTGTATTCACTTTACATCCCAGTAATGCAACAAAAGTTAGAGCTTTTAACCGGTGCTACTATACGCGCGGGAATGATGCTTTGGAATGGGGGAAAGTAAACGGAGAGTAAAAAATTATGGGCTTATGCAAGCCCATAAATATTTAAGGATGTTTCTTATTCAAAAGAAGAAGAAAATCAGACCAACCACCAGCACGATGTCGGCTATCAGCGGGCAGAAGATGCCCTGCCAGTGCACCGCGCGAGGACGAAACCCGACGCCATGGATAATGCCAGCGCAGACCGCCCACATCAGCAGAAGGCCATGCCAGATTTCAAGCTCGCTGGTTTTTGCTGCGAAGCGTGAGGGATCCCAAAAAATACATCCTGCCAACACTAACGCCATGACTAAAGAAAGCGCCCGCAAGGGGCGCTTATCCATCGCGTTATATAACATCGCGATAACGTTGGTCATTAGCTTTCTTCTGGCCCTGCTTTGCCTGCTTCGACATGCTCAAGCGCCAGCGCTGTGATTATCCCAAATGCACAGGCAAGAAGCGTTCCCAAAATCCATGCGAAATACCACATTTTAAGCTCCTTACTTAGTACAGAGAGTGGGTGTTGTTTTCAATATCTTCTTTGGTGATACGACCGAACATTTTCCAGTAACACCAGCTGGTGTAGAGCAGAATGATCGGTACAAACACCGCCGCAACCCAGGTCATCAGGTTCAATGTTCTCTGGCTGGAGGTAGCATCCCACATGGTCAGGCTGGCATTCATCATGGTGCTGGATGGCATCACAAATGGGAACATTGCGATACCCGCAGTCAGGATGATGCAGGCCAACGTCAGTGAAGAGAAGACGAACGCCCAGGCCCCTTTCTCCATACGAGACGTCAGGATGGTCAGCAGCGGCAGGGCTACACCCAGAGCCGGAACCAGCCACAGGATAGGTGCATTGTTAAAGTTCACCATCCATGCGCCCGCAACTCGCGCGACTTCTTTGGTCATCGGGTTAGAGGCAGCGTGGTGATCCAGTGCAGAGGTCACAACATAACCGTCAATACCGTACATCACCCAGACACCGGCCAGCGCGAAGCACACCAGAGTAACCAGCGCGGCAACCTGTGAAGTAGCACGTGCACGCAGGTGCAGTTCACCTACAGTACGCATCTGCAGATAGGTCGCGCCCTGAGTGATGATCATGCCCACGCTTACTACACCGGCCAGCAGACCAAACGGATTCAGTAACTGGAAGAAGTTACCGGTGTAGTACAAACGCATGTACTCATCCATATGGAACGGAACCCCTTGCAGCAGGTTACCGAACGCCACACCAATGACCAGCGGCGGTACGAAGCTACCAATGAAGATGCCCCAGTCCCACATGTTGCGCCAGCGCATGTCTTCAATCTTAGAACGGTAATCAAAACCGACCGGACGGAAGAACAAGGACGCCAGTACCAGAATCATCGCCACATAGAAGCCGGAGAACGCAGCGGCATACACCATCGGCCAGGCCGCAAATAATGCGCCGCCCGCGGTGATGAGCCAAACCTGGTTACCATCCCAGTGTGGGGCGATGGAGTTAATCATAATTCGACGCTCGGTATCATTACGACCGAGGAAACGGGTGAGCATGCCCACCCCCATGTCGAAACCATCAGTGACTGCAAAACCAATCAGCAGAATGCCAACCAGCAGCCACCAGATAAAACGCAATACTTCATAATCGATCATTTGACGACTCCTGTCTTAGCGTGCCGGCTGAGAAGTCACAGTGGACTGCTCGTAGTGATAACGACCGGTTTTCAGGCTGCTCGGGCCAAGGCGTGCGAACTTGAACATCAGGTACAGTTCAGCCACCAGGAACAGGGTATACAGGCCGCAAATCAACAGCATCGAGAAGATCAGGTCGCCCGCAGTCAGTGACGAGTTCGCCACGGCTGTCGGTAGCACTTCACCTATCGCCCACGGCTGACGCCCGTACTCTGCAACAAACCAACCGGACTCAATCGCAATCCATGGCAGCGGAAGCGCATACAGCGCCGTGCGCAGCAGCCATTTTTTCTCACCGATACGGTTACGAATGACGGTCCAGAAGGAAACCGCGATGATAGCCAGCATCAGAATGCCGCACGCCACCATGATACGGAACGCAAAGTACAGCGGAGCGACACGAGGAATAGAATCTTTCGTTGCCTGCTGAATTTGTGCTTCGGTCGCGTCGGTCACTTTGTCGGTATAGCGTTTCAGCAGCAGACCATATCCCAGGTCTTTCTTCATGCTGTTGAACTGGTCACGAACGGCCTGATCGGTGGAACCCGCACGCAGTTCTTCCAGCAGCTGATACGCTTTCATCCCGTTACGGATACGCTCTTCGTGCTGCACCATCAGGTCTTTCAGACCAATGACCGGCGTATCAACAGAGCGGGTGGCAATGATGCCCAGCGCGTAAGGGATTTGAATCGCAAAATGGTTTTCCTGCGCATCCTGGTCCGGAATACCGAACAGCGTAAAGGATGCCGGTGCAGGCTGGGTTTCCCACTCTGCTTCAATCGCGGCAAGTTTGGTTTTCTGCACGTCGCCCATTTCGTAACCGGACTCATCACCCAGAACGATAACAGACAGAATGGCAGCCATACCGAAGCTGGCAGCGATGGCAAAAGAACGCTTAGCAAATGCGAAGTCACGACCGCGCAGCATATAGTAAGAGCTGATACCCAGAACGAACATCGCGCCGCAGACATAACCAGACGCTACAGTGTGAACAAATTTCACCTGTGCAACCGGGTTAAGCACCAGTTCAGAGAAGCTCAGCATCTCCATGCGCATGGTTTCGAAGTTGAAATCCGCTGCAATTGGGTTTTGCATCCAGCCGTTCGCCACGAGGATCCACAGCGCAGACAGGTTAGAACCCAATGCCACCAACCAGGTGACGCACATATGCTGGACTTTACTCAGACGGTCCCAGCCGAAGAAGAACAGACCTACAAAGGTGGATTCGAGGAAGAAGGCCATCAAACCTTCGATCGCCAGCGGCGCACCGAAAATATCCCCGACATAGTGGGAATAGTAAGACCAGTTAGTCCCGAACTGGAACTCCATGGTCAGACCGGTAGCCACACCCAGAGCGAAGTTGATACCAAACAACTTGCCCCAGAACTTGGTCATATCTTTATAAATCTGTTTGCCGGAAAGGACGTAGACCGTTTCCATGATGGCCAACAAAAACGCCATACCCAGCGTTAGTGGCACAAAAAGGAAGTGGTACATCGCGGTCAAGGCAAACTGTAAGCGCGACAGTTCGACTATATCTAACATCATGACTCCTTGCTCATCGCATGAAGACTCCGAGAGTGAACCCCGTTAGAAAGGGTCACACGCATGCCCCAATACAAATTTATTTGCGTCCTTCCACCGTCGCTCTTTCTTCTCATTTGAAGAAAGGACAATGATGAAAAGTTACAAACATGTTAATAAAACACTCAAATTGATCCCGCAATTATATTACGCCGTAAAATCCTTACAATAAACAGGTTTTTATCGAGACAAATTTGCATTTTTCGATAGTGATCAATTTATAGCTAATTTACCACTTTCAAACCAATTTGATCTGCAGCAATTTAACCTCATTTGATGAGGTTTACCAAGTTTTAAACATTGATTTAAATCAATTTACAGATTTAATGTTAATGATGTTTACCGATAACATGACTAGTGAATTTCATGTTAATTTCTTGTTTTACAATAAGTAATCATAGTTACCATAAATGATAGGTTATTAATTAAAATCCACACGATCTTTTAAGCCATCAAGATGGCAACGGTCAGGAGGTAGATAAAGAGTCACTCTTGCTGGGTAGCTCACAGTTTTTTTTTAGCAAGCCATAACATTGTTATTTTATACAAATAATTCATTTTATTTTCACTTATAATTAACACCGGAATGTAACTATCTCAATCAGAAGTGAAATGCGGCTGCATTCAGTGACTCTACTGAGGCGGGATCACCGCCGCGCGCCGAAACCCAAACATCATCGCCCAAAACATCACTATAAGTTATAGGTCATTCCTTCTCTATGCTTATGCGACAAAGATTAAATATGTTCCGAACAATCTATTATCATTTTTATCTTAAATTTAACAAAAAATATTTCTGCCATATAAGATATATAAATAAAAAAACGTTATGTCGTTCACAAGTTATTTAGTGAGCCTACCTTTTTATATTATTAAAAATCGCACATTAAAACCTCGCATAACAAAATAAGATTTTGATCACAAAGATGGCAAGTCATTTATTAGTGAAATTACTAACAAAATGACAATGCGACAAAAACAACCACGCAACTAATTGAATTATCACAGATTTACTAAAATGCAATTATAACAATCATTTTAATCAGGATATTTTGAAAATAGATCAATTGCTTCCTTTTCAGCTTCCACAGAAACTCCGACTCTATTAAGAGGTTGTCACAATCCATGTTCTAAATATTAAAAAATAATTTTTACTTATTGACCATCAGCCCTACAGAGGATTCCCCATGAAGAAATCTACACTTGTTATTGGCGTTATCGGTGCTGACTGCCATGCAGTAGGCAATAAAGTTCTGGATCGCGTTTTTACCTCCCACGATTTTCACGTAATCAACCTCGGGGTGATGGTGAGTCAGGATGAATATATTGATGCCGCGATTGAAACAGGCGCGGATGCCATCGTGGTGTCATCTATCTATGGCCACGGTGATATCGACTGCCTCGGCTTGCGTGAGCGCTGCATCGAACGTGGCCTCGGCGATATTCTGCTCTATGTCGGCGGCAACCTGGTTGTGGGTAAACATGACTTTGCAGACGTCGAAGTGAAGTTTAAAGAAATGGGCTTTAACCGCGTCTTTGCACCAAGCCACGACCTGGAAGATGTTTGTGCGCTTATCACCAATGACATTCACCAACACAATGGCCTCGAGCAGCGTTGCCTGGAAGAGGCTATCTGATGCAAACAGTTTCTGTCGATATCGGCTCGACATGGACCAAGGCAGCCCTCTTCGCACATGAAGGTGAAGAATTAACGCTGGTAAACCATGTCCTGACCCCAACCACCACACATCATCTGGCAGACGGTTTTTTTGCCAGCCTGAATCAGGTGCTAAATGTTGCCGATGCTCGCCCGTTACTGAAAAGCGGTGAAGTGCAGTTGAAATACTCCTCGTCAGCCAAAGGTGGACTCGCAGTTGCAGCAATGGGGCTGGTGCCTTCCATTACGCTGGAATCGGCCAAAGTAACCGCCCATTCGGCTGGCGCAAAAATCGCGCAATATTATTCGTACAAACTTAACCGCCATGACATTCAGGAGCTGGAATCATCACCACCAGACATCCTGTTGTTTACCGGCGGCACGGATGGCGGTGAAGAAAGCTACGGTCTGGCTAATGCGCGTGCGCTGGCCGAGTCAAAGCTTGATTGCGCCATTATCTACGCTGGTAACCGCGACATTCAGGACGATGTGCAAACTCTCCTGGGACATAAAGATCTGACTACGGTAGATAACATCCTGCCCGATCTCGACCACCCTAATCCGTTTGCTGCTCGTCAGGCCATTTGCGATGTGTTTTTGTCCCGCATCGTCAAAGGCAAAGGACTGGACGTTATTGTCGGCGAAACCGGTGAAGAGCCGATGCCCACGCCGTGGACGGTGTATGAACTGGTAAAAGCGATTAGCGACTACGACAGCGCATGGAAGGAATTCATGCTGATCGACATGGGCGGCGCCACCACGGATGTCTATTCAGCCAGCGCGAATACCCTCTCCCCTGACACCGTACTGCACGGCGTCCCAGAACCCTTCGTCAAACGTACTGTTGAAGGCGATCTGGGGATGCGAGTTTCCGCCGTTGTCGTCGGAGAAAGCACGCAGGAAATGGTGAAAGTTATCTTTGCCCAACAGCCACAGCGCGAAGAGGCGTTTTACCGCTATCTGCGCCATCTGGTTGGGCAGCCGGATTACCTGCCACTCAGCGAGGAAGAGAAATATTTCGACACCCTGCTGGCAGGTTTGTGCGTGGGCTATGCCACTGAGCGCCACGCGGGCACTAAAAAGCAGGTTTGCACCTGCGTAGGTAACGTGGATTTACAGATGGGTCGCGATCTCACCACCGTACGCAAAGTTGTCGGTTCAGGGGGATGGCTCTCGCGCGCCAGCCAGTTTGATATTCATAACTGGCTCAAATATCGGGAGTTGGACGACCAGGGTAAAAGAATTCTGTTACCGAATCAGTTTGAGTATTACCGCGATTCACATGGCCTGCTCCCTCTACTGGCAAACGTCGCCAGGCTGTACCCGCAAGCCGCTGCTCGCACCAGCATTCAGTGTTTAACCCTATAAAACATAAGGCAGCTACGAATGGAACTTCGAAATAAAAAACTGACCCATGACGAATTTATGACCGAAAGGCTGCAGGTGTTACAAACCTGGAAAACCGGCAAAGACGTTGAGAACTTCGAAGATGGCGTGAAGTACCAACAAACAATTCCAGACCAGAAGCGCTTCTCCCTCGCGCTGTTGAAGGCCGATCAGGAAGGTAAAACCCTGAGCCAGCCGCGTGCAGGCGTTGCATTAATGGATGAGCACATTGCGCTGCTCAAAACATTGCAGCAAGAGTGCGACCTGCTGCCCAGCACCATCGATGCTTATACCCGTCTGAACCGTTATGAAGAAGCCGCCGTCGGGATCCAGAAATCTATCGAAGCGGGTACGTCCAAGCTGAATGGTTTACCGGTCGTCAACCACGGGGTTGCTGCCTGCCGCCGGATGACGGAATCCCTGGAGAAACCTATCCAGGTTCGCCACGGTACGCCAGATGCGCGCTTGCTGGCAGAAATTGCCATGGCCAGTGGTTTTACCAGCTACGAAGGTGGCGGTATCTCTTACAACATCCCTTACGCCAAGCGCGTCACCCTGGAAAAATCCATCCGTGACTGGCAGTACTGCGACCGTCTGATGGGACTGTACGAAGAAAACGGGATTCGCATTAACCGTGAACCCTTTGGTCCGCTGACCGGCACCCTGATTCCGCCATTCATGTCTCACTCCGTCGCGATCATCGAAGGTCTGCTGGCGCTGGAGCAAGGCGTGAAGTCCATTACGGTGGGCTACGGCCAGGTCGGTAGCCTGACGCAGGACATTGCTGCGATTCAAGCGCTGCGTGAACTGTCACACGAATACTTCCATAACTACGGCTTCGACGACTATGAGCTGAGCACCGTATTCCACCAGTGGATGGGCGGATTCCCGGAAGACGAAGCGAAAGCTTTCTCCGTCATCGCCTGGGGTGCGGCAGTGGCTGGCATGTCTGGCGCAACAAAAGTGATCACCAAGAGCCCGCATGAAGCATTTGGTATCCCGACTGCGGCAGCAAACGCCCAAGGCCTCAAAGCGTCACGTCAGATGCTGAACATGGTTAGCGACCAGAAATTCCCGCAGTGCGCAGCCGTGGAGCAGGAAGTAGAACTGATTAAGAGCGAAGTCCACGCAGTGCTGAAGAAAGTCTTCGAACTGGGTAATGGCGACATTGCACGCGGTACCGTGCTGGCCTTTGAAGCAGGCGTACTGGACGTGCCTTTCGCACCTGCAGCCTGTAATGCTGGCAAAATCCTGCCGGTTCGCGATAACTCAGGCGCAATCCGTATTCTTGAAGCCGGCTCCGTACCGTTGCCGAAAGATATTCTCGCCCTGCACCACGACTACGTCGCAGAGCGCGCCCACTTTGAAGGCCGCAAGCCTTCTTTCCAGATGGTCATTGATGACATCAACGCCGTATCCCACAGTAAATTAATAGGAAGACCATAATGAAAATTAAACAGGCCCTTTTCACAGCTGGCTACTCCTCATTTTATTTTGACGACCAGCAGGCCATTAAAGACGGCGCAGGTCACGATGGGTTCATCTATACCGGCACGCCGGTAACGCCTGGATTTACTTCTGTTCGCCAGGCGGGTGAATGCGTTTCGGTTCAGCTGATTCTGGAAAACGGCGCGGTAGCGGTCGGTGATTGTGCGGCCGTACAGTATTCCGGTGCGGGCGGTCGTGACCCGCTGTTCCTGGCAGAGAACTTCATTCCGTTCCTCAACGATCACATCAAACCGCTGCTGGAAGGCCGCGATGTCGATGCGTTCCTGCCAAACGCCCGTTTCTTCGACGAACTGAGCATTGACGGTCGTCTGCTGCATACCGCCGTTCGCTACGGCCTGTCTCAGGCGCTGCTGGATGCCGCTGCGCTGGCGACCGGTCGTCTGAAAGCAGAAGTCGTTTGTGACGAATGGCAGCTGCCATGCGTTCCGGAAGCGATTCCTTTATTCGGCCAGAGCGGCGATGACCGTTATATCGCCGTAGACAAAATGATCCTCAAAGGTGTGGACGTTCTGCCGCACGCGTTGATCAACAACGTCGAGCAGAAGCTGGGCTTTAAAGGTGAAAAACTGCGTGAGTATGTGCGCTGGTTATCCAACCGCATCTTAACCCTGCGCACCAACGAAGCGTATCAGCCTACGCTGCACATTGATGTGTACGGCACCATCGGTCTGATTTTCGATATGGATCCGGTTCGTTGCGCCGAATACATCGCCAGCCTGGAAGTTGAAGCACAGGGCCTGCCGCTGTACATCGAAGGTCCGGTTGATGCCGGTAACAAACCGGATCAGATCCGCATGCTGACTGAGATCACCAACGAGCTGGCTCGTCTGGGCTCCGGCGTGAAAATCGTGGCCGATGAATGGTGTAACACCTATCAGGATATCGTCGACTTCACCGATGCGGGCAGTTGCCACATGGTGCAAATCAAGACCCCGGATCTGGGTGGTGTTCACAACATCGTTGATGCAGTGCTGTATTGCAACAAACACGGAATGGAAGCCTATCAGGGCGGCACCTGTAACGAAACCGAGATCAGTGCACGTACCTGCGTACACGTCGCGCTGGCCGCGCGTCCAATGCGCATGCTGATCAAACCGGGTATGGGTTTCGATGAAGGTCTCAACATCGTGTTTAACGAAATGAACCGCACCATCGCGCTGTTGCAGACTAAGGATTAAGAGATGGCACGCACATTTAAGATCTTATCGCCTACGGCTATCCTGGGTTATGGCTTCCCGGAAGAAAGTTTTCGTAAAGCCATGGAAGAGTCACCGGATCTTATTGCTGTTGACGCGGGTTCCTCCGATCCTGGCCCCCACTACCTCGGGGCAGGTAAACCGTTTACCGACAGGGCCGGCGTAAAACGCGATCTGCGCTATATGATCGTAGCAGGCGTTAAGAACAACATCCCGGTGGTCATCGGCACAGCCGGTGGTTCAGGTGCTGCTCCGCATCTGGAGTGGTGTCGCCAGATTATCCATGAGATTGCGCAGGAAGAAAAACTGTCCTTCTCTATGGCGCTGATCCCGTCTGATGTCGACAAAGAGGTCGTTCATCAGGCGCTGGATAACGGCAAAATCACCGCCCTGGATTTTGTCCCTGAACTGACTCACGAGGCGATTGAAGAGAGCACCTACATCGTCGCACAGATGGGCGTCGAGCCTTTCCAGCGTGCGCTGGAAGCCGGTGCGCAGGTGGTACTGGGCGGACGAGCCTACGATCCGGCCTGCTTCGCCGCACTGCCGATTATGCAGGGCTTTGATGAAGGTCTGGCGCTTCACTGCGGTAAGATCCTTGAGTGTGCTGCTATTGCCGCCACCCCGGGCTCCGGCTCAGATTGTGCGATGGGGATCATTGACGACAACGGCTTTACGCTGAAAGCGTTCAATCCAAAGCGTAAGTTCACTGAAACTTCCGCCGCAGCGCACACTCTGTATGAGAAGTCCGATCCGTACTTCCTGCCGGGACCGGGCGGCGTGCTGAACCTGAAGGCGTGTACCTTCACGCAGGTAAACGACGGCGAAGTGTATGTCAGCGGCTCACGTCATGAAGAGACGCCGTATGCGCTGAAACTGGAAGGTGCACGTCAGGTTGGCTTCCGCTGCCTGACCATCGCCGGGACACGCGACCCGATTATGATTGCCGGAATTGACACCATTCTTGAAGAGGTACAGGCAAGCGTAGCACGTAACCTTTCACTGAATGATGACAGTATCCGCATGACGTTCCACCTGTACGGGAAGAACGGTGTGATGGGCAATCATGAGCCGATTAAAACCGCCGGTCACGAACTGGGGATTTTACTGGACGTGGTCGCACCGACGCAGGATATCGCCAACAGCGTCTGCTCGCTGGTGCGCTCTACCCTGCTGCACTACGGCTATGAAAATCGCATTGCGACTGCGGGCAACCTCGCTTTCCCGTTCTCGCCATCTGATATTCAGAGTGGTCCGGTGTATGAGTTCTCAATCTATCACCTGATTGAAGCAAGCGATGCACTGCGTTTTGATTTCCACATTGAACAGGTCACGCCAGAAGGAGTTCAGGCATGAAACACTCAATTTGTTCACTGGCGCAGGTCATCCGTTCCAAAAATGCCGGACCGTACGAACTGGTTTTAGATATTTTATTTAAAACCAAGGAAGACTATCAACGAGTGAAAGCGTCCGAGCAATTAACACCGCAACTGATTGCTGGATTATATAATGTCGAGCCTGACTTTATTCATAACATTGTCTGGTTTGACCCGGCAAATGCGGTAAAGATCGTCATGCCTCGCGATATTATTTCCGGCAACGTCGGTGACAATGATGTTTATGGCGCGCAGCAACATGCTCCATTATTAAGTATTGAGTTCGATTTGTAATAAAAAACAAAATAACAACCATTGGAGCACAGAATTCAGCAGTATCACAGTGCTTCGAAGTATTCATGCGGTTGGTCACAACAGGCGTGCGCCTGAGCTACTGTTCCAGCTCAGGTGCCCGCCACCCTACACAATTTTCATTACCAGCCTTTATCCGATGGAGTACACATGAAGAAAATTAGTTTAACGAAGATGATCATATTAGGCCTGATACTCGGCATGATTGCCGGGGTGGCCATAAATAATATGGCTGCGGCTGAAACAGCAAAATCTTATGCAGCGGATATTTCTATTTTCACCACTATATTCTTACGTATGGTGAAAATGATTATCGCGCCATTGGTTATCTCCACACTGGTTGTTGGTATTGCCAAAATGGGCGATGCCAAAACGCTGGGACGTATATTTTCTAAAACCTTTTTCCTGTTTATTTGCGCCTCTCTGGTGTCAATTGCGCTGGGTCTGGTTATCGTTAACATCTTCCAGCCAGGTGCGGGCATCAACTTTGTTCCGCATGACGTCGGTGCTGTCGCAGCCGTTAAGTCAGAGCCGTTCACGCTGAAAGTATTTATCTCGCACGCGGTACCGACCAGTATCGTTGACGCGATGGCACGTAACGAAATCCTGCAGATCGTGGTGTTCTCAATTTTCCTCGGTTGCAGCTTGGCCGCCATTGGCGAAAAAGCCGATCCTATCGTGAAGGTACTGGACTCGCTGGTACACGTGATGCTGAAGCTGACTGGCTACGTCATGCTGTTCGCACCGCTGACCGTTTTTGCTGCGATTTCCGGTCTGATTGCCGAACGTGGTCTGGGTGTGATGGTGAGCGCCGGGATCTTCATGGGTGAGTTCTACCTGACGCTGGGTATGCTGTGGGCCATCCTGATTGGTCTGTCAACGCTGCTGATTGGTCCTTGCATCAGCCGTCTGACCAAATCCATTCTCGAACCGGCTCTGCTGGCCTTTACCACCTCCAGTTCTGAAGCGGCCTTCCCAGGCACGCTGGATAAACTGGAGAAGTTTGGCGTCTCTTCCAAAATTGCCAGCTTCGTACTGCCTATCGGTTACTCGTTTAACCTGGTCGGCTCCATGGCCTACTGCTCCTTTGCCACCGTCTTTATTGCCCAGGCGTGCAACATCGAACTGAGCATGGGTGAGCAAATCACCATGCTGTTGATCCTGATGCTGACCTCTAAAGGGATGGCGGGTGTACCGCGTGCGTCCATGGTAGTTATCGCCGCTACGCTGAACCAATTCAACATTCCGGAAGCCGGTCTGATCCTGCTGATGGGCGTCGATCCGTTCCTCGATATGGGTCGTTCTGCCACTAACGTAATGAGTAATGCCATGGGTGCTGCCATCGTGGGTCGTTGGGAAGGTGAACACTACGGCCAGGGTTGTCGCGGAACTGCACCAGTGAAAACCCCGGAACAGGATCGTCCGGTTACTGAAACGGAAGTTGCTTTGTCTTAATCATTTGATAACTGCGATCTGTAGACCGGGTAAGGCGTTTACGCCGCTATCCGACAAGAGAGCCACACCTGATGGCGACGCGAAGCGTCTTACCAGGTCGATAAGGTTTTTCCGGTCTACGGATCTTTTTTCACAACACCACCAGGAAAACACAATGAATAAAACACTTCTCGGCGTAAGTCTCTTTTCTTTCAGCGTCTTGTTTAGCGCAACCACGTTCGCGCAAACCACGCCGGATTACGCCAAATTGATCGAACAGGCACACCAGAAATTTAAAAGTAACAATGACGGAAAAGTCGCCGACTATATCCCTGCTCTGGCGACCTATAGCCCGAAAAATTTTGCCATCACCATTGCCACCGTTGACGGCAAAATCTACCAGGTTGGCGATGTCAACAAACCCTTCCCGATGGAATCCCTGAGCAAAGTTTTCACCATGGCATTGGCTATGGAGCAGCATGGCCCACAGGTGGTTCTGGATAAACTCGGCGCCAATGCCACCGGCATGCCATTCAACTCAGGCTTAGCCGTTGAACTGACCAAAGGCGCACCGGAAAACCCGCTGGTTAACGCCGGCGCAATGAGCACCGTTAGCCTGATTGAAGCCAAAGACAAAACCGATCGCTGGAACAAAATCCTCGATAACCTGAACGTCTGGGCAGATGCCAAACTGACCGTGAACGAACCGGTGTTCAAATCTGAAATGGATACCAACCAGCACAACCAGGCGCTGGCGAAGCTGATGGAATCCTACAACAGCTTCTATGGCAACACCGACGAAGCCGTTGAAATTTATACCCGTCAATGCTCAGTCGATATCACCGTTGAGCAACTGGCCAAAATGGGTGCTGTCCTCGCCAACAAAGGAAAGTCTCCGTTTAACGGCAAGCAACTGTTGAACGAAAAATATGTGCCGCAAGTATTGGCTGAAATGGCGATTGCCGGGTTGTACGACGGCAGTGGCAAGTGGCTGTATACCGTCGGCCTGCCGGCGAAAAGCGGCGTTGGCGGCGGAATGGTTGCTGTTGTCCCGGGTGAATATGCGATAGCTGTTTATTCTCCGCCGCTGGATGAAGCCGGTAACAGCGTTCGTGCCCAGAAAACTATCGAATATGTCGCCGAAGCGACAAAAGCCAACGTCTTTTTAGCGAAATAAGCCCGTGCCGGATAGCGCTAACGCGTATCCGGCCTCCTCGCTAAAACTTCTCCGGCCAGCAAAGTTTGCTTTTTTGTTGGCCGGAACCGACGTTACCTAAAAACCTAAAGGTGAGAAGTAAAAATGTCTAAACCATTTGTCTGGCAGGAACTCTTTGTTCAGAGTAAAGATAATACAGAATATGAATTACTCACTAACCAATACGTTACGGTAACTGAGTTAGACGGAGAGGAAGTGATCAAGGTGGCGCCTGAGGCGTTAACCTTGTTGGCACAGCAGGCATTTTATGAAGCGTCCTTTTTCCTGCGCGCCGGACATTTGAAGCAAGTAGCCAGCATTTTGCACGACCCGCAGGCCAGCAGTAACGATAAATATGTCGCACTTCAACTGCTGCGCAATGCGGAAGTTTCCGCCAAAGGCGTACTGCCCAACTGCCAGGATACCGGCACCGCAACGATTGTTGCCAGCAAAGGACAGCAGGTCTGGACCGGCGGCGATGACGCGGAAGCATTAAGCAAAGGCGTGTATACCACCTTCACGGAAAATAACCTGCGCTATTCGCAAAATGCCCCGTTGGATATGTACACCGAGGTCAATACCCAAACGAACCTGCCTGCGCAAATCGACATCAGTGCAACTCCGGGTAACGAATACCGCTTCCTGTTCGTCAATAAAGGCGGCGGCTCGGCCAACAAAGCGGCGCTGTATCAAGAAACCAAGTCCATTCTGCAGCCAGAAAAACTCACCGCCTTCCTGATCGAGAAAATGAAATCACTGGGCACCGCTGCCTGTCCGCCGTATCACATTGCGTTCGTCGTGGGCGGGCTCTCTGCCGATCAATCGCTGAAAGTGGCTAAGCTGGCTTCAACAAAATATTACGATAACCTGCCAACCAGTGGCAACGAACTGGGTCAGGCGTTCCGCGATACCGCACTGGAGGCGGCGTTGCTCAATGCCAGCCGCGAGTTTGGTATTGGCGCACAGTTTGGCGGTAAATACTTCGCGCACGACATTCGCGTCATTCGCCTGCCACGCCACGGTGGCTCCTGCCCTATCGCCATGGCCCTCTCCTGCTCTGCAGACCGCAATATTAAAGCCAAAATTAATAAGCACGGTATTTGGCTGGAGAAACTTGAACATAATCCGGGAAAATTTATTCCCGATTCTCAGCGCGTAGAAAACAGCGGTCAGACCGTACAACTGAATCTGGATCGTCCGCTGCGCGAGATCATGCAGGATCTGTCCGCACTGCCGATTGGCACCCGACTGTCACTCAGCGGCCCAATTGTCGTTGCCCGCGATATCGCCCATGCCAAGATCAAAGAACGTCTGGATAACGGCGAACCGATGCCGGAATACATGAAAAATCACATTGTGTATTACGCCGGTCCCGCCAAAACGCCTAACAATCTGGCCTGCGGTTCAATGGGCCCCACTACCGGCGGGCGCATGGACGGTTATGTCGATGCTTTCCAGGCAGCAGGCGGCAGTTTGATCATGTTGTCAAAAGGCAATCGCAGCAAGCAGGTGACCGATGCTTGTCAGAAGCATGGTGGATTTAACCTTGGCAGCATCGGCGGCGCAGCGGCGCTGCTGGCCCAGCAGTATGTGAAGAGCCTGCATTGTCTTGAATATCCTGAACTGGGTATGGAAGCGGTGTGGATGATGGAAGTGAAAAATATGCCCGCCTTTGTATTAGTGGATGACAAAGGCAACAACTTCTTTAGTCAGTTTGAGCAGCAGCATCGCTGCACAACCTGCCCTGCAGGACATTAAGGAGCAACAATGGAAGTGCGAGCCAATGACGACAGGCACCGCCAGCGTCAGCAGAAACTGAAAGATCAGGTTGATACCCGCGTGGCGGCGGCAACGGAAAAGAAAGGGATTTTGATTGTCTTCACCGGCAACGGTAAAGGAAAATCCACTGCCGCCTTTGGTACCGCGACGCGCGCGGTCGGCCATGGAAAAACCGTTGGCGTCGCGCAGTTTATTAAAGGCCAGTGGGATAATGGCGAATACAACACGTTACAACCGCTCGGCGTTGAATTCCATATTATGGGCACCGGCTTCACCTGGGAAACCCAGAACAAGGAAGCGGACATTGCGGCAGCAACGGTGGTCTGGCAGGAAAGTAAGCGCATGCTCGCCGATGCGCACTACGATCTGGTCGTACTGGATGAACTGACGTATATGTTGGCGTATCACTATCTGGATACTCAGGAAGTGATCGCTGCCATCGAGAATCGTCCAGCCGAACAGAGCGTAATTGTCACGGGCCGCGGATGCCACACGCTTTTACTGGAACTTGCCGATACGGTCAGTGAGATGCGTCCGGTCAAGCACGCGTTTGATAGCGGTATTCAGGCACAAGTTGGGATTGACTGGTAGGAAAAACACGCCGGCCTACAATATTGTAGGCCGGCGTTGTCATCACGTCACTGACACCACAGATTTACCGAGTAACCAGTTACGGAAAGTCTGTAAATGCGGAGATTCCGCCTTCTCTTCACGCCACGTCATAATGAACCGGTTGCCGGTACGCATCGGGACATCGCAGGGAATCACCATATCACCGCAGTCCAGATCGTGCTGAATAGCAAATCGGGGTAACAACGCGACGCCCAAATTCGAGCGTACCGCCGCGATCAGCATCGAGAGCAAATCAAAGCGCGGACCTTTATTGACTAACGGACTGCTGACATCAGACAACGCAAACCATTCCTGCCAGCCTTTGATACGCGTACTTTGGTGCAACAGAGGAAACTCATTCAGCAGATCGGTTACCGCCAGCTTGCGATCGGCTTCGTTCAGCAGGCATCTGCTGCATACGGGTAAAATTTCCTCTTCGAAAAGGTACTCCACCCCAGACCATGGCGAGTAAAAATCTTCCCGCATGATTGCCGCGTCGTATTCACGATTGAGAAAATCGCCGATATTCGCCAAAGAGTGAATATTAACGATAATATCAGGGTTAAGTTTATTGAACTCACGTAAGTTAGGAATCAGCCAGTGCGTACTAAACGTAGGATTAACCGCCAACTCAATAACCTGCACGGTCGGTTGCCAGGTCATTATGGTGGTGGTGTCACGTTCCAGTTTGTTAAGCGTTTCCTTGACGATAGTTAAATAATGCTTCCCTGCCGCATTTAAGAAAATTCGCTTTTTGGCATGATTAAATAGCGCTGTATTTAGAAAGTCCTCCAGCGCATTCACCTGGCGAAAAACAGCACTTTGTGTCAACGCAAGCTCTTCTGCTGCCCGGGTATAACTTTCGTGACGCGCAACCACTTCAAAAGTTACCAGCAACTCCGTCTTCGGTATTTTTCCTCTCATAACCTCTTCCATATGCAGCGTACAAAATAAGTTTAATTTATAAAATAAATTTCATTACACCCAGACAAGCATCGAAAGTTATATTTTATTTTGTCCATTGATGTCATTGATCCAATCCATGATTTACTCACACTGAGGCGGATAAATATTAACCAATAATACGCAAGCCGGGCAATAAACACAATTTAAATAAGGTTAAACATGGGCAAATAGTGCTTATAAGTTCTTAATAATTTTTCAAATGATCTTGTTTATTGCAGAAAAAACTATGCGAGTTTAATCAATATTATTGCTGCGATATTTTAGGATAATTTAGTGTTATAACCACCCGGCAAACGACTGCTTTTAATCATTCCTTGATGTAGTTTCTGCCATTCTAATGTTAGACGTGATAAAGGACACAATGTGAAAACTTTCGGAAAGGTCTGGCTCGTTGGCGCCGGTCCCGGTGATATATCGTTACTCACCCTCAAAGCAATGATGTGCATTAAGCAGGCCGATGTCATTATTTACGACAGGCTGGTCAATCCTAAAATTTTGGAATGGGCGGCACCTGATTGCCAGCTCATCAATGTCGGCAAAAATCCGGGCTTTCATTGTGTGCCACAGGATGAAATCAACGCGCTGCTGGTCCAGTATGCTGAAACCCATCACCATATCGTGCGCTTAAAAGGCGGCGATCCTTACGTGTTTGGCCGGGGGGCTGAAGAAGTTGAGGATCTCGTGGAAATCGGCATACCTTTTGAAGTCGTACCCGGCATCAGTTCCACTATTGGCGGCCTGACCTGCGCCGGTATTCCAGTCACGCATCGCGATTATGCTTCAGGATTTCACGTGGTCACCGGTCATACGCGTGAAGGAAATCAGCAGCAGGACTGGCGTCAGCTGGCCAAACTCAACGGTACGCTGGTTATCGTGATGGGGATCGCCAATCTGGCGTTTATTTGTGAAGAGTTGCTCATGGGGGGAAAATCTGCCGACACCCCCGCCGCTATTATCATGTCTGCTACGCGGGAGAATCAGCGCCGACTGACTTGTACATTGGGGTCATTACTGAACAAAGCGCAGGAAGCGAACATCGTGCCACCCGCGCTGATCGTTATCGGTGAGGTTGTGACCCTAAGCGACAGACTGTCTTTTATTCCTGAAGCCCTCACGCTACCGGAAAGCCTCTACTGCGAAAGTCTCGCGTGACGAAAAGACTGGGGTGACGTTTGATGCGCCGCCCGGAAAACACGGCAAAAGTAACTGGTTTGCGCGTACTGAAGTTTCCGGGCAATGCTGTCTATTGAATGCACAGGATCATGCAATAACTCGCCAGCTTTTTGCATTTTCTTCTGATTCACCCATGTTTTAAAATTCACTCCCTGACGTTTCTTAAAGAAGCGGCTAAAATAGTTAGCGCTCAAACAAACATGCGCTGCCACGGATTCAAGAGATAGCTCACTATATAAATTCTCATCAATATAACGTAGCGCTTCCATGAGTTTCTTTTCATGCCGGGAAAGCTCAGTAAAATAAATCTGCGGGGTACTTACTTTAGGATTATTAACCATTTCATCTACCGTATCCTTTTGTTCATAATTATTAACAATAAAGTTCAGTAAGTTTGCCGACGCGGTCAATATATTATTATCCACAACAATCACGCGTTCCCATGCAGCCTTTATTTCAGGGTCGCTCATCCATTGTGATTGCTCATCTATAACTATTGTTTTATATTCCTGATATTTGGCTCGTACTTGGCCACAGATAATAAAACCGCAAAGATTCCCTTCATTAATGAGTGGCATTGAGAAGAGGCTTAATCCTGCATAACAGCAGAGTATTCTTGGTTTTAGCTGTTTTAACCCTTCAAAAGCGCAATACTTATCACACTTTTGACAACTCGCTCGGTACTGTTCATTGGTACGCATGAGTGTACAGAATGCGTTAAAATTATGGCAATCCGATATCACCTTGCCTGTAACATCAATCACTACCGTCGCTAATCCTGTCGCTCTGGCAAAAACATCGGCGATGGAGAAAAAACACTGTAAGTCGTCATCCTTAATTTTCAGCGGCACGCCATCCTCCGGCAATGTTGATATTAAAGCCGGTAATATGCAGAATTTAGTCTAAAGAAAGAATGATGCTGACCGCAAAAAATAATCTCATTTGTGAAGATGATTGTGATCAAATTTCAAGATGGTGGATTGCAGAAAATAAAAAAGGCCATCATCAGATGGCCAACCATGTCGAAACGGGAACAGCCCTTGACCATATTGATAGTCAGGGCTGTTTTTTTACTTATTACTTAATCACGGTCTTCAGCGCTTCGCCGATATCAGCCAGGCTGCGTACGGTTTTCACACCAGCGGCTTCCAGTGCAGCGAACTTCTCATCCGCCGTCCCTTTACCACCAGAGATAATCGCGCCCGCATGGCCCATACGTTTGCCTTTCGGCGCGGTCACGCCAGCGATGTAGCCGACAACCGGTTTGGTCACATGATCTTTAATGTAGGCTGCGGCTTCTTCTTCCGCGCTGCCGCCGATCTCACCGATCATGACAATCGCTTCGGTTTGCGGATCTTCCTGGAACAGCTTCAGAATGTCGATAAAGTTAGAACCAGGGATTGGATCCCCACCGATGCCCACACAGGTGGACTGGCCGAAACCGTAGTCAGTGGTCTGCTTAACCGCTTCATAGGTCAGCGTACCGGAACGGGAAACGATGCCCACTTTGCCCGGTTTGTGAATGTGACCCGGCATGATACCGATTTTGCATTCGCCCGGGGTGATAACGCCTGGGCAGTTCGGGCCAATCATACGCACGCCTGCTTCATCCAGCGCCACTTTCACGGTCAGCATATCCAGCGTCGGAATACCTTCGGTGATGGTGATGATCAGTTTGATGCCCGCGTTGACAGCTTCCAGAATGGAGTCTTTGCAGAACGGTGCCGGTACGTAGATAACTGACGCAGTCGCGCCGGTCGCTTCTACCGCTTCACGTACGGTGTTGAACACCGGCAGACCCAGATGGGTGGTGCCGCCTTTGCCCGGCGTAACGCCACCGACCATTTGTGTACCGTAAGCAATCGCTTGTTCTGAGTGGAATGTCCCCTGGCTGCCGGTGAAGCCCTGGCAGATTACCTTGGTATCTTTATTAATTAAAACGGACATTATTTCCCCTCCACTGCGGCAACAACCTGCTGAGCTGCATCCGTCAGACTTTTCGCTGCAATAATATTCAGGCCGCTGTCAGCCAATTTTTTCGCGCCGAGTTCGGCATTGTTGCCTTCCAGACGGACAACAACAGGTACGTTAACGCCCACTTCCGCTACCGCGCCGATGATACCGTCAGCGATCAGGTCGCAACGTACGATACCGCCGAAGATGTTAACCAGAACGGCTTTAACATTGTCGTCAGAAAGGATGATTTTGAACGCTTCGGTCACGCGCTCTTTGGTCGCGCCGCCGCCAACGTCGAGGAAGTTAGCCGGTTCGCCGCCGTGCAGCTTAACGATGTCCATGGTGCCCATCGCCAAGCCCGCGCCGTTAACCATGCAACCGATGTTGCCATCCAGCGCAACGTAGTTCAGCTCCCACTGTGCTGCCTGCGCTTCACGCGGATCTTCCTGAGACTGGTCGCGCATTTCGCGCAGGTCAGCCTGGCGGAACAGTGCGTTGCCGTCAGCACCCAGTTTGCCGTCGAGGCAAATCAGGTCGCCTTGCTTGGTGACAACCAACGGGTTGATTTCGATCAGCGCCAGGTCACGCTCAAGGAAGATGGTCGCCAGACCCATAAAGATTTTGGTGAACTGCTGAACCTGTTTACCTTCCAGACCCAGTTTGAATGCCAGCTCACGTCCCTGATACGGCATTGGGCCCGCCAGCGGATCCAGTGCGACTTTGTGGATCAGGTGCGGGGTTTCTTCCGCGACTTTTTCGATTTCCACGCCGCCTTCGGTAGAGGCCATAAAGACCACGCGACGGGAGCTACGGTCAACCACAGCGCCGAGGTAAAGTTCTTTACCAATATCGGTCGCAGCTTCAACCAGAATCTGATTTACCGGTTGGCCATTGGCGTCCGTCTGGTAAGTGACCAGACGTTTACCCAGCCAGTGTTCAGCAAAAGCGCGAATGTCTTCTTTGCTGTTAACGACCTTCACACCGCCCGCTTTACCGCGGCCACCAGCGTGAACCTGACATTTTACTACCCATGGACCTGCGCCGATTTTAGAGGCAGCTTCTTCGGCTTCACGCGGAGTAGTACAGGCATAACCCACCGGTGCCGGTAAGCCATAGCGGGCAAAAAGTTGTTTTGCCTGATATTCATGTAAGTTCATGTGTTCTGTCCATCCTTCAGGTAATCGTTATCTTATAACCCGTAGGCCTGATAAGGCCGCAGACCTACGGGGCAGGTGATACTCTTTATAGTTACACGTCTAACAGCAGACGCGTTGGATCTTCCAGCAACTCTTTAATGGTCACCAGGAAGCCCACTGACTCACGACCATCGATCAGACGGTGGTCATAAGACAGCGCCAGATACATCATCGGCAGGATTTCAACCTTGCCGTCTACCGCCATCGGCCTGTCTTTGATGGCATGCATACCCAGGATGGCGCTCTGCGGCGGGTTGATGATCGGCGTAGACATCAAGGAACCGAACACACCACCGTTAGTGATAGTGAAGTTCCCGCCCGTCAGATCCTCGACCGTCAACTTGCCGTCGCGACCTTTCACTGCCAGTTCTTTGATATTTTTCTCGATGTCAGCCATACCCAGCAGGTCAACATTGCGCAGAACCGGAGTCACCAGGCCGCGCGGCGTAGAGACCGCCATGCTGACATCAAAGTAGTTGTGATACACCACGTCATCGCCATCGATAGAGGCGTTGACTTCCGGGAAGCGTTTCAGCGCTTCAACCACGGCTTTCACGTAGAACGACATAAAGCCCAGACGGATACCGTGACGTTTTTCAAACGCATCACCGTACTGCTTACGCAGATCCATGATTGGCTTCATGTTGACTTCGTTGAAGGTCGTCAGCATCGCGGTGGAGTTTTTCGCTTCCAGCAGACGCTCGGCCACGCGTTTACGCAGACGGGTCATCGGAACACGTTTCTCACCACGCGCACCCAGTGCAGGTTGAGCGGCAGGTGCGGCTGCCGGTGCTTTGGCTTCCGCTTTCGCTGCCGGAGCTTTAGCCAGATGTTTTTCAACATCTTCACGAGTGATGCGGCCGCCGACGCCGGTACCATTAATGGCGCTGGCTTCGAGGTTATGCTCACCCAGCAGGCGACGAATCGCCGGGCTCAGGGCATCGTTATTCTGCTCGGAGAGCGAGGCCTGCTGGCGCTGCGCCGGAGTAGAATCTTTTTCTTCAGACTTGGCGCTGGTCTCTTTCCCGGCGCTGTTACCTTCACGCAGGCGACCGAGGATCTGGCGAGACGTGACGGTTGTCCCTTCATCTTCCAGAACCGCATCAAGAATACCGTCCGCTGATGCCGGTACTTCCAGTACCACTTTGTCAGTTTCGATTTCTACCAGCACTTCATCGCGCTTAACGCTATCGCCCGGTTTTTTATGCCAGGTCGCTACGGTTGCGTCAGCCACAGATTCAGGCAGGTCGGGAACAAGAATATCTACGCTACTCATTATTTATCCTTTATTTAATCGACGTTCAGCGCGTCATTTACCAGATCTTGTTGCTGCTTCTGGTGAACGGACATATATCCTACTGCCGGTGAGGCAGAGGCCGGGCGACCTGCGTAACGCAGAGCAGACCCAAATGGAATCACTTCACGGAAATGGTGCTGGCTGCAGTACCATGCGCCCTGGTTGAGCGGCTCTTCCTGGCACCAGACAAAATCATGTACGTGAGCGTACTGTTTTAACACGTCCTGCATCGCTTTATGCGGGAACGGATAAAGCTGTTCGATGCGCACAATGGCAACATCTTTCTGACCATTCTTGCGGCGTTGCTCCAGCAGGTCGTAATAAACCTTACCAGAACACATTACAACGCGCTTCACGCCTTTCGGATCCAGTTCATCAATCTCGCCAATGGCTGGCAGGAACGCACCGTTAGCCAGTTCGTCCAGCGTGGACACCGCCAGCGGATGACGCAGCAATGACTTCGGTGACATCACCACCAGTGGACGGCGCATACCGCGCAGCGCCTGACGACGCAGCATGTGGTACACCTGAGCCGGGGTAGACGGGACGCAAACCTGCATGTTCTGCTCGGCGCAGAGTTGTAGATAACGTTCCAGACGCGCGGAAGAGTGCTCCGGACCCTGACCTTCATAGCCGTGCGGCAGCAGCATCACCAGACCACACATGCGGCCCCATTTCTGCTCGCCAGAGGAGATGAACTGGTCGATAACCACCTGTGCGCCGTTGGCGAAGTCGCCAAACTGTGCTTCCCAGATGGTCAGCGTGCGCGGCTCAGCCGTGGCGTAGCCGTATTCAAATGCCAGCACCGCTTCTTCAGACAGAACGGAGTCCCATACGCGGAACGTGCCCTGACCGTTATGCACGTGCTGCAATGGGGTGTAGGTTGAACCGTTCGCCTGGTTGTGGATCACCGCATGGCGGTGGAAGAAGGTCCCGCGACCAGAGTCTTCACCCGACAGACGAACCGGAATGCCTTCGTCTACCAGCGTGGCGTAGGCCAGATTCTCAGCGCCACCCCAGTCGAACAGCTTCTCGCCGGCAGCCATTGACTGACGGTCACCGTAAATCTTGGCGACGCGCGACTGCATTTCAACCGCTTCAGGTACGGTACTGATGCGTTTTGCCAGTTCCTGCAAACGCTTCATTTCAACCTTGCTCGGGTAGTTCTCATCCCAATCGTGGTTAAGGTACGGTGACCAGGTGAAGGAGTGCATGTTCATTGGACGCCACTCTTTCACCACGCATTCACCCGCATCTAACGCATCACGATACAGGTTGACCATTTCGGTCGCGTCTTCCAGCGTAACAACTTTATCGGTTTCCAGTTTGTCAGCGTAGATTTTGCGCGGCGTCGGGTGTTTTTTGATTTTCTGATACATCAGCGGCTGGGTTGCGCTCGGCTCGTCGGCTTCGTTATGGCCGTGACGGCGGTAGCACACCAGATCAATGAACACATCGCGTTTAAAGGTATTACGGAAATCCAGCGCCAGACGCGTCACGAAAGCGACCGCTTCCGGGTCATCCGCATTGACGTGGAAAATCGGCGCCATCACCATCTTACCAATGTCGGTGCAATACGGCGTGGAACGCGCATCCAGTGGGTTAGAGGTGGTGAATCCGACCTGGTTGTTGATAACGATACGAACGGTGCCGCCGACTTCGTAGCCGCGCGCTTTCGACATGTTCAGGGTTTCCTGAACCACGCCCTGCCCGGTTACCGCTGCGTCACCGTGAATGGTGATCGGCAGAACTTTATTGCTGCTCGGCTCATCCAGTCTGTCCAGACGCGCACGAACGGAACCGATAACCACCGGGCTGACGATTTCCAGGTGCGACGGGTTAAACGCCAGCGCCAGGTGAACGAGACCGCCTTCGGTTTCGATATCCGATGAGAAGCCCATGTGGTACTTCACGTCACCGGTACCGAGGTGTTCTTTATGTTTGCCCGCAAATTCGTCGAACAGTTCTTGTGGACGTTTACCCAGCACGTTCACCAGCACGTTCAAACGACCACGGTGCGCCATGCCCAGAACCACTTCACGCGTGCCGCTGTTGCCGGCATGGCGAATCATCTCTTTGAGCATCGGAATTAACGCATCGCCGCCTTCCAGCGAGAAGCGTTTAGCACCCGGGAACTTGGCCCCCAGGTAGCGCTCCAGACCTTCAGCTGCGGTCAGTTCACTGAGGAAACGTTTTTTCTCTTCGCCACTGAACGCCGCGCGACCGGATTCGATACGCTGTTGAAGCCAGCGTTTCTCTTCGGTGCTGGTGATGTGCATGTACTCGGCGCCAATCGGGCCGCAGTAAGTTTGCTTCAGTGCTTCCAGTAACTCGCCCAGCTTCATCGTATCTTTGCCACCGGCAAAAGAACCGACGTTAAAGCTTTCCTGAAGATCGGCTTCGGTCAGATCGTGGAAAGACGGATCCAGATCGGCCACGTTTTCTTGCTGCCACAGTCCCAGCGGATCGAGATTCGCATGCTGATGGCCGCGGAAACGGTATGCGTTGATGAGCTGCAGGACTTTAACCTGCTTCACATTGGCATCAGGGTCGGAAATAGAAGAAGAGTAACGTGGGGTAGCCAACGCCTGACGACGGAAATAATCACGCGTTTTTGAATGGAGTTGATCCGGTTTGACTCCGGTACCAGGTAACTGCTGGAACGTCGAACGCCAGTTAGCATCTACCGAGTCAGGGTCGGTTAAGAAGTCTTCATAGAGCTGTTCTATCCAACTCTGGTTCGAACCAGAGAGGTAAGAAGAGTCCAACCAGGCTTTCAAAGCGCTGTTCTGCATCGTGATCCCTTAAGCATCTTTTCTGCTTATTTAATACTCTAAATAGTTCACGTTTCAGGAAGGCGGCAAGCTTGCGAATCCCTGGGAGCTTACAGCCAGTAAGTGACCGGGGTGAGCAAGTGCAGCCAACGCACATGCAACCTGAACTATGACGAGCATTTCGCCGTGGATACTACCACGCATACGCGTATGCGTGCCGGGGTTCACTTGCGAGCTCTTTTTGTTTGGCTCGCGAAGGAACCTTTAAAAACTGTCAGAGATAAGAGGCAGTTTTTAGAGGTTTCCTGCATTAACGATTTGCCTGATGGCGCTTCACTTATCAGGCCTACAGGATTGTACCTGTAGGCCTGATAAGACGTTTACGTCGCCATCCGGCAACAACGACTTATGCACTACGCTTCAGCAGCATCGACTTAATATGGCCGATAGCGCGCGTCGGGTTCAGCCCCTTAGGACATACACTGACGCAGTTCATGATGCTATGGCAGCGGAATACGCTGAAAGCGTCACTTAAACCTTCCAGGCGACTGTCGGTCTCGGTATCGCGACTGTCAATCAGGAAGCGATACGCAGCCAGCAGACCCGCCGGGCCAACAAACTTGTCCGGATTCCACCAGAATGACGGGCAGGACGTTGAGCAGCATGCACATAAAATACATTCATACAGCCCATCGAGCTTCTCACGCTGCTCAGGCATTTGTAAATGCTCACGAGCCGGTGGATTTTTCCCATTATTCAACAAGTAAGGTTTAATCTTCTCATACTGTGCGTAGAATTGCCCCATGTCTACCACCAAATCGCGCACCACCGGTAAACCCGGCAACGGGCGGATGACAATTTTTTTGCCCGGCTGATTCAGCGCAGAAATAGGTGTGATACAGGCCAGACCATTTTTGCCGTTCATGTTCAGGCCGTCGGAGCCACAAACGCCTTCACGGCAAGAGCGACGGAACGACAGTGACGGGTCTTTTTCCTTCAGCTGCATCAACGCATCCAGCAGCATCATGTCGCGACCTTCTTCCGCTTCCAGGGTGTAATCCTGCATATGCGGAGCATCGTCTACGTCCGGGTTATAACGATAAACTGAAAACTCGAGTTTCATTGTCCTGTCTCCGCATTAATAAGTACGAATCTTCGGCGGGAATGCCGGGCGCAGTTTCGGTTCCATGTTGACCTGACGTCGTGTCATGGATTCCGATTCTGGCAGGTACAGGGAATGGCACAGCCAGTTTTCATCGTCACGTTCCGGGAAGTCGAAGCGGCTATGCGCGCCACGGCTTTCGGTACGGAAGTTTGCAGACACCGCCGTGGCGTAAGCAGTTTCCATCAGGTTATCCAACTCCAGACACTCAACGCGCTGGGTGTTGAACTCGCTGGAGGTATCATCCAGACGGGCATTTTTCAGGCGCTCACGAATCACCTTCAGCTCTTCAAGACCCTTCGCCATCGCGTCACCTTCACGGAATACCGAGAAGTTATGCTGCATACATTCCTGCAGCGCTTTACGGATGACCACAGGATCTTCGCCGTCACGGTTGCCGTTCCAGCGGTTCAGTCGTTCCAGAGAAGCATCAATCTCGTCTTCTGTTGCATCGCGAAGGTCACCCTGCTCGGCGATAGATTCCTGCAGATGCAGACCCACCGCACGACCGAACACCACCAGATCCAGCAGCGAGTTGCCGCCCAGACGGTTGGCGCCGTGAACCGATACGCAGGCGATTTCGCCCACCGCAAACAGCCCAGGAATCACTACGTCTTCGCCCTGCTCGTTCACGGTCAGCGCCTGGCCGGTCACTTTGGTCGGCACGCCGCCCATCATGTAGTGGCAGGTTGGGATAACCGGAATAGGTTCTTTCACCGGGTCAACGTGAGCAAAGGTACGGGAGAGTTCAAGGATGCCCGGCAGACGGGACTCAAGAACCTCTTTACCCAGATGGTCGAGTTTCAGCTTGGCGTGTGGGCCCCATGGACCGTCACAGCCACGACCTTCACGGATTTCGATCATGATAGAACGCGCCACCACGTCACGACCCGCCAGGTCTTTCGCATTCGGGGCATAACGCTCCATAAAGCGCTCGCCGTGTTTGTTCAGCAGGTAACCGCCTTCACCACGGCAACCTTCAGTGACCAGAACCCCTGCCCCGGCGATACCGGTTGGGTGGAACTGCCACATTTCCATATCCTGCACCGGTACACCGGCACGGATTGCCATGCCAACGCCGTCACCGGTATTGATATGCGCGTTGGTGGTGGACTGGTAAATACGGCCTGCGCCGCCGGTCGCCAGCACGGTGGCGCGGGCTTTGAAGTAAACCACTTCACCGGTTTCGATACACAGGGCGGTACAGCCGACCACTGCGCCATCGGCGTTTTTCACCAGATCCAGCGCGTACCACTCAGAGAAAATGGTGGTATGGTTTTTCAGGTTCTGCTGATACAGCGTGTGCAACAGCGCATGACCGGTACGGTCAGCTGCTGCTGCAGTACGTGCCGCCTGCTCGCCGCCGAAGTTTTTCGACTGGCCACCAAACGGACGTTGATAGATAGTGCCATCGTCAAGACGCGAGAACGGCAGGCCCATATGGTCCAGTTCCAGAATCGCTTCCGGGCCGGTCTTACACATATATTCAATCGCGTCCTGGTCACCAATGTAATCCGACCCTTTAACGGTGTCGTACATGTGCCATTCCCAGTTATCTTCATGGGTATTACCGAGCGCAACGGTGATGCCACCCTGCGCGGAAACGGTATGGGAACGGGTTGGGAACACTTTGGAGAGCAGCGCACAGGTCTGGCCGCTCTGGGAAATTTGCAGCGCCGCGCGCATACCTGCGCCACCGGCACCAATCACAACAGCATCAAATTCTCTGACTGGCAGTTTCATTACACACCCCACACCACAACGAATCCATAAATGACGTAAACCACCAGTGCAACGACAATCGCCAGTTGCAGAATCAGGCGCACGGCCAGTGGTTTAACGTAGTCGGTCAACACCTGCCACATGCCGATCCAGGCATGAATCAAGATAGAAAACAGTGCCAGCAGGGTGAAGACTTTGGTGAATGCCGATGAGAAGAAACCGGTCCAGATTTCCCAGGTCAGCGTGCCACTGGTGGCGAAGAAGCCGACCATATAGATGATGTATAACGTCAGAACGATAGCGGTAGCACGGACCAGAATGAAGTCATGTACGCCGTTGCGTCCTAATGCGGAGGCGTTGCTTACCATACGAGGACTCCTGCGAGAAGTGAAAGCACGACAATGATAACAAAAGAAATTTTGGCAGAACGCGTCCCTGCTTCGAGGGTTTCTTCGATGTAGCCAAAATCCATCAACAGATGGCGAATGCCCATGACGGCGTGGTAGGCCAGCGCTATCAGAATTCCCCACAGAATTAACTCCACAAAGAAGTTATTCATAATGGAAGACGCCGCGAGGAAACCTTCAGGGGAGGAAAGGCTGGTACCCAATAACCACAACAGTATCCCGACCGCCACGAAGGTGATCACTCCAGATACGCGATGGAGAATGGACGCTATCGCCGTGATTGGGAACCGAATCGTTTGCAGATCCAGATTGACAGGTCTTTGTTTTTTCACATTTCTTATCATGAATAACGCCCACATGCTGTTCTTATTATTCCCTTTAGACTTCGGGTACAGAAGATGAAGACTCCTGTTGCCTGAAAGACGACGGGATTTCCTTCCTCCGGTCTGCGTGCGGGTCAGACAGCGTCCTTACTATAACTACGCGTCATATAAAACACTGCTTCCAGTTGCTAAAACGACACGTTACAACGCTGGTTGGCTCGGGATTGCAGGGTATTCCGGAGACCTGGCGGCAGTATAGGACGTTCACAAAATCATTACAATTAACCTACATATAGTTTGTCGGGTTTTATCCCGAACAGTGACATAGGTCACGATAACAACATTATTTTAATTTTTAATCATCTGATTTGACAATCATTAAACAAACTTGTTACAAACGACACCAGAAAAAGCATATAATGCGTAAAAGTTATGGGGTCACTCTTTCACCGATGAGTAAGTTATGTAACAGTGTGGAAAGGTTGACCAATGAATTCAGGACAGTTATTAGTGTAGACAGGTTTAATAATTCGGATTGCTAAGTTGTTGATTTGTTGCTAATTCACCATGAGTTAACTGATTTACCTGCAAGCGCCCATTGCTCTGTACCCTGGTTTTCTCCTCTTCGCAGAGCGGCGAGCCGAATAACAAAGTGGTAACGGTTAATTGATGAGTTGAAACAGATCTCACCTGAGTAGTCTTAAGCAATAAGGCGCTAAGGAGACCGTAAATGGCTGATACTAAAGCAAAACTCACTCTAAACGGTGATATTGCTATCGAACTGGATGTGCTAAAAGGCACGCTCGGTCAGGACGTTATTGATATTCGTAGCCTTGGCTCAAAAGGCATGTTTACTTTTGACCCAGGTTTCACCTCTACCGCATCCTGCGAATCCAAAATTACGTTCATCGACGGTGACGAAGGTATTTTGCTGCATCGCGGCTTCCCGATTGACCAGTTGGCAACCGAATCTAACTATCTGGAAGTGTGTTATATCCTGCTGTACGGTGAAAAACCGACGCAGGAAGAGTACGACGAGTTCAAAACCACGGTCACTCGCCATACCATGATCCACGAGCAGATCACCCGTCTGTTCCACGGTTTCCGCCGCGACTCCCACCCGATGGCCGTGATGTGCGGTGTCACCGGGGCGCTGGCTGCGTTCTACCACGATTCTCTGGACGTGAATAATCCGCGCCATCGTGAAATTGCCGCCTTCCGTCTGCTGTCCAAAATGCCGACCATGGCCGCAATGTGCTACAAATACTCCATCGGCCAGCCGTTTGTTTACCCGCGCAATGATCTGTCTTACGCCGGTAACTTCCTGAACATGATGTTCTCCACGCCGTGCGAAAAATACGAAGTGAATCCGATCCTGGAACGCGCAATGGACCGTATTCTGATCCTGCACGCCGACCACGAACAGAACGCCTCAACCTCTACCGTACGTACCGCGGGCTCTTCCGGCGCTAACCCGTTTGCCTGTATCGCTGCCGGTATTGCTTCCCTGTGGGGACCGGCACACGGCGGCGCAAACGAAGCTGCACTGAAGATGCTGGAAGAAATCAGCTCGGTTAAACACATTCCAGAATTTGTGCGCCGCGCGAAAGACAAAAATGACTCTTTCCGCCTGATGGGCTTTGGTCACCGTGTTTACAAAAACTATGACCCGCGCGCCACCGTGATGCGTGAAACCTGCCATGAAGTGCTGAAAGAACTGGGCACTAAAGATGATCTGCTGGAAGTGGCGATGGAGCTTGAGCACATCGCGCTGAACGACCCGTACTTCATCGAGAAGAAACTGTACCCGAACGTCGACTTCTACTCCGGTATCATTCTGAAAGCGATGGGCATTCCGTCTTCCATGTTCACCGTAATCTTTGCCATGGCGCGTACCGTTGGCTGGATTGCTCACTGGAACGAAATGCACACCGACGGCATGAAAATCGCCCGTCCTCGTCAGCTGTACACCGGCTACGACAAGCGCGACTTTAAGGCTGATATTAAGCGCTAATTCTCTGCCGGATGGCGCTATCGCTTATCCGGCCTACGTTTTTATTTCCGTAGGCCGGATAATCCGCATCTTGCTATGCCCGGCACATTCTTTCTTTTTCTTGACTCCCGTTGTTTTCATCCAGCTTTCTCTATGATTTACTGAGTGTTACTTAATGATACTCAGGAGCATGGGATGCCTGTTTTGCAGTGGGCCGCATTGTTTGTGCTGTCATTACTTCTTTCCCTGCTCTTTCTGTTTATCCATCTCCCTGGCCCCCTGCTGCTCGGGTCGATGATCGTCGGCATCATCTTCAGTATGCGCGGCATCACGCTGCATCCACCTCGCTGTACCTTTCTTGCTGCGCAGGCCATTCTCGGCTGTATGATTGCGCAAAATCTCACCGGCTCCATTTTTACAACGCTGGCGGCACACTGGCCGGTGGTGATTGCCATCCTGCTGGCGACACTTATCTCCAGCACCGCAATAGGCTGGCTGTTGGTTCGCTACAGTAAGCTGCCGGGCAATACCGGCGCGTGGGGATCTTCACCCGGCGGTGCGGCGGCAATGGTTGCGATGGCCCAGGAATATGGCGCCGATATCCGTCTGGTGGCGTTTATGCAGTATCTGCGCGTGCTATTGGTGGTTGGCGCTGCGGCACTGGTCACCCGACTGGTAATGGGCGATCGGGCGCAAGCGGTCAGCGAGCAAATGGTCTGGTTTCCGCCGCTGAGCAGCAATTTGTTCAGCACCCTGTTGCTGGCCGTGGCGGCTGGTACTGCCGGACGCTTACTGCGTATACCTTCAGGCGTGATGCTGCTGCCGATGCTGGCTGGCGCGCTGCTGAACGCAGGCGGCGTGATGGTGATTGAACTGCCGGAATGGCTGCTGGCGATAGCCTATATGGCCATCGGTTGGCAAATTGGTCTCGGTTTTGACAAGCAGATCTTTTTTATGGCGCTGCGCCCGTTGCCGCAGATCCTGTTGTCCATTTGTTCACTGATGGCGATTTGCGCCGCTATGGCCTGGGGACTGGCGCATTACATGCAGATAGATTTTCTCACTGCCTATCTGGCGACCAGCCCAGGCGGAGTGGACTCCGTCGCGGTGATTGCCGCAGGAAGCCACGCCGATATGGCGCTGATCATGGCAATGCAAACCCTGCGGCTGTTCAGCATTTTGCTCACCGGGCCGGCCATCGCCCGCTTTATCTCGGCACATGCGCCGAGAAAACCGCCGTCTTAACGCGGGGCGTTAATCCGGGTGCCCAATCTCCGTCACGGTCGTTCCGGATTTATCCACGGTAAACATAAACTCGGTCATACCACCCGGAAAATTCTGCGTAATATGCAGATTGTTTTTGCCTTTCCAGACATATTCCACGAGATCCGTATCCCCAAGATTTTCTATTTTACGATCCTTACCTGGGGTCAACGTGGGTGTCAGGTTTTGACGGTCCGACCGTGCTTTTCTCAGTGCCTGATACGTTTCTTCCAGCGTCATGGCAGGATAAAAACAACGAGTCTGGGCTCCATGTTCATAAATATATTCCATATCCCGCGGCCCGGACTCACATTGAGGGGTTACCGATTCAGCAGCACTGGCCGACGCGGCAAAGAAACCGGCTGTTGCGATAAGTAAGGCGGTACAAAAAAAACGATTAACATCCATATTCCACTCCTGCTCATCACCTTGAGAGATTCAGGTGGCCTTATTCGACATATCCCTCTGCATCACCGGGACCGCGTCATGTTATGTTATTTCTGACAACCCGGACACCAGTAAAATGGTCTTGACGACAGCATCGTTTTTTCAATAATCCCGCCGCATCGCTCGCAGGCTTCACCGTCGCGGTGAAAGACTTTAAAGCGAAACAGCGCCCCGTGATGCTTATTCTCCTCAGCCAGTCCACGAGTGTTATAGGATAAACGCGGAATATCGAGCAGCGCCTGCGCCAGCGCGTCCAACTGTTGTTCGCTCAGCTGCGACGCTTTATGTTGCCCCGTCAGCCCAACCTGCCAGAGGATCTCTACCCGCAGGTAGTTACCCAATCCCGCGAGAAACGCCTGATCCAGCAGCAGGCCGGAAAACTGCCGATTGCGAAAACGCGGTGACAGCAGACGCGTTTTGACTTCAGCGGGTGTTAAGTGCAGATCCAGCACGTCCGGCCCTACCCGCTGCAGGAAGGGGTGGGTAGTGAGCTGTTCTGGCGTCAGTATTTTGATATCCGACGCGCTATAGAGCAGGATAGTTTTATCGGCGGTTTGCAACCTGACGCGCAACACGCGGGTAGTCTCCGGGATATTCCCCGTGTCCACTACCCGCCAGACGCCGTACAGTTGATTATGGCTATATAACGTCAGACCATTGGAAAAATGGGTGAGTAAGGCTTTACCCCGCGTTTCGAGCTGGGTAATACGCTGCCCAATCAGTTGAGATTGATACGGTTTTAACTGCTCAAAGGCAAACCAGACATCCGTCAACGGTTTGCCTTTGACTGCCGCCTCCAGGGTATCCGCCGCGCGGCGGATCTCCGGGCCTTCAGGCATAATACTGTCCTTTGTTAATGTGTTGCACCGCCCGTCACGGCGATATCGCGCTCCACCTGTAACGCCGTGACGATGGCGATTTCCAGCGCACGACGCACCGTATCACTCGCCATACTTGGCGCACCGGGATGGGCTGCGGCCTGCTGTGGAAGATAAGGGATATGAATGAATCCCCCCTTCACCGTCGGCGTATCTCGCAGTTTGTGCAGCAGCCCATACATCACGTGGTTACAGACGAAGGTACCTGCGGTTTGCGAAACCGATGCCGGAATACCAGCGCTGCGCATGGCCACCACCATGGCTTTGATCGGCAGTGTGCTGAACCACGCCGCCGGGCCATCAGCCACAATCGGTTCATCTACCGGTTGCTGGCCACGGTTATCCGCAATACGCGCATCGTCCACGTTGATGGCAACGCGTTCAACGGTGATGTCTGTACGACCTCCGGCCTGACCGACCGCCAGCACCAGCGACGGTGACAGCGTATCAATCGCACTATTGAGCACTGCCAGAGATTCGCCAAATATGCACGGCAGTTGGCGCGCCACGACGCGGCATCCAGCGATGATAGCATTGTCGAGCCCCGAGACCACTTCCCAGGAAGGGTTAACTGACTCGCCGCCAAAGGGTTCAAATCCGGTGATTAATACCGTTTTCATCCTTCCTCCTTACAGGAACATCAGGAAATACATCAGGAACACATTCACCAGCAACAGCAGGATGCCGGTCGGCACCTGCGCTTTAATCACCGCGTTTTTATCCGGCAGCTCCAGCAGCGCCGCTGGCACGATGTTAAAGTTTGCCGCCATCGGCGTCATCAGCGTTCCGCAATACCCGGAGAACATACCAATTGCCGCCATCACCGCCGGATTGCCACCGTGCTGCAAGACGAGAATTGGAATCCCAATCCCGGCGGTCACAATCGGGAAGGCGGCAAAGGCGTTACCCATAATCATGGTCAGCAACGCCATACCGATGGTATACACCGCCACCGCAATAAAGCGGCTGTCCACTGCCAGATATTCCTGCGTCAGATACGAAATGCCGCTGCCGACGCCCGCCGCCGTAAACAGCAGTCCGAGCGTGGCAAGAATTTGCGGCAGAATGAACGCCCAGCCGATGGAGTCCAGCAGACGACGCGCTTCCTGAATCGGCTGATGTGCCCGCTCATGGGTCATTTTAACCGCCATTGCCAGACCAATCAGCGAACCGGCGGTCATTGAAAATAGCGTCACCAGCGTGGCGTGATTCCCCGGCCCAAACAGCGCATTCTGTAAACCCGGAATATGATTGAACATCAGCACGCCGACAACAGTGACCACCGGGATCGCCAGCGCCGGGAAAAACAGCCGGTTGCCCAGTCGACTGGCGCTTTCTTCACGCTGTTGTTGCGTACGTTGATGGTAGCTGCCGAGCTTCACGCCGCCAAAACCGGCGATCAGCGCCAGTACGACCACCGCGATACCCACCGCGATATGCACCGTACGTTTATCGCCAAACAGTGAATAGGTCCAGTCACCCAGCAAAAACAGTAGACCATACACGCCCCAGAACAGACCGGTGGTTAAACGCCGGGGGTTCGCTTTGTCCTGCCAGGACATCACGGCCACAATCAACAAGACCGCACCCGCCAGCCAGTAGAGATAGCTTTGCTGAAAATTCATTTCGCTTCTCCTTTCGCTGCGGCATTCGCTTTCGCGACTTCTCGTTGCAGATAGCTATCCAGCCGCCACAAGCGCGCACCGTGGATCAGGAAGGCACAAATCGCCGTTGGGATCCCCCACAGGGCAATGTGCAACGGCTCGGTCTGGATCCCGCCGGACTCCAGCATAAAGTTGTGCATGAAGATGATTGCCCCAAAGGCAACAAAGATATCTTCGCCGAAAAACAGCCCAACGTTATCGGTCGCCGCTGACATCGCACGCAGGCGATAGCGTACAGAGCCTGGCAGTTCACCGTGATTTTTCTCAGCGGCCCCTTCTGCCATCGGCGCCAGCAGCGGACGCACCATTTGCGGATGGCCACCCAGACTGGTTAGTCCCAGCGCGGCGGTCGCTTCACGAATAAACAGATAGACAATCAGCAAACGGCCGCTGGTGGCGCTACGGATTTTCGCGATCCACGCCTGGGCGCGTTCTTTCAGGCCATGCCGCTCCAGCAGGCCGATGACCGCCAGCGGAATCAATAAGATAAACGGCAGGTTGCGGGTGTTGAGAAAACCTTCACCCAGTTTTTCGAGGATAGTGGCGATCGGCATATGCGCCGCCAACCCGGTGACGATCCCGGCAATGATAACCACCAATACCGGGTTAAAACGTAAAAGAAATCCGACCACGATGACGGCGATCCCCGTCAATGGCCAAAGCGAAATTACCTCTTCCATAATTCATTCCTGTTAAAACTCGTCATACTTCAAGCTGCAGGTGCGTTGACTGCCTTCGTTCACCCCAGTCACTTACTTCTGTAAGCGCCTGGGAACTCACTCACTGGTCATCTTCCTGCAACTCAAATTATTTAGAGTTTATGTTGTTGTGTAATATATTATTGTTTTGTATGGTAAATCTTATGCGATAATTTCAATATTGCATGCATTAAACGCGCTGCACAAACGGCGGGCAAAAGCGAGTGCGTGCTCACCATCACCATGAATACAGACCGTCTGTGCCGTGACGTTGGCCCATTCTCCAGTTTGGCTTTTTACTCTCCCGGACCGCACCATTTGTAAGGTTTGCGCCAACGCCTGCTCTTCGTCTTCAATCAGCGCCCCCGGCTGACTACGCGGAACCAGACTGCCATCCGCCTGATAGCCGCGATCGGCAAACACCTCCTGACGCGTCTGCAGACCATAATGCTCGCCGGCCCGAATCAGTTCGCTACCCGCCAGCCCCACCAGCACCAGCGACGGATCGCAGGCATGTACCGCCCTGGCGATGGCATCGGCTAACTGTGGATCCCTGGCGGCCTGGTTGTACAACATGCCGTGCGGTTTGACGTGGCGCATCACGCCACCTTCCGCCCGGGTTATCGCCGCCAGCGCACCGATTTGATACAGCGTCTGGGCGTAAACCGTGTCGACGGGTAGGGTCATGGCGCTACGGCCGAAGTTTTCCCGATCCGGAAAACTGGGATGCGCCCCCACTGCTACGTCATTTTTTAACGCTTCACGCACGCTTGCCAGCATGGTTTGCGCATCGCCGGCGTGAAATCCGCAGGCAATGTTGGCAGAAGACACCAGTTGCAGCAGCGCGGCGTCATTTGCGCAGCCTTCACCGAGGTCTGCATTCAGATCAATTTTCATCGTTAAGTCGCCATGTTAATTGTTCCAGATAACGCTGCTGGTCGTGACGCGCCTTTAGCGCTTCCTCCAGCGAGCACTGAACAAAATGAATTGGCTGGCCGAGGGGAATTTGTGCCAGATGGTACATATCCGCCTCAATGATACAGGCGATGCGTGGATAGCCCCCCGTGGTCTGGGCGTCGTTCATCAGCACAATAGGCTGGCCGTTATGCGGCACCTGCACCACGCCGGGAAGCAGACCGTGCGACAACAGTTCTCGATCGGTAGTGCGTGTTAGCGGTTGTCCCTGCAGGCGATACCCCATGCGGTTACTCTGCGGGCTGAGTTGCCATGGCGAACGCCAGAATGACGCCTGCGAAGCTTCATCAAACTCATGATACTCAGGTCCGGGTAACGCACGAATGCGGTTCCCCCACATGAGCTGTTTTACCCCCTGCGGTCCGCTGAACCGTCGCGTGGAAACGCCCACCGCCAGCCTGTCTCCATCGCGTAACAGACGCCCTTCCAGACCACCGATGCCGACTTTCAGGTCGGTGCTGCACGACCCCATGACCTCGGGAACATCAATGCCACCCGCTATTGCCAAATAACTGCGCATGCCATGTTGCGGACGTTTTAGCGTCAGGCGTTGCCCAGCCTTCACCGGAAGTCGCCATCCGCTCCACACCGGGTTACCGTCTAAATGTGCATCACACCCCGCGCCGGTTAAGGCAAACCAGCTATCTGCGTCAAACTCCACAACCAACTGGCCGAGCGTTATCTCCAGCGCGGCGGCATTTGCATCGTTGCCCACCAGCAGGTTGGCAACGTTCAATGCGGGCTTATCCAGCGCCCCACAGTGGCTGATTCCTGACTGGCGAAAACCGTGACGACCGCCGTCCTGGACGGAGGTGTACATACCGGCACGAATGATAGTTAACATACTCCCTCCTTCTGCGGTACAAAGCGCACGGTATCTCCTGGTCGTAACAGGATGGGTTCATCCCGGCGGGGATCAAACAACTTAATGGCGGTATGCCCTATCAGCTGCCATCCCCCCGGTGTGGCGAGCGGATAGATACCGGTTTGTGAGCCGCCGATACCGACCGAACCTGCTGGAACAATCAGACGCGGTTCCGCACGTCGTGGAGTATGCAGTTGTTCCGGTAAGCTCCCGAGATAGGGGAACCCTGGCTGAAAGCCTAAAAACCAGACCACATAGTCAACAGAAGCATGCAATTCAACGACCTGCTTTTCGCTTAATCCACTGTGTTGTGCGACATCGGCCAGATCCGGTCCCTGCTTTCCGCCGTAGGTCACCGGAATTTCAATAAAGCGCGACTCCGGCTCCAGTGCTTCACTCTCCTCCCACCAGCGTTGCAGACGTTCAATGGCATCCAGCGCCAGGGTTTGCGGATTACGCAGCGTCACCGTGATATTGTTCATACCCGGGATCACTTCAAGCACATTCGGGGCATCAACCAGGCGCTGAGCCAAACCCCAAATACGTTTCTGGGTCGCCAGCGTAATGGGGGGTTCCAGTTCCAGAACCACCGCAGTTTCACCTAACAGATAACAACGCGCTCGCTGCACTTTCGTCCCTCTTTTTACAACCTGATTCATTAGGCGGGGTTAGGAATATCGATAAACGATACATCCAGCTCGGTATTTTCATTCAGCCATTCACTTAACGCCCGGATACCGCCGCGTTCGGTGGCATGGTGTCCAGCGGCGTAGAAATGCAGCCTCTGCTCACGGGCTGAGTGAATAGTTTGCTCTGAGACTTCGCCGGTAATAAATGCATCAACACCAAAACGGGCCGCGCTATCAATGAAGCTCTGCCCTCCCCCGGTGCACCAGGCAACGCGCTGAATTTTTTCCGGCCCGCTATCGCCACACCACAATGGTTTACGCCCTAAACGCGCCTCAATCCACGAGGCAAATTCCAGCCCCGGCACTGGCATGGCAAGTTCACCCCACGGTACCAACGGCTCGATTTCACCCATCACGGTAATGCCCAACAGCGCCGCCAGCTGTGCGTTGTTACCCAGCTCCGGGTGAGCATCCAACGGCAGGTGCCAGCCATACAGGTTGATGTCATTTTCCAGCAGCGTTTTCAGACGATGGCGCTTCATGCCACGAATTACCGGAGATTCGCCTTTCCAGAAGTAACCGTGATGAACGATGACCGCATCAGCGCCCAGGCGCACAGCCTCATCCAGCAATGCCTGGCTTGCGGTCACTCCGGTCACGATTTTATGCACCGTCTCTTTGCCCTCAACCTGCAAACCATTCGGCGCATAGTCGCTAATCGCGGCACTGTTCAGTTTGTCGTTGATCAGTTGTTCCAGCTCGGTGTTTTTCATCATCGCCCTCGTTGTCATAATTTCTGCCTGTCCAATCAGCAATACTGCTTATGTAAAATAGCGTCCCCGCCTCCATTCGTCGATAACCATTTCACTGACACATCAAGAAACACTCACTCGCCGTTTGAACGTAAATTGCTTACCACTACGTGATTTTATTCATGTATATTTATGCAATCAGACAGCATATTGCAAAAATAATCAGATCTGTATCAAAGTTATAACTTCAAGGAAACACGCTCACGCAGTACGTTCATCCTGGCGTGAGGCATTTACTTCGAGAATAGAATGAATAAACACGCATCTCAGCCACGCGCAATTTATTACGTCGTCGCGCTGCAAATTTGGGAATACTTCAGTTTTTACGGCATGCGCGCCCTGCTGATCCTGTATCTCACCAACCAACTCAAGTACAACGATACTCATGCGTATGCGTTGTTCAGCGCTTACTGTTCGCTGGTGTATGTCACGCCTATTCTTGGCGGATACCTGGCGGATAAGGTCCTTGGTAACCGTATGGCGGTGATGATTGGCGCATTGTTAATGGCGGTTGGACATCTGGTACTGGGTGCCAGTGAAATGGCGCCAGCGTTCCTATATTTATCTTTGGCGATCATTGTCTGCGGCTACGGTCTGTTTAAATCCAACATTAGCTGCCTGCTGGGTGAACTGTATCACACCGACGATCCGCGCCGCGACGGCGGGTTCTCACTGCTCTACGCCGCCGGAAATATCGGTTCGATTATCGCCCCCATTGCCTGTGGCTATGTGCAGGAAGAATACAGCTGGGCGATGGGCTTCGCGCTGGCCGCAATTGGTATGCTGGCAGGACTGGTGATTTTCCTGCGCGGCAACCGGTATTTCGCCCACACCACCGGCGTCAACAAAGCGGTCCTGTGTGCCAGAACGTTTGTTCTGCCAAACTGGGCCTGGCTGTTAGTGCTGCTGGTCGCCGCACCGCTGCTAATTACCGTTCTGTTCTGGAAAGAGTGGTCCGTGTATGCGCTAATCGTCGCCACCGTCATTGGTCTGGTCGTTCTGGCAAAAATTTACCGTCAGGCACAAACGCAAAAGCAGCGCAAAGAACTGGGGCTTATCGTCACGCTAACGTTCTTCAGTCTGTTATTCTGGGCCTTTGCACAGCAAGGCGGCAGCTCCATCAGCCTGTATATCGACCGCTTTGTGAATCGCGATATTCTGGGATATTCCATTCCTACCGCCATGTTCCAGTCGGTTAACGCCTTTGCCGTGATGCTGTGCGGCATCGTGCTGGCCTGGGTAGTCAAAGAAAGCGTCAGTGGTAATCGTACCGTGCGCATCTGGGGAAAATTTGCCCTCGGCCTGGGGTTGATGAGCGCCGGATTCTGTATTCTGACCTTAAGCGCCCGCTGGTCCGCCGCTTACGGCCACTCCTCGATGCCGCTGATGGTATTGGGGCTGGCGGTAATGGGATTTGCCGAACTGTTTATCGACCCGGTCGCCATGTCGCAGATTACGCGCATTGAGATCCCTGGCGTCACCGGCGTGTTAACCGGAATCTATATGCTGCTGTCCGGCGCTATTGCCAACTATCTGGCGGGGGTGATTGCCGACCAGACGTCACAAGGCGCGTTTGATGCCTCCGGGGCCATCAACTATTCCATCAACGCGTATATTGACGTCTTTAGCGAAATTACCTGGGGTGCGTTGGCCTGCGTGGCGCTGGTGCTGCTGATTTGGCTGTACCAGTCACTTAAATTTAAAAAACGCGCGCTGGCGCTAGAGTCCTGAGTTAACAGGCCCGATGATGTCATATGAGTCGGGCCTGTTTTTTATCAGACGGTTACGCATTATTCGCTGCCAAATCCTCTTCAGCCAAACCGGTAATCAGTATTACCATTTCGCGATCTATTCCTTGTGCCAGCATGGTTAGCGCAATACGCAACGCGGCTTCTTGCTTACCTTGCTGTAGTCCTTGTTGCAGCCCTTGTTGCAGTCCTTCCTGTACTCCATCTAACCGTAACCGCTCCGCAATAGTCATCAGCCTCTCCTTGTGTTGGGGGATCCGTTGCGTCATCTCTTGCATAAATTCAGTAAAACGAGATTCATCGCCGGATTGCAGAATGTAATTAAACATCGCCTGTAGCTGCGTGTCATTAGTGCAACCTGTTAGTAGCAGTGTGCTCAGTTGCTCTACCAGCCCCATCAAATCCCGCTGACGGATATGCTTTTGCATCAGTTCCAGCAACGCCATTCGCCTGTGAGCCATGATGTCGTCATCTGGCACAACCGTTATATCCACCAGAGGAAATGCGCTGGCATAAAGTTGCTTTGCCGCCACGGGATCGGCGAACGCATCCAGCCAGCATAGTGAATACGGGTACGGGCTTCGACAGCCATGATAAAACAACATCGGAATAACCAGCGGTAATTCCTTGTGCCCGGCGTCCAGATGGCGCTGCATAGCTGCCATCGCATAACGCAACAGACGAAAAGCCATATGCGGATCGGCTGAACTCTGATGCTCTATAACAACATAAACATAACCATCGCCTTCGCGTGTGTGTAAAGACCAGAGCACATCGGAGTAGCGGGAACGTAAATCAGCGTCGATAAAGCTCTCTGACTCCAGTTTCAGCGTGGATAAATCGCAAAGCGTCCGCAGAGAAGCCGGAAGGTGAATGTCGAGGAAATCGCGCGCTGTTTCGGGATGGCGTAAAAATGTTTTGAATACCGCATCATGCGGTGTGGACGTCGCTGGCGTTGTCATCGTATTCCGTCACCTGAAAGAAGATGACGGGACTTTACTGCCCGAGCGTGACGCGTGCATCCAGGCATTCACAGCCTTGCGTACACGCTCCAATTCTAAATGCGCCCGGCAGCAACGCATTCATGCTACCGGATGGTAGTACGCAGAAATAAACCGCACGCTCACCCCTTGCGTGCCGCCTCGTAGGCCGCCAGCGTCGCTAGCCTGGCCTGTTTATGATCTACAATCGGACGGGGATAATCGAGGGTAACCTGCGCTTTTTCTGCCCACGTCCACGGGTCGTGGATTGCTTTACCAGGTACCTCGTGCAACTCGGGAACCCACCGGCGGATAAACTCACCGTCGCGGTCGAATTTCTCCCCCTGAGTTGTAGGGTTAAAAATGCGGAAATACGGTGCAGCATCGGTTCCGGTAGACGCAGCCCACTGCCAGCCACCGTTATTGGCCGCCAGGTCGCCGTCGATCAGTTGCGACATGAAGTACTGCTCCCCTTTACGCCAGTCAATCAGCAGATCTTTTACCAGGAAGCTGGCGGTGATCATGCGTAAACGGTTATGCATCCAGCCGGTAGTGTTAAGCTGGCGCATCGCGGCATCAACAATGGGGTATCCCGTATTTCCCGTCTGCCACGCCTGAAGATGCACCGCGTTGTTCTGCCATTGCACGCGGTCAGTCCAGCGAATAAACGGTTGATACCGACACAGCGCCGGATACCAGGTCATTAAATGTCGGTAAAATTCACGCCAGATAAGTTCATTTAGCCATACGCTCCCGGCACCGCCCTCTAGCGCCTTCGGCTGTTCGGCTAACAGACGGTTCAGGCATTGACGCGGCGACAACCCGCCCGTGGCCAGACTCGCAGACAAGCGACTGGTGCCTTCAATGGCCGGGTAATCACGCTGTTGTTCATAGTCACTCGCGGCCTGCTGACAAAACTGGCGTAACTGCGCGATAGCCCGTTTTTCTTGCGCCGGGAAAAGTGCTGCATCAAAATCCTGCTGCGGATAATTCAGCGTGAGTGGCGTTAACGGCGCGGTGAGCGCCCCACTATCCCGCACCATTGGCGCGCTAACACATTCCGGAATGCCGTCTTTAATTCGCTTCAGCCAGGCATTTTTAAACGGCGTAAAGACTTTATACATTTCATGATTGCCGGTCATAACCGCGCCCGGGGGTAAGATCACACTGTCGTCAAAGCCTTCGCACACGACGTCAGGCAACTGCTTCTCGACCCTTGCATCACGCTGCCGTTCATTGATTTCATACTGATAGTTATAAAACAGTCGGCTGACGTCATGCTGTGCGCAAACACGTTTTACTGTCTCCACGCTGGCAGCAAAATCGGCAACTTCATGAAACAGCAGCGGGATCCCTTTTTCTGCCAACTCCGCATGTAGCGCATTCAACTGCACGCTGATAAACGCCGCCTGACGCGCAGACATATCATGCGCCGCCCATTGTTCTGGGGTGGAGATATATAGCGCCAGCACCCGGGCTGAACGATCCCGACACGCCGCCGCAAGAGCAAGATTGTCATGCAGGCGCAAATCACGCCGAAACCAGACCAGATGCGTGGTCATAAAACTCCCGCAGATAAATTAATTTTTGCCGCGCAAATCCAGAATTGCCGGCCAGAGTTCAAAATAACGTTGCCCGGACAGCCAGGTGTTCGGGTGCTCGGCCATATAGTGTTTGATGAGCTTTAACGGTGCAAGCAGTGGCTGCGCTTCACGTCGATAGCTATCGATTATCGAGGTCAGTTCCTGACGTTGATGCAGATCGAGTTGATTGCGGAAATAACCCTGAACGTGCATCAGGACATTGGTGTGATTACGTCGGGTTGCATTATTGAACAGCAAATGCGTCAGTCGTAAGCGGTACTCATTAAAAAACGCCTCAAGACTTTGCCATTCGTGGATGGCCGCAACGAAGGGGCCAAGTTCACGATACTCTGGCTGGGAATGCGCCAGCAGGATCAGTTTGTAGCGGGTGTGATAGTCAATCAACGCTCCGCGCGTTAGCCCCCGCTGGTGAAGCTTATACAGTTCATGCAATGCATAAATACGCACCAGGGTACTGTCGTCAAACGGGCAGGCTTCTCTGGCAGAACAACCAACCGCAGGCGCCGTAACACAGGTGTGGATACCCACAGGAATTCTCTTGCTCATCACGACTCCTTATCCGTTATTCGGGTAAGTGTAGACGTCCGTGCATAAAAAAACCGCCACATTGCTGTTGGCGGGTTTTTTAGCAATTACGATGACTTAATAGAAATCGCAGGTCGCTTTTTCAGCCTGATCCATCCACACCGGTTTATCACTGGTTTTCGACCAGACGCGGTGCAGGTAGCTGTAAAAACGGGCACGGTCTTTCCAGAACAGCATGACCGGCAGCGCCAGCACGCCCGCCACGACGGCGAAAGTACGGCGTAATAAGACAATGTGCGCTGGATATTCTTTATACAAGTCCATAATCCTCTCCCCTATATCTGTTCGGTGAATAGCACCGGAAAATAAATTTGGTTAACTGATGAAAATAATACCGCCTTGTGTGTAATTTTGCTACTCATCCGACCACTTATTTTTATCTATTGATGCTCCGTTTAGCCTGAAACTGTAATTAGGTTACATAAAAGTTAAATTAATACCAATCATTAGTTAAATAACGGTCTTTGCCATTTTTATACTTTTTTTACACCCCACCCGCCAATTTTTGCGAAATCTTTGCAACCAAAAACCTACGCTCTGGTTATCACATTGATGTCACAGGAGGTGCACCGTGAGTGCAGGCGTGATAACTGGCATTGTGCTGGTTTTTTTATTACTCGGTTATCTGGTGTATGCCCTGATTAAGGCGGAGGCGTTCTGATGGCGGCACAAGGATTTTTACTCATCGCCAGTTTCTTACTGGTGTTATTTGTCATCGCCAGACCGCTGGGTGCCGTGCTGGCACGACTCATCACCAACATCCCCCTTCCGGGCGTAACCGGTGTTGAGCGTATTCTCTGGCGCGGGTTAGGCGTTTCACAACATGAGATGAACTGGAAACAGTACCTGCTGGCGATCCTGATGCTCAATATCCTGGGTCTGCTGGTGCTGTTTTCCCTGCTGATGGCGCAAAACTTGTTACCACTGAATCCTCAGCAGCTACCGGGGCTGTCATGGCATCTTGCGCTGAATACCGCCGTGAGTTTTGTCACCAATACCAACTGGCAGTCTTACAGTGGCGAAACCACCTTAAGCTACTTTAGCCAGATGGCTGGCTTAACCGTGCAGAATTTTCTGTCTGCGGCGACCGGTATTGCGGTGATTTTTGCCCTAATCCGCGCCTTTACGCGCCAGAGTATGAATACCCTGGGCAATGCGTGGGTGGATCTGGTGCGCATTACGCTGTGGATCCTGCTCCCTCTTTCTCTGCTTATTGCCCTGTTCTTTATTCAGCAAGGCGCACTGCAAAACCTGCTGCCCTATCAGTCATTCACCACCCTTGAAGGCGTCAAGCAGCTGTTACCAATGGGACCGGTTGCCTCGCAGGAGGCCATTAAAATGCTCGGTACCAACGGCGGCGGCTTCTTTAATGCTAACTCATCGCATCCGTTTGAAAACCCAACCGCCTTGACCAATATGGTGCAGATGTTGGCTGTCTTTTGCATTCCTGCCGCCCTGTGCTTTGCCTTTGGCGATGTCGTGGGCGATCGCCGTCAGGGACGCACCTTACTGTGGGCCATGTCGCTGATTTTTGTCATCTGCGTGGCGATTGTGATGTGGGCGGAAGTTCAAGGAAACCCACATCTGCTGGCATTTGGCGCAGACAGCAGTCTCAATATGGAAGGGAAAGAGAGCCGCTTTGGCGTACTGGTCAGCAGTCTGTTCGCGGTCGTCACAACGGCGGCCTCCTGTGGGGCGGTCATCGCGATGCACGACTCCTTCACCGCACTGGGCGGGATGGTACCAATGTGGTTGATGCAGATTGGCGAAGTGGTGTTCGGCGGCGTGGGCTCCGGTTTGTACGGCATGCTGCTGTTCGTCCTGCTGGCGGTGTTTATCGCCGGACTGATGATCGGGCGCACGCCGGAATATCTGGGTAAGAAAATCGACGTGCGGGAAATGAAAATGACCGCGCTGGCGATTCTGGTGACGCCTGCGCTGGTGCTGCTCGGTACAGCGATAGCCATGATGAGCGACGCCGGACGCAGCGCCATGCTCAACCCCGGCCCGCATGGTTTCAGCGAAGTACTGTACGCCGTGTCATCTGCCGCCAACAACAACGGCAGCGCCTTTGCCGGGTTAAGCGCTAACAGCCCCTTCTGGAACTGCCTGCTGGCGTTGTGCATGTTCTTCGGCCGCTTCGGGGTCATTATTCCGGTGATGGCAATTGCCGGTTCGCTGGTGGCTAAAAAGAGCCAACCGGCAAGCCAGGGGACGCTCCCCACTCACGGCCCACTGTTTGTCGGGTTGTTGATCGGTACGGTGTTACTGGTTGGCGCCCTCACCTTTATTCCTGCACTGGCGCTTGGCCCGGTCGCAGAATACCTCTCTTTACGTTGAGCGATGCGGAGCACATTGTTATGAGTCGCAAACAACTGGCACTGTTCGAACCGTCTCTGGTCGCACACGCGCTGATGGACGCAGTCAAAAAGTTAAGCCCACATACTCAGTGGCGCAACCCGGTGATGTTTATCGTCTGGCTGGGCAGCCTGCTGACAACCTTGTTAACCGTTGCAATGGCAACCGGGCACATGACAGGCAATCCCCTGTTTACCGGTGCGATAAGCCTCTGGCTGTGGGTCACCGTCCTTTTTGCCAATTTTGCCGAAGCGCTGGCGGAAGGACGCAGTAAAGCTCAGGCCAACAGCCTGAAAGGCGTTAAGAAGACGGCGTTTGCCCGCAAATTGCGTGAACCGAAATACGGTGCAGAAATGGATCATGTTCCCGCAGAGGAACTACGCAAAGGCGATATCGTGCTGGTGGAAGCAGGCGATATTATTCCCTGCGACGGCGAGGTGATTGAAGGCGGCGCATCGGTGGACGAAAGCGCCATTACCGGGGAATCTGCGCCGGTTATCCGTGAGTCCGGCGGTGATTTTGCTTCCGTAACCGGCGGGACCCGCATTCTTTCCGACTGGCTGGTTATCGAATGCAGCGTGAACCCCGGTGAAACCTTCCTCGACCGGATGATCGCCATGGTTGAAGGCGCCCAGCGGCGTAAGACGCCCAACGAAATCGCGCTGACAATCCTGCTGATAGCCCTGACCATCGTCTTTTTACTGGCAACCGCCACCCTGTGGCCGTTCTCGGCCTGGGGCGGCAGTGCAGTTAGCGTCACGGTGCTGGTTGCCCTGCTGGTGTGCCTGATCCCGACAACTATTGGTGGGCTACTCTCGGCGATTGGCGTGGCCGGTATGAGCCGAATGCTCGGCGCGAACGTGATCGCCACCAGCGGGCGGGCGGTCGAAGCAGCAGGTGACGTCGACGTACTGTTGCTGGATAAAACCGGCACCATTACGCTGGGTAACCGTCAGGCATCAGATTTTATTCCCGCCCACGGTGTCGACGAAAAAACGCTGGCCGACGCGGCGCAGCTTTCATCACTGGCGGATGAAACGCCGGAAGGTCGCAGCATCGTGATTCTGGCAAAACAGCGCTTTAATCTGCGCATACGCGATGTGCAATCGCTGCACGCCACGTTTGTGCCGTTCACCGCTCAAAGCCGGATGAGCGGCATTAACATCGACAACCGCATGATCCGTAAAGGCTCGGTCGACGCCATTCGTCGTCACGTTGAGGCCAACGGCGGACACTTCCCTGCAGATGTCGAACAGAAAGTGGAAAACGTTGCCCGTCTTGGCGCGACGCCGCTGGTGGTTGTCGAAGGTTCGCGCGTTCTGGGCGTCATTGCCCTGAAAGATATAGTCAAAGGCGGGATCAAAGAACGGTTTGCCCAGCTACGCAAAATGGGTATCAAAACGGTGATGATTACCGGCGATAACCGTCTGACTGCCGCCGCGATTGCAGCGGAGGCCGGGGTGGACGACTTTTTAGCCGAAGCCACACCGGAAGCTAAGCTGGCGCTGATTCGTCAGTACCAGGCGGAAGGCCGTCTGGTGGCAATGACCGGTGACGGTACGAACGACGCCCCCGCACTGGCGCAGGCAGATGTTGCGGTCGCCATGAACTCCGGGACCCAGGCGGCTAAAGAAGCGGGCAACATGGTGGACCTTGATTCTAACCCCACCAAGCTTATCGAAGTGGTCCACATTGGCAAACAGATGCTGATGACGCGCGGTTCACTGACCACCTTCAGTATTGCCAACGACGTCGCCAAATATTTTGCCATTATTCCGGCGGCGTTTGCCGCCACCTATCCGCAGCTCAACGCGCTTAACGTGATGCGTCTGCATTCGCCGGATTCGGCAATCCTCAGCGCGGTTATCTTCAATGCGCTGGTGATTGTCTTTCTGATCCCACTGGCACTGAAAGGGGTGAGCTACAAACCGTTGTCCGCCTCCGCCATGTTACGCCGCAATCTGTGGATTTACGGCCTCGGCGGCCTGGTCGTGCCATTTATCGGCATTAAAGTGATTGATTTACTGCTGACCCTGCTGGGTCTGGTGTGAGGTTTCAGATGAGTGGATTACGTCCTGCATTATCAACATTATTTTTCCTGATGCTTATTACCGGCGGGGTCTACCCGCTGTTGACCACCGCACTGGGGCAGTGGTGGTTTCCCCATCAGGCCAACGGGTCGCTCATCCGCGAAGGTCAGACGATCCGCGGTTCTGAACGCATCGGGCAACACTTCACCGCCGCCGGATATTTTCAAGGACGCCCGTCAGCAACGGCGGAAATACCCTATAATCCAATGGGTTCGGGTGGCAGTAATCTGGCCGCCAGCAACCCGGAACTGGATAAGCAACTACAAAGCCGGATCGCTGCGCTGCGTGCCGCCAACCCGCAGGCCAGCCCTGTCGTTCCTGTGGAGTTAGTAACCGCATCCGCCAGTGGGCTGGATAATAACCTGACGCCAGAGGCCGTTGCCTGGCAGATTCCACGCGTGGCACATGCGCGCAACCTCAGCGTTGAAGAGGTTACGCAGTTGGTTGCACAATACACGCAAAAGCCGCTGGTCAGTTTTATCGGTCAACCGGTGGTGAACCTGGTGGAACTTAATTTAGCGCTGGATAAGCACTGAGACAAAGGACATGCATAGCGAACCCTTACGCCCCGATCCGGACCGTTTACTGGAACAAACGACCGCCCCGCATCGTGGAAAACTGAAAATTTTCTTCGGTGCCTGTGCCGGCGTGGGTAAAACCTGGGCCATGCTGGCAGAGGCCCAGCGGCTGCGGGCGCAAGGCCTGGATGTGTTGATCGGTGTGGTGGAAACCCATGGACGCAAAGAGACCGCCGCGCTGCTGGACGGTCTCGCCGTGCTGCCGTTAAAACGTCAGACTCACCGCGGACGACGCATCAGCGAGTTCGATCTTGATGCGGCCCTCGCCCGCCGCCCGGCGCTGATATTAATGGACGAACTGGCGCACAGTAATGCGCCAGGCTCGCGCCATCCCCGCCGCTGGCAGGACATTGAAGAGCTGCTGGAAGCGGGCATTGATGTCTTTACTACCGTTAACGTGCAGCATCTGGAAAGCCTGAACGACGTGGTCAGCGGCGTGACCGGTATTCAGGTGCGTGAAACCGTCCCCGATCCCTTTTTCGATGCTGCCGATGATGTGGTGCTGGTCGATCTGCCGCCTGACGACTTACGCCAGCGCCTCAACGAAGGCAAGGTCTACATCGCCGGTCAGGCGGAACGGGCAATCGAACATTTCTTTCGCAAAGGTAATTTAATCGCCCTGCGCGAACTGGCCCTACGCCGTACCGCCGATCGAGTAGACGATCAAATGCGCGCCTGGCGAGGACGACCGGGAGAGGAAAAAGTCTGGCACACCCGCGACGCTATTTTGCTGTGTATTGGACACAATACCGGCAGTGAAAAGCTGGTACGCGCCGCCGCACGTCTGGCTGCTCGCCTTGGCAGCGTGTGGCACGCGGTGTATGTCGAAACCCCGGCGCTGCATCAGCTCCCGGAAAAACAGCGCCGTGCGATCTTAAGCGCGCTACGGCTGGCACAGGAACTGGGTGCGGAAACCGCCACCCTTTCCGATCCCGCCGAAGACAAGGCGGTGATTCGCTACGCCCGGGAGCATAACCTGGGAAAAATTGTGCTGGGACGGCCAACCACGCGCCGCTGGTGGCGCAGCGATTCCTTTGCCGACAAGCTGGCTCATCGTGCCCCGGATCTCGATCTGATGATTGTCGCGTTGGACGAGCCTCCACCACGCGCGGCAGCCCAAACCATGGATACCCGCACCTTTAAGGATAAATGGCGGGTACAAATTCAGGGCTGTGTGGTGGCCGCCGCGCTGTGCGCCATCACCACGCTGATTGCCATGCAATGGCTGGTTACCTTTGATGCCGCCAATCTGGTGATGCTCTATCTGTTAGGCGTGGTGGTTATCGCCCTGTTTTATGGTCGTTGGCCCTCGGTAGTGGCGACCATGATCAACGTCGCCAGCTTCGATCTGTTCTTTATTGCGCCACGCGGGACGCTTGCCGTCTCAGACGTCCAGTATCTGCTCACTTTTGCGGTCATGTTAACGGTTGGTCTGGTTATTGGGAATCTGACCGCAGGCGTACGCTATCAGGCGCGGGTCGCGCGTTATCGGGAGCAGCGAACGCGTCATCTGTATGAGATGTCCAAAGCGCTGGCCGTGGGACGTAGCCAGAAAGATATCGCCACCACCAGCGAACAGTTTATCGCCTCCACCTTTCAGGCCCGCAGCCAGGTGTTATTGCCGGATGAGCACGGAAAGCTGGCACCGCTGACAGAGCAGCAGGGCATGACGCCGTGGGATGACGCCATTGCCCAATGGAGTTTTGATAAAGGACAACCGGCAGGTGCCGGCACCGATACCCTCCCCGGCGTGCCGTATCAAATCTTGCCGCTGAAAAGCGCTGACAAAACGCACGGGCTGCTGGTAGTGGAGCCGGGAAACCTGCGTCAGTTGATGATCCCGGAACAGCAGCGTCTGCTGGAAACCTTTACCCTGCTGGTTGCCAGTGCGCTCGAACGCCTGACGCTGACCGCCAGCGAAGAACTGGCGCGATTGGCCAGCGAACGAGAGAGCATCCGCAATGCCCTGCTGGCGGCCCTCTCCCATGATTTACGCACGCCACTCACGGTGCTGTTCGGTCAGGCAGAGATTTTAACACTGGACCTCGCCAGCGAAGGTTCTCCCCACGCCCGCCAGGCCAGCGAAATTCGCCAGCACGTGCTCAATACCACCCGGCTGGTCAATAATTTGCTGGATATGGCGCGGATCCAATCTGGCGGCTTTAATCTTAAGAAGGAGTGGTTAACGCTGGAAGAAGTAGTAGGTAGCGCCCTGCAAATGCTGGAACCTGGTTTAGCCGCGCCGATTAATCTGTCGCTTCCGGCGCCGTTGACGCTGATTCACGTTGACGGTCCACTGTTTGAACGGGTGCTGATTAACCTGCTGGAAAACGCCATTAAGTACGCAGGTCCACAGGCGCAAATCGGCATTGATGCGCAGGTAGAAGGTGAGCATTTGCTTCTGGATGTATGGGATAACGGCCCCGGCATTCCAGCGGGCCTGGAGCACGCTATTTTCGACAAGTTCTCCCGGGGAAACAAAGAATCCTCTGTACCGGGCGTAGGGCTGGGACTGGCTATTTGTCAGGCGATTGTGAACGTACACGGCGGGACGATTACCGCCCACAATCGACCGCAGGGTGGTGCATGCTTCCGTGTTACACTCCCGCAGGAAACGCCCCCTGAACTTGAAGATTTTCATGAGGATATGTGACAAACGTACTGATTGTTGAAGATGAACAGGCCATTCGCCGCTTTCTGCGCACCGCGCTGGAAGCCGATGGCCTGCGCGTTTACGAAGCAGAAACGCTGCAACGTGGCCTGCTGGAAGCGGCCACGCGAAAACCCGATCTCATCATTCTCGATCTCGGCCTGCCGGACGGTGACGGCATCGATTTTATTCGCGACCTGCGACAATGGAGTGCCATCCCGGTGATTGTGCTTTCTGCCCGCAGTGAGGAGAGCGACAAAATCGCCGCGCTGGACGCCGGCGCCGATGATTATCTCAGCAAACCGTTTGGTATTGGCGAGCTGCAGGCGCGTTTACGCGTGGCCTTACGCCGCCACGCAACCGGGCAAACGCCCGAACCGGTGGTTCAATTCTCAAACATTAAAGTGGATATTGCCGCGCGGCTGGTACACCGTGGTGAAGAGGAAATACATCTGACGCCGATTGAGTTTCGTCTGCTGGCGGTCCTGCTGAACAACGCGGGTAAAGTGCTCACCCAACGCCAGTTGTTAAACCAGGTATGGGGACCCAATGCCGTCGAACACAGCCACTACCTGCGAATCTATATGGGGCACTTGCGCCAGAAGCTCGAGCTGGACCCGGCCCGTCCACGTCACTTTATTACCGAAACCGGGATTGGTTATCGGTTTATGCCGTGAACAGATGCTGAATAAAAAAGCCGGATCAGCATATAAGCTATCCGGCTTTTATAATTCATGCCGGATGGCGACGCGAGCATCGTCATCCGGTCTACGCCTTATGCGTTTTTCAGCACTTCGCTGACAATCTCAACCGCTTCTTTCTCAATCTGCTGGCGATGCTCAGCGCCGAGGAAGCTTTCACAGTAAATCTTGTAGGCATCCTCGGTACCGGACGGGCGTGCGGCAAACCAGCCGTTGTCGGTCATCACCTTCAGACCGCCAATGGAGGCACCGTTACCTGGTGCAGCGGTCAGACGTGCAGTGATCGGGTCACCGGCAAGCGTACTGGCGCTAACCATTTCCGGAGACAGTTTAGACAGCGCAGCTTTCTGCGCAGACGTCGCGGGAGCCTGTAAACGGTTGTAGCTTGGCGCACCAAAGCGCGCGGCCAGTTCATTATAGTGTTCCTGAGGATTTTTACCGGTAACCGCGGTAATTTCCGCCGCCAGCAGGCACATGATGATCCCGTCTTTGTCCGTCGACCATGGCGTACCGTCGAAACGCAGGAATGACGCGCCCGCGCTCTCTTCACCGCCAAAGCCAAAGCTGCCGTCAAACAGACCGTCAACGAACCATTTAAAGCCAACCGGCACTTCCACCAGCTTGCGACCCAGGTCATTCACCACGCGGTCAATCATCGCGGAGGACACCAGCGTTTTACCGACAGCAACCTCTTTGCCCCACTGCGGACGATGCTGGAACAGGTAGTTGATTGCCACCGCCAGATAATGGTTCGGGTTCATCAACCCAGCCGGGGTAACAATGCCGTGACGGTCGTAGTCCGGATCGTTGGCAAACGCCAGATCGAACTTATCACGCAGCGCCAACAGACCCGCCATGGCACACTCAGAGGAGCAGTCCATACGGATGGCGCCATCTTTGTCGAGATGCATAAAGCGGAAGGTCTGATCAACCTGATCGTTAACGATGGTCAGATTCAGTTTGTAGTGCTCAGCAATACGCTTCCAGTATTCGATACCGGAGCCACCCAGCGGATCAACACCCAGCGTCAGGCCCGCTTTCTGGATCGCGGCCATATCGACGATGTCTGCCAATCCTTCAACGAACGGTTGCACCAGATCCTGTTCTTTCACGTGACCCGACGCCAGCGCCGCATCCAGTGAAATACGTTTCACGCCGTTAAGGCCATCGGCCAGTAGTGCATTGGCCCTGTCTTCCACCACTTTAGTGACGTTAGTATCTGCCGGACCACCGTTTGGCGGGTTGTATTTAATCCCGCCATCTTCCGGCGGGTTATGGGACGGTGTGATCACAATACCGTCAGCCAACGGGCCGCCTTTTTTGTTGTGGACCAGGATAGCGTTAGACACGGCGGGCGTTGGCGTATAGCCGTTATTTTCCTGCACGATGACATCAACACCGTTTGCCGCCAGCACTTCCAGTACAGAGATAAATGCCGGTTCAGACAGCGCGTGAGTGTCCTTGCCCACATAACAAGGGCCAGTAATTCCGTTTTTCGCACGTTCTTCAGCAATCGCTTGAGCGATAGCCAGAATGTGCGGTTCGTTAAAACTGTGACGACCTGCACTGCCGCGATGCCCGGACGTACCGAACTTAACGGCGTGCTCTGCATTCCCTGCTTCTGGTTTCAGTACATAGTACTGTGCCGTCAGTTGGGCGACGTTAATCAAATCACTCTGTTGTGCAGGTTGACCTGCACGATTGTGGATTGCCATTGCCTGGTCCTTCTAATGCAAGGATTAAATTGTTCCGCAAACCTTTTCAATCAATTCCGCAGGGAATTGCATTGACTGCATGATGTGTTCAACCATGCTGCATTTACGGCCGGTATTCGTGTTGGTGATCACCCAATACGGCGTGCCTGGCACGTGTTTCGGCTTGGTTTGATTACCATTTTTCAGCAGCGTCTGTTCATCCGCTGCAAAATACACGCGCGTGCGACCATGCAACGATTCTGTTGCCTCGGCAAACGCGTGTTGATCCAGTGAATAGAGTGTAGACAGCACCAGCATAAAGCGATTCACTGCTTTTTTCTGTTCCGCATATTCATCGGAAAGCAGCAGTTCACGCATGGCGCGCACTTTGTCTTTTACAGGGTTGACCGGCTTGGCTTCCACGACAGGTTGCACGGCGCGGACGTCTTTCACCACCGGCGTGGCAGGCTGTGATGCGGCGGAAAACTTCAACATACGCCGTAAAATGTCGGATGCGCTCTCGCCGATATGCTTGGTATGGCTGGCAATATAGCTATAGAGTTCATCATCAACTTCAATCGTTTTCATCTTAATCCAGTGCGGTGTTTAGCTGAATACAAGTTGTTGGGACTGTACACGCGTAGTGTAAAGGCAAATCCCAACAGCGGATAGCGTCAAGCCCGATGGCCGGAAAAACTCGGAGTAACCGTAGTTGTTGCAGCCGTGTGGCAGAATGGTCAACATGATACCCTAACCCGCTAGCGTGAAAAAAAGAACTTTGCCATGAAATTGAATATCCGAGCGCAATCTGCACAAAACCTGCACAATAATTCTCCCATCGTCCTGGTGCACGGGCTGTTTGGCAGCCTGGACAATCTGGGCATACTGGCCCGCTCTCTGGTTGTCGATCACAATATCATCCAGGTTGATATGCGAAATCATGGCCTCTCACCCCGTTCTCCGGAGATGAACTACCCGGCGATGGCGCAAGATCTGCTGGATACGTTGGATGCCCAACAGATAGAAAAAGCCACCTTTATTGGCCATTCAATGGGGGGCAAAGCCGTGATGGCGCTAACCGCCCTGGCACCGGAACGTATCGATAAGCTGGTGGCTATCGATATTGCCCCGGTTGATTACCAGGTCCGCCGTCACGATGAGATATTTGCGGCGATTAATGCGGTGACGGATACAGAAGCCGCGTCGCGCCAGCAGGCGGCTAGCGTGATGCGCCAACATCTTAAAGAAGAAGGCGTGATCCAGTTTCTGCTGAAATCATTTATAGACGGTGAATGGCGCTTTAACGTCCCGGTATTGTGGGATCAGTATCCGCATATTGTCGGCTGGGAAACCATTCCGGCCTGGGATCACCCGGCGCTGTTCATCCCTGGGGGGAACTCACCGTACGTTACTGAAGCGTATCGAGCCCCATTGCTGGCGCAATTTCCCCAGGCACGGGCACATGTCATTGCCGGCGCGGGCCATTGGGTGCATGCAGAAAAACCCGAAGCCGTGCTGCGCGCCATCCGTCGTTATCTGACAGAACAGGCTAACTGATTAAAAACTCAGCGTCCGCGCGCGATTACGTGCGTGGGCGTTGGCGCGCCTCCCCTGCTGATGTATGATGGCGCGCTATCCATCCGGGCAGACGCCTGGCTGATTGTTTCCCCGAAGTCACCAAGATCATGGCCAAAGAACAAACGGACCGTACGACATTAGATCTGTTCGCGCAGGAGCGTCGCCCGGGACGACCCAAAACCAATCCGCTTTCGCGTGATGAACAGTTACGTATTAACAAACGTAATCAGCTTAAACGCGACAAAGTTCGTGGGCTTAAGCGTGTCGAACTGAAACTGAACGCCGACGCCGTTGACGCGCTGAATGAGCTGGCTGATGCGCGTAATATGAGCCGCAGTGAACTCATTGAAGAGATGCTGATGATCCAACTCGCCACATTGCGTGGTCAGGCATAGTCTGAAATTCTGCTCTATACCCTAAATAATTCGAGTTGCATCAAGGCGGCGACGCAGCGAATCTCCAGGAGTGTACATAAGTACGTGACTGGGGTGAGCGAGGAAAGCCAACGCACATGCAGCTTGAAGTATGACGGGTATAAATCATAAATCGTGTAGCACAGAGTGCAGTCCAGCGTGTTTGCTGTTTCCGCATGCCTGACTGTTCTGCTATGATTGCCCTTATCCGTGGGCAATGCGCCACCACCATTTCAATAAGTTTCAAGAGGTTATTTTACTCATGGCAATCACTGGCATCTTTTTCGGCAGCGACACCGGTAATACCGAAAACATCGCAAAAATGATTCAAAAACAGCTTGGTAAAGACGTTGCCGATGTACATGACATTGCAAAAAGCAGCAAAGAAGACCTGGAAGGGTATGACATTCTGCTGCTCGGCATCCCGACCTGGTACTACGGCGAAGCGCAGTGTGACTGGGACGACTTCTTCCCGACCCTCGAAGACATTGATTTTAACGGTAAACTGGTTGCTTTGTTTGGCTGTGGCGATCAGGAAGATTACGCAGAATATTTCTGCGATGCGTTAGGCACGATTCGCGACATCATCGAACCGCGCGGCGCAACCATCGTCGGTCACTGGCCAACGGCGGGTTACCACTTTGAAGCATCCAAAGGTTTGGCTGACGACGACCACTTTGTCGGCCTGGCTATCGATGAAGATCGCCAGCCTGAACTGACCGCAGAACGCGTTGAAAAATGGGTTAAGCAGATTTCAGCGGAACTGCATCTCGACGAGATTATTAACGCCTAATTTTGTGCGGCGCAGATCTTCATCTGTGCCGCATCAATAGATAAAACCAATCAAAATAATTGCTACAAATTTGTAACTTTCTCGCCTGACCCTGTACAATGGCTGGATGCCAATCGGGTATTGCACAGTGTGTTTGTTGGCGATACCACGTTTTGATTAACAATATTTGCCAGAGGCTTGCAGTTTTCATTTAGGCGTGGCAGTTCTATAATGATACGCATTATCTCAAGTGCATTTTCTGTCACTTCTTTTAATGAAGTGAACCGTTTAGCTACAGGACAGATTCCGCATGACTGACAACAATACCGCATTAAAGAAGGCTGGCCTGAAAGTAACGCTTCCTCGTTTAAAAATTCTGGAAGTTCTTCAGGGACCGGATAACCATCACGTCAGTGCGGAAGACTTATATAAACGCCTGATCGACATGGGTGAAGAGATTGGTCTGGCGACCGTGTATCGCGTACTGAACCAGTTTGATGATGCCGGTATCGTGACCCGCCATAATTTCGAAGGGGGCAAATCCGTCTTCGAACTGACTCAACAGCATCATCACGATCACCTGATTTGCCTCGACTGTGGCAAAGTGGTCGAATTCAGCGATGACTCTATCGAAGCGCGCCAGCGTGAGATTGCCACTAAACATGGTATTCGTTTAACGAACCATAGCCTCTATCTTTACGGCCACTGCGCTGAAGGCGATTGCCGCGAAGATGAGCATGCGCACGACGGCAAATAATGTGACGCTTTCTGAAAAGCCAACCTTGAGGTTGGCTTTTTTTATGCTCATAAAAAAGACCCGCTGTACTTGCGAGTCCTTTTACCTAACGATGTTGAAATTTTACTGCGCTGTGTTCTTGCTGCGGATTTCCTGCCATACCTTGTCGCAATCGGCCGAAACGGCCTGATCGTTGCCCGTACGCGTCGCCTGGATACACTGCTGATAATCCAGTACGCGAACACTTTCTTCATTGGCAAACTGCTGGTGCTGCTTTTCTTTCTTCAGCACGTTTAACACGCTTTGGCAGGCCTCGATTTTCTCTGGCGATCCCTGTGCGGTGTTGATGCAGGCGCTGTAGGCTTCTTTCAAACGGCTGTCTTCTTTTGGCGCCGGAGATTGTGCGCAGGCCACCAGCCCAGATGCCATGACGGCGATGAGTATCAGTTTTTTCATAGAACAGTCCTCAACGTTGCGGCAGGCACCTGGCCTGCTGCGGTTGGCATTAGAAGATGGTGAATGGTGCAATCACGATGAACTTCACGTCGCGCTCATCCTGGAAGATGTTGCCGTAACCACCACTCCAGCTTGGGATGTCTGAATGGTTGTCGTATTGGGTGAAGTGCAGTTTAAACATCGTGCCTTTCGCACGACCGTCCTGCAGGGTGTAGACCGCATCCAGGCTGTAAGACGATTCTTCGATGGTACGATTTTTGTCGTAGTATGCATCCGGGTTAGTCTGCCAGGTCGATGGCTTAGCATCCCAGGCGTAAACATAGGAGGCACCCACAGCCCAACCCGGCAGGTTCCAGTTTTTCAGGTCATACATTGCGCCAAAGAAAACCGCTTTTTCGCCGTTGGCGTTGAAGTCAGAGCGGTTATCCCACCACACGTCCAGACGACCGTTTGAGGAGGCATAAGTTGGCGTCATACGCTGCAGGAAATAGCCCTGCTGTCCGTCCGCTTTCACCCAGGTACCTTCCAGACGCAGATCAACCACTTCTGCCACTTTGTAGCCAAAGGTCAGCGCCTGCAGCCAGGCGGTACCGTCATAAATGTTGTTAACGGTACGGTCATCAACCTTATCGCGTGCGCCGTAGAACTGATAGCTGGTGGTGAATGGATTGCCGCCTAAATCAAATTTGTAACTGGCTTTCGCGAAGTATTGATCGACATAGCCTTCGGACTGACCAAATGCCGCTTCCAGCAACAGGTTGTTTTTGAAGTCATATTTCGCGCCGACCGAATGAAGGTAATCTACCTTGGTCTTTTTATCGGCCTGATAGAATTTATCGACTTCGATGTGCCACGGTGCTTTATATTCGTTAGCCCACATGTAGGAGAAGCTCAGCGCACCGGCATCACCATAGTCAAAGTTAGCACCGGCTTCAGCACCCTGATAAGTACCCGGCATAAAGCTCCAGTGCGGAGCCAGCAACGTCTGCCCGGTGGGTTGAATATAACCAGCGCGCGCCCAGGTTGGGCCGTATTTGAATTTAGCTGCTGCTTTATAAAGGCTAATCCCGCTCTTATCGCCGGAGTAATCTTCGTCATAGCCTTTATTTTTGGAAGAGAATGCGATTTCGTTTGGATGACCGCTTTCGCTACTTTCGTTCATTTCAATAGCGGTAAATGCAGCGATATCAATACCAAACATATCAGCCGCGTAACCGGACTGGAAGTCGAGGTTGGCGTTCCAGGTGGAGTGCGAAAGGTTGGTTTTGTATTTGTCATGATCGGTCACATCTTTACGGTCACGCTCACGCTGCCAGTAATAGATGCCGCCGGTTAAGGTTGAGTCATCAATAAATCCTTCGGCATGTACCTGGGGAGCGACAACAAAACCCGACATTGCTGTGATACCGGCGATAGCCAGCGCCAGCGTACTACGTTTGCCACTAAACGTACGCATATGTTAATCCTCTTTGACGTATAACCCTTCGTCTTTCAAGCCGCATCTGCGTTGGCGTTCCTCGCTCATCCCAGTCACGTACTGATGTACGCTCTTGGGAATTCGCTGCGTCGCCGCCTTGATGCAACTCGAAATCCATTGGGTATAAAATGCTGCCGGTAAAAGCGGTCAGCGAAAAAACAAAAAGTAAAAAAAGTAGCGCTGAGAAAACCTCATTGACTACAATGAATAGACTATTTTTCGCGACGCGAATTATCAATCTCTTTTTGTAACCAGTATGTAAGAATATGAGCAACCGCACATATTTGATTGCTTTCTGTTACATTTTCATGTGCAGATATAAAAACGTTGAAAAATGAAAAAAATGCTTGTTTTCCATATGGATGAAAGCGGTTACAGTCAGAGTCGTCCTCGGGCATAAGGTTTTGATAGGTAATTAACTAATTCTCAGGACACGACGTAATAATAATTAATTCGCTCTGCAAACAGAGCCAGTAATGCAGGATGTCGAGATAAAAAAAACGCCGCAGAGCGCGGCGTTTGACAGGGGGTATTGCAGCTTACTCGCCCACTTTAGCCCACGTATCACGCAGACCCACAGTACGGTTAAACACCAGCTTATCCGCCGTTGTATAGCGGCTATCGAGGCAGAAGTACCCTTCACGTTCAAACTGGAAGGCTTTACCCGCAACGGCAGCCTGCAGCGATGGTTCGCCATAGCCCTGTTTGATAACCAGTGAATCCGGGTTAATAACGGACAGGAAGTCATCCGCCGCCCCTGGGTTCGGCACGCTGAACAGACGATCGTACAGACGGATTTCAATTGGCAGTGCATGTGCCGCACTGACCCAATGAATAACGCCTTTGACTTTACGCCCATCGGCCGGATCTTTGCTCAGCGTGTCAGCGTCATAGGTGCAGAAAATAGTGGTGATATTGCCTTCTGCGTCTTTCTCAACACGCTCGGCTTTAACAACATACGCGTTGCGCAGACGCACTTCTTTGCCCATCACCAGACGCTTGTACTGCTTGTTGGCTTCTTCGCGGAAATCTGCGCGATCGATCCAAATCTCACCGCTGAACGGCACTTCACGGCTGCCCATTTCCGGTTTATTCGGATGGTTCGGCATAGTAACCAGTTCGCTTTCACCCTGCGGATAGTTTTCGATAACCAGTTTCACTGGATCGATAACCGCCATCGCGCGCGGTGCGTTTTCGTTGAGATCTTCACGAATACAGGATTCCAGAGAGGCGATCTCAATGGTGTTATCCTGCTTGGTCACGCCAATACGTTTACAGAACTCACGGATAGCGGCAGCAGTATAACCACGGCGACGCAGGCCAGAGATAGTCGGCATACGCGGATCGTCCCAGCCTTCAACGTGCTTGTCGGTGACCAGCAGGTTCAGCTTACGCTTGGACATCACGGTATATTCCAGATTCAGGCGCGAGAATTCGTACTGGCGCGGGTGAACCGGAATGGTGATGTTGTCCAGTACCCAATCGTACAGACGACGGTTGTCCTGGAACTCCAGCGTACACAGGGAATGCGTGATGCCTTCCAGCGCATCGCTGATGCAGTGGGTAAAGTCGTACATCGGGTAGATGCACCACTTATTACCGGTCTGGTGGTGCTCGGCAAATTTAATGCGGTACAGCACCGGGTCGCGCATGACGATAAACGGCGAGGCCATATCGATTTTCGCGCGCAGGCAGGCTTTCCCTTCTTCAAAACCACCGGTACGCATTTTTTCGAACAGCGCGAGGTTCTCTTCAACGCTACGATCGCGGTACGGGCTGTTTTTACCAGGCTGCGTCAAGGTGCCACGGTATTCACGGATCTCGTCAGCTGACAGTTCGTCGACGTACGCCAGGCCTTTGTTGATAAGCTCTACCGCATAGGCATGCAGCTGGTCGAAGTAATCCGACGAGTAGCGAATATCGCCAGTCCAGTGGAAACCTAACCATTCAACGTCATTTTTGATGGATTCAACGTACTCGATGTCTTCTTTAACCGGGTTCGTATCATCAAAACGCAGGTTGCACTGGCCCTGGTAATCTTGCGCAATACCAAAGTTCAGACAAATGGATTTCGCGTGGCCAATGTGCAGATAGCCATTTGGCTCCGGCGGAAAACGGGTATGGATAGTGGTGTGCTTACCACTGGCCAGATCTTCATCGATGATCTGACGAATAAAGTTACTCGGGCGGGCTTCAGCCTCACTCATCGTGGATTCCTCAAAGCGTAAACAACGTATAACGGCGTATGATCTTATAAGCAGGACTGACTGACAACCTTTAGTTACGCAAAATACGTATCAGACAGTCATTATGCGGGCATTTGCTGCAAAAAAAAGCGGCGGAGATTGCTCCCCGCCGCTGGTGACGCATTTCATGTTGCCGGATGGCAGCGCTTACGCCTTCTCCGGCCTACGCGCGATTACTTACTTTTAATCTCGTACAGTGGCGTTTGACCGGCAACCACATGGCCTTCGGCTTTAATCACCAGGCCACCGAAGTCATCGCTGTTACTGCAGACAACCGGGCTAATCATTGAACGAGCATTGGCGTTCAGGTATTCCAGATCCATTTCCAGGATTGGCTGACCTGCTTTGACTTCTGCACCTTCTTCCACCAGACGCGTAAAGCCTTTACCTTCCAGCGCCACGGTATCGATACCCATGTGGACCACGATCTCCGCGCCTTTCAGCGTTTCCAGGCAGAACGCATGGTTGGTATTGAAGATTTTCACAATGGTACCCGCTGCCGGAGAAACCACGATTTTGTCGGTTGGTTTCACCGCCACGCCGTCGCCGACCGCTTTGCTGGCGAAGGCTTCATCAGGCACCTGCTCCAGCGCAACCACGTCACCGGTAATCGGAGAAACCAGCGCTTCAACGGTGACAGCATTCGCCACAGCCTGCGGTTTTGCAACCGGGGCTGCTGCAGGCGCGCTGTCAGCAGACGCTGCGGCAACTGGACCACGTGCGACAACTTTCTTCATTTCGTCGCCAATAGATTCCGCTTTCGCACCGACGATAACCTGAATAGTCTGCTTGTTCAGCTTAACCACACCGGAAGCACCCAGGCGTTTACACATTGCATCGCTCACTTTCGCGGAGTCGACAACGGTCAGACGCAGGCGAGTGATACAGGCATCAATGGCTTTCAGGTTATCGGTACCGCCAACCGCAGCAATGTAGCTGGTGGCCAGTTGTGCTAAACCTTCTTCGGTGTTGCTGTTGGCTTCGTCAGTAACAATTTCATCGTCTTTATCTTCGCGGCCCGGCGTTTTCAGGTTAAACATACGAATAACCGCGCTGAACAACACAAAATAGATGACGAAGAACACCAGCCCCATCGCGACCAGCATCCAGACGTTCTTACTTGCAGCCGGCAAGTTGTACATCAACACGTAGTCGATAGCACCTGCTGAGAAGGAGAAGCCCGCGTGGATCCCCAGTAATGTCGCAACGAACAGGCTGATACCCGTTAACAATGCGTGCAGGAGATACAGCAATGGTGCCAGGAACATGAACAGGAATTCCAGCGGCTCGGTCACACCGGTCAGGAACGCGGTGATGGCCACGGACAACAGCATACCGCCAACCATCGGACGACGCGCTTTCGGAGCGGCAAAGTACATTGCCAGTGCCGCACCCGGCAGACCAAACATCATGATCGGGAAGAAGCCGGACATGAACATACCTGCAGTGCCGTCACCCGCGTAGAAGCGGTTGATGTCACCGTGGAAGACCGCACCTGCCGCGTTGGTGAATTCACCAATCTGGAACCAGGCGATGGTGTTCAGAACCTGATGCAGACCGGTTGGGATCAGCAGACGGTTGATGAAACCAAAAATACCGGAACCCAGCGCGCCAGCGCCCACGATCCACTCACCACCCGCATGGATGGCATTTTGTACCGGCGGCCATACGTAGCCGAAGATAGCCGCCAGAACCAGACAGAAGAAACCGGTGGCGATTGGCACAAAGCGTTTACCGCCGAAGAAGCTCAGGAAGTCAGGCAGTTTGATGCCAGACCAGCGGTTATACACGGCACCGCCGACCAGACCGGTAATGATACCTGCCAGCACACCCATATTGATCGCCGGGTTAATGGTAACCATTGCTTTGGTCAATATGAAATAACCCACTGCACCTGCCAACGCTGCCGCACCCGCACTGTCTTTAGACCAGCTGGATGCCACACCGATGGCAAATATTAACGCGAGGTTATCAAAGATGGCCCCACCCGCTTGCGCGATGAAGGCGACGTTAAGCAAATCTGGTTGGCCAAATCGCAGCAACAGTGCCGCGACAGGCAGCACAGCGATGGGGAGCTGTAACGCCCTACCCAGCCGCTGGAAAAAACCTAAAATATTCATTTTATTCCCCCTACGAGACCCCGATTAGGCTCCTTTGAAGCCATATTTTTATTGTGCGACCAATTCTGACAGCAAGATATTCTGGAACAACGATATTAACCATTCATCTACATTCAGAGTGTGTGGAAAATTAATTCGTATCGCAAATTAAAAGCGTGTTTTTTGTGATTACAGTCACCAAATATCGTTATTAACCCTCCCTTCCACTGGCTAACTACGAAAACTTATTTTATCATTCAAAAAATCGAAACGGATTGATCCTTACCGATGCAAAACCAGGTTACGCTTAATACTGCATAGCGACTCAATCCGCCAACTGCTTACATTGACTACTGAGGTGAAGAATGAGACTGATCCCCCTGAATACCGCTGAACAAGTCGGCAAATGGGCTGCTCGCCATATCGTTAACCGTATCAACGCGTTCAAACCAACGGCAGATCGTCCGTTCGTTCTGGGCCTGCCGACTGGCGGCACCCCACTGACAGCCTATAAAGCATTAGTCGAAATGCACAAAGCGGGCCAGGTTAGCTTCAAACATGTTGTCACATTTAATATGGACGAGTATGTTGGCCTGCCGAAAGAGCATCCAGAAAGCTACCACAGCTTCATGCATCGCAACTTCTTTGATCATGTTGATATTCCAGCAGAAAACATCAACCTCCTCAATGGTAACGCACCAGATATCGATGCAGAATGCCGTCAGTATGAAGAAAAAATCCGTTCCTACGGTAAAATCCACCTGTTTATGGGGGGTGTAGGCAACGACGGGCACATCGCATTTAACGAACCGGCGTCGTCTTTAGCCTCTCGTACGCGTATCAAAACGCTGACCCACGACACACGCGTGGCGAACTCTCGTTTCTTTGACGGTGACGTAAGCCAGGTGCCGAAATATGCGCTGACCGTTGGCGTGGGTACACTGCTTGATGCCGAAGAAGTGATGATTCTGGTGCTGGGCCACCAAAAAGCGCAGGCTCTGCAGGCTGCCGTTGAAGGTAACGTCAACCATATGTGGACCATCAGCTGCCTGCAGCTGCATCCAAAAGCCGTTGTGGTTTGCGATGAACCTTCCACAATGGAACTGAAAGTGAAGACGCTGAAATACTTTAACGAGTTAGAAGCCGAAAATATTAAAGGTCTGTAATGCTGTTTCCGCCCAGCCGAAAGCGTTGCAGGGCGGCATTTTTTTGAAATCGGGGGTCGGAATGTATGCTTTAACCCAGGGCCGGATCTTTACCGGTCACGAAATTCTTGATGACCATGCGATTGTCGTCGCTGATGGCCTGATAGCCAGCGTTTGCCCACTGGCTGAATTACCGCCGGAGATTGAACAACGCTCATTGAATGGGGCCATTCTTTCCCCCGGTTTTATTGATGTGCAGTTAAACGGCTGCGGCGGCGTGCAGTTCAACGATACGGCAGAAGCTGTGACCGTTGAAACACTGGAAATCATGCAGAAAGCCAACGAGAAATCGGGCTGCACTAACTACCTGCCTACGCTTATCACCACCAGCGATGAGTTGATGAAACAAGGCGTTCGCGTGATGCGTGAATACCTGGCAAAACACCCGAATCAGGCATTAGGACTTCACCTTGAAGGCCCATGGCTGAATCTGGTGAAAAAAGGTACCCATAACCCAAGTTTTGTTCGTCAGCCTGACGCTGCGCTGGTCGACTTCCTGTGCGATAATGCCGATGTGATCACCAAAGTCACGCTGGCACCAGAAATGGTTCCTGCTGACGTGATCATCCGACTGGTCAATGCCGGTATTGTCGTTTCAGCGGGTCACTCAAACGCGACGGTAAAAGAAGCCAAAATCGGTTTCCGTGCGGGCATTACCTTTGCAACACACCTGTTCAACGCCATGCCTTACATTACTGGCCGCGAACCGGGTCTGGCTGGTGCCATCCTTGATGAAGCCGATATTTATTGCGGTATCATCGCCGATGGTCTGCACGTCGATTACGTTAACATCCGTAACGCTAAACGCCTGAAAGGTGACAAGCTGTGCCTGGTGACCGACGCCACCGCGCCGGCGGGTGCAAATATTGAACAGTTCATTTTCGCTGGTAAAACAATATACTACCGCAATGGACTGTGTGTGGATGAGAATGGCACCCTGAGCGGCTCGTCATTAACCATGATTGAAGGTGTACGTAATCTGGTTGAACATTGCGGCATTGCGCTGGATGAAGTGCTGCGTATGGCAACACTTTACCCCGCTCGCGCCATCGGCGTGGACAAGCAACTCGGCAGTATCGCCCCAGGCAAAGTCGCCAACCTGACCGCGTTCACACACGACTTTAAAATCATCAAGACCATCGTTAATGGCAACGAGGTCATTACAGAGTAAGAGAAAGAATGACACCAGGCGGACAAGCTCAAATAGGTAATGTTGATCTCGTAAAACAGCTTAACAGCGCGGCAGTTTATCGCCTGATTGACCAGCATGGGCCAATCTCGCGCATCCAGATTGCCGAACAGAGCCAGCTTGCTCCCGCCAGCGTAACTAAAATTACGCGCCAGCTTATTGAACGCGGGCTGATCAAAGAAGTGGATCAGCAGGCCTCCACCGGGGGCCGCCGCGCTATCTCTATCGTCACTGAAACACGCAACTTCCACGCCATTGGCGTACGTCTTGGCCGTCATGACACTACGCTAACGCTGTACGATATGAGCAGCAAAGCCGTCGCTGAGGAGCACTACCCCTTGCCCGAGCGCACCCAGGAAACGCTGGAACATGCGCTACTCAATACCATTGCCACCTTTATGGACAGCTGCCAACGGAAAGTCCGTGAGCTAATTGCCATCTCCGTTATTCTACCAGGCCTGGTTGACCCGGAAAGTGGCGTCATTCGCTATATGCCGCATATTCAGGTCGAAAACTGGGGGCTGGTCGAGGCGCTGGAAAAACGGTTCCAGGTGACCTGCTTTGTTGGTCACGATATCCGTAGTCTGGCACTTGCCGAGCACTATTTCGGGGCAAGTCAGGACTGCGAAGACTCCATTCTGGTGCGAGTGCATCGCGGAACCGGTGCCGGGATCATCTCCAATGGCCGCATTTTTATTGGCCGTAACGGCAACGTTGGCGAGATTGGCCATATTCAGGTAGAGCCGTTGGGCGAGCGCTGCCACTGCGGTAACTTTGGTTGTCTGGAAACTATCGCGGCCAACGCGTCCATCGAGCATCGCGTGCAAAACTTACTCAAGCAAGGTTATCCAAGTCGGCTAACGCTTGATGATTGCAGTATCAAATCGATCTGTAAGGCTGCCAACAAAGGCGATAACCTGGCATCGGAAGTGATTGAGCACGTGGGCCGCCACCTGGGTAAAACTATCGCTATAGCCATCAACCTGTTTAACCCACAAAAAATCGTTATTGCTGGTGAGATTACAGAGGCAGATAAGGTCCTGCTGCCAGCGATCGAAAGCTGCATTAATGCTCAAGCGTTGAAGGCATTTCGCCACAATTTGCCCGTGGTTCGCTCCACGCTGGACCACCGTTCCGCCATTGGCGCATTTGCGCTGGTGAAACGCGCCATGCTCAACGGAACGTTGCTACAACGTTTGCTGGAAAGCTAATACACCTCACTCTTCAAGCTGCCTCTGTATCGCTGAGGCAACTCGAATAATTGAGTGTATTTTATGTATAGTAACGCCTTCTTATTTTGATGTCGGATTGTCCATGGCCATTAAGAATGTAATTTGTGATATCGACGGCGTGCTGATGCACGACAATGTTGCCGTACCGGGTGCGGCAGAATTTTTGACCGGCGTGATGGAGAAAGGCTTGCCGTTAGTCCTGTTGACTAACTACCCTTCGCAGACCGGACAGGATCTGGCAAACCGCTTTGCCACCGCAGGTGTCAATGTTCCTGACAGCGTGTTTTATACCTCCGCCATGGCTACCGCCGATTTCCTGCGTCGCCAGGAAGGAAAAAAAGCCTATGTTGTCGGTGAAGGCGCACTGATCCACGAACTGTACAAAGCGGGCTTTACCATTACCGACGTTAACCCCGATTTTGTGATCGTCGGTGAGACGCGTTCCTACAACTGGGACATGATGCATAAAGCGGCATACTTTGTGGCCAATGGCGCACGTTTCATTGCCACCAACCCGGATACGCACGGTCGCGGTTTTTATCCTGCCTGTGGTGCGCTGTGCGCCGGTATTGAGAAGATTTCAGGCCGTGAGCCCTTCTACGTAGGTAAACCCAGCCCGTGGATTATCCGCGCGGCACTCAACAAAATGCAGGCGCACTCGGAAGAGACCGTCATTGTTGGCGACAACCTGCGTACCGATATTCTGGCTGGCTTCCAGGCCGGTCTTGAAACTATCCTGGTGCTGTCTGGCATTTCCACCCTTGATGATATCGACAGCATGCCGTTCCGACCAAGCTGGATCTACCCGTCCGTTGCCGAGATAGATGTTATTTAAGCAACGCTGTGCCGGATAACCCTAAGAACACGTTAACCGGCACACTAAATAACCCCATCTAATGAAACCGCCATTTTTCTGACGATTCATCAATAAATACGCTCATTACATACTCTTTTTTCACTATTCAACAATCATCATTGAGTTTTTTCTTTTCTCCTCACCAAACTCCTTGCGCCCCCTGCGGCTTTACGGCATTTTCTTTATTAAGCAAACATAAAAAGCATCACGCAACGGGTTAACGGAGAAGGTTATGTGTTCTATTTTTGGCGTATTTGATATTAAAACCGACGCAGTTGAGCTGCGTAAAAAAGCCCTCGAGCTGTCTCGTCTGATGCGCCACCGCGGCCCGGACTGGTCGGGTATTTACGCCAGTGATAACGCGATCCTGGCACATGAACGTCTGTCCATTGTCGACGTTAACGCCGGTGCTCAACCGCTTTACAACGTGAAAAAGACGCATATCCTGGCGGTAAACGGCGAGATTTATAACCATCAGGCGTTACGTGCTGAATACGGCGATCGCTATCAGTTCCAGACCGGTTCCGACTGCGAAGTTATCCTCGCGCTGTACCAGGAGAAAGGGCCTGAATTCCTTGACGACCTGCAGGGCATGTTCGCCTTCGCACTGTACGACAGCGAGCAGGATGCGTATCTGATCGGCCGCGATCACATTGGGATTATCCCTCTGTACATGGGTCATGATGAACACGGCAACTTGTACGTGGCGTCTGAGATGAAAGCGCTGGTTCCTGTTTGCCGCACCATTAAAGAATTCCCGGCCGGTAGCTACCTGTGGAGCAAAGACGGGGAAATCCGTCAGTACTATCAGCGCGACTGGTTCGAATACGATGCCGTAAAAGACAATGTGACGGATAAAGACGAACTGCGTCAGGCGCTGGAAGATGCGGTTAAAAGCCATCTGATGTCAGATGTGCCTTATGGTGTGCTGCTATCTGGTGGCCTGGATTCGTCCGTGATTTCCGCTATCACCAAAAAATATGCAGCGCGCCGTGTTGAAGATCAAGAGCGCAGTGAAGCCTGGTGGCCGCAACTGCACTCCTTCGCCGTGGGCCTGAAAGGCGCACCGGATCTGAAAGCCGCTCAGGAAGTCGCCAACCACCTGGGGACCGTACACCACGAGATCCATTTCACCGTACAGGAAGGCCTGGATGCCATCCGCGATGTGATTTATCACATTGAAACCTATGACGTCACCACCATTCGCGCCTCAACACCGATGTACTTAATGTCAAGAAAAATCAAAGCGATGGGCATTAAAATGGTGCTGTCAGGCGAAGGTTCTGATGAAGTATTTGGCGGCTATCTTTATTTTCACAAAGCGCCGGACGCAAAAGAACTGCACGAAGAAACGGTACGTAAACTGCAGGCACTGCATATGTTCGACTGCGCCCGAGCCAACAAAGCCATGTCGGCCTGGGGCGTTGAAGCCCGCGTACCGTTCCTCGACAAGAAATTCCTCGATGTCGCGATGCGCATCAACCCACAGGATAAAATGTGCGGTAACGGAAAGATGGAAAAACATGTCCTGCGTGAATGTTTTGAATCCTACCTGCCAGCCAGCATTGCATGGCGTCAGAAGGAGCAGTTCTCTGACGGCGTCGGTTATAGCTGGATTGACACGCTGAAAGAAGTGGCGGCAGAGCACGTTTCCGATCAACAACTGGAAACCGCCAGCTTCCGCTTCCCGTACAACACACCATCGTCTAAAGAAGCGTATTTGTACCGTGAGATTTTTGAAGAGCTGTTCCCGGTAGCCAGCGCCGCCGAGTGTGTGCCTGGTGGCCCGTCCGTCGCCTGTTCTTCTGCCAAAGCCATCGAATGGGACGAAGCGTTCAAAACCATGAACGATCCATCAGGCCGTGCGGTTGGCGTGCACCAGTCGGCTTATAAGTAAGCCCATCATCCACTAAGAGCCCTGAGGGGCTCTTTTTTTATGTCGGTTTTACGTGCGGAAAAACAATTAATAACGAATAATTGCCGAATATTGCGTCACGCTGTTCGCAACCTAACCAAACAGTCACATTCCAGCTATTTTCAATGAAAAAGGGGTTGACGCTTCAAGGCTCAATACGCATAATGCGCCCCGCAACGCCGATAAGGTAACGCGAAAAAAAGATGGCTACGTAGCTCAGCTGGTTAGAGCACATCACTCATAATGATGGGGTCACAGGTTCGAATCCCGTCGTAGCCACCATCTTTTTTGCGGGAGTGGCGAAATTGGTAGACGCACCAGATTTAGGTTCTGGCGCCGCAAGGTGTGCGAGTTCAAGTCTCGCCTCCCGCACCATTCACCCGTAAGCGTTGCACGGATGGGGTATCGCCAAGCGGTAAGGCACCGGTTTTTGATACCGGCATTCCCTGGTTCGAATCCAGGTACCCCAGCCACTTTTCTTCGATATAGCGGTTCACCGCAACGGTCATTGGGGTATCGCCAAGCGGTAAGGCACCGGTTTTTGATACCGGCATTCCCTGGTTCGAATCCAGGTACCCCAGCCATCGAAGAATATGATAGTATTTGGCTACGTAGCTCAGTTGGTTAGAGCACATCACTCATAATGATGGGGTCACAGGTTCGAATCCCGTCGTAGCCACCATATTAAGGGCGTATCGATTTAATTCGGTAAATCCAAAAAATTGTTGGGGTATCGCCAAGCGGTAAGGCTCTGGTTTCTGATACCAGCATTCCGAGGTTCGAATCCTCGTACCCCAGCCAATTTCAAAAAGTCGTCCACTTTGTGGGTGCACCCGTTGGGGTATCGCCAAGCGGTAAGGCTCTGGTTTTTGATACCGGCATTCCCTGGTTCGAATCCAGGTACCCCAGCCATCGAAGAATATGATAGTATTTGGCTACGTAGCTCAGTTGGTTAGAGCACATCACTCATAATGATGGGGTCACAGGTTCGAATCCCGTCGTAGCCACCATATTAAGGGCGTATCGATTTAATTCGGTAAATCCAAAAAATTGTTGGGGTATCGCCAAGCGGTAAGGCTCTGGTTTCTGATACCAGCATTCCGAGGTTCGAATCCTCGTACCCCAGCCATTTTAGAAAAGCTCGCTTCGGCGAGCTTTTTGCTTTTCTAACGCCGGGTGACGGCAAGCCTTACCCGGCCTACATGACGCGTAGGCCTGATAAGCGCAGCGCCATCAGGCACCACTTGAGCTACAACCCTAACGCATACTTCAGCGCCTGACGTTTTAACACGCCTGCACGCTCGGCGGCCATTAGACCAAGATTGCGCATAATACGCAGCGGCTGCAGGTTGTTGCTGAATCCGGCGTAAAACAGATCCATACCACTTTGCATGATGAAGTTATCGGTCATACGACGCGTTTGGTAGCGCTTCAGTACCCGCTGACTGGCCCACTGCTCACCATAGCTACGGGCGTTCACCAGCACATCAATTAACGCATCGACATCACGGTACCCCAGATTCACCCCCTGCCCGGCAAGCGGATGAATGGTGTGCGCGGCATCGCCCACCAGCGCAAGTCCTGGCTGTACATACTGCAACGCGTGGCGACGAGTAAGTGGAAACGCCCCTGCGGCAACAGGCGTAACGTCACCCAGACGTGAAGGGAAATATTTTGCGATTTCCGCCTGGAGCTGCGCCATATCGAGACTCTGCAACTGGCGGATGCGGGCCGGAGAGTCATACCACACCAGCGAAGCCCAGTTATCGAACAGCGGTAAAAACGCCCGCGGTCCGTCAGGGGTAAACTGCTGCCAGGTACTGTCTCCCGGTGAATTCTCACATTGCACGGTAATCAGCATGCAGGATTGCGCGTACTGCCAGGCATGGATGCCAATCCCGGCCATTTGACGTACCTGAGAATTCGCGCCATCGGCACCAATCACCAGTTTTGCCGTTATCTTTTCACCGCCAGTCAGTTCAAGCTCATGCCGATCGTTATGTTGATGCAGAGAAATCAGTGATGCCGGCACGCGCAGGGTCACGTTGGGATGCGCCTCCATCGCCTGCCACAACGCCTGTTGCAGGACGTTGTTTTCGACCATATAGCCCAGCAATGGGAGTTTTAGCTCTGCCGCATCAAACACCACATGGGCATTCTCCCACTCCCAGGTTTCCAGACGACGATATGGATGAGTGCGCATGCCCTGCACCGCATCCCAGACACCCAACCCTTTCAGCAACGATGCAGACGCGGAGCTAATGGCTGAAATACGGATATCGGGCTGACTGTCAGCCACAAACGGCACGGGCGCGGCGTGCTCTATTACCGTCACCCTGAATCCATGCTGCGCCAGTCCCAGCGCCAGCGCGCCGCCGACCATCCCCCCGCCGACAATGGCAATTTCCGTTGGTTGATTTGTCATGGTCAATCATCCTGTTACATGTATTGTGTAAGTTTACAGGATTTTTTACCCCTTGAGGCTGACATCCGTCATACTGGTCACAACCGCGCCAACGCAGTACACTATGCGCCCTGCATTTCAGCCACAATTTCGCAAGAGCAAGTCGATGACTAAAAAACTCCATATTAAAACCTGGGGCTGTCAGATGAACGAATACGATTCATCGAAGATGGCCGATCTGCTGGATGCCACTCACGGGTATCAACTGACCGACGTGGCGGAGGAAGCGGATGTGCTGCTGCTGAATACCTGCTCAATTCGCGAGAAGGCTCAGGAAAAAGTTTTCCATCAGTTAGGTCGCTGGAAACTCTTAAAAGAGAAAAACCCGAATCTGATTATCGGCGTGGGTGGCTGTGTCGCCTCCCAGGAAGGCGACCATATTCGTCAACGTGCACACTACGTCGACATTATTTTTGGGCCACAAACCCTGCACCGCCTGCCGGAAATGATCAACAAAGTGCGCGGTAGCACCAGCCGTAGTCCAGTGGTGGATATCAGCTTCCCGGAAATCGAAAAGTTCGACCGCCTGCCGGAACCGCGTGCTGAAGGTCCAAGCGCGTTTGTGTCCATCATGGAAGGCTGTAACAAATACTGCACTTACTGCGTGGTGCCCTACACCCGTGGTGAAGAAGTCAGCCGTCCGGCGGACGATATCCTGCTTGAAATTGCCCAACTTGCGGCGCAGGGCGTACGTGAAGTCAACCTGCTGGGGCAAAACGTTAACGCCTGGCGCGGTGAGAACTACGACGGCACGACCGGCTCATTCGCAGATTTACTGCGTCTGGTAGCGGCGATCGACGGCATTGACCGTATCCGTTTCACTACCAGTCATCCAATTGAGTTCACCGACGATATCGTTGAAGTCTATCGCGACACCCCGGAGCTGGTAAGCTTCCTGCACCTGCCGGTACAGAGTGGCTCAGATCGCGTACTAAACCTGATGGGACGTACCCATACCGCGCTGGAATACAAGGCGATCATCCGCAAACTGCGCGCTGCACGCCCGGATATTCAGATTAGCTCCGACTTCATCGTGGGCTTCCCTGGCGAAACCACACAAGATTTCGAGCAGACCATGAAGCTGATTGCCGACGTTAACTTCGACATGAGCTACAGCTTTATCTTCTCAGCTCGTCCTGGCACGCCTGCCGCCGATATGGTTGACGACGTCCCGGAAGAAGAGAAAAAGCAACGTCTGTATATCCTGCAGGATCGCATCAACCAGCAGGCCATGGCCTGGAGCCGCCGTATGCTCGGCACCACCCAGCGTATTCTGGTCGAAGGCACGTCGCGTAAAAGCGTAATGGAGCTATCGGGTCGTACTGAAAATAACCGTGTGGTGAATTTTGAAGGCACCCCGGATATGGTCGGTAAGTTTGTGGATGTTGAAATTACCGACGTCTGGACTAACTCCCTGCGCGGTAAAGTCGTGCGTACCGAGGACGAAATGGGCCTGCGCATCGCAGAAAGTCCGGAGTCGGTCATTGCGCGTACCCGCAAGGAGAACGATCTGGGTGTCGGCATTTATCAGCCGTAATTACCATACCCCCTCCTCTATCCCCTAAAGCGACAAACGAGCAAATCCCCAGGAGCATAGATAACTATGTGACTGGGGTGCGCGAGTGCAGGCAACGCCTCTGCGGCTTGAAGTATGACGGGGAGGGTCTTGTATTTCCTCTCTACGCCCCCATCTTCATTGCAATGCTTGCGCCTTTTCCCTGTGGCGTGAATAATTTCCCTACATGCCGGTAAATGTTCGACGTCCGGCGATATCTGCATAAGAGGAACGGTTTGAACATAGACACTCGCGAAATTACCCTTGAGCCCGCAGACAATGCCCGTCTGTTGAGCCTGTGCGGTCCTTTTGATGACAACATCAAACAGCTGGAACGTCGCCTTGGTATCGAAATTAACCGCCGCGACAACCACTTTAAGCTGACCGGTCGCCCGATTTGCGTTACCGCTGCGGCAGATATTTTACACAGCCTGTACGTCGATACCGCGCCAATGCGCGGCAAGACGCAGGACATCGAGCCGGAACAAATTCACCTGGCAATCAAAGAAGCGCGTGTCCTTGAGCAGAGCGCAGACAGCGTGCCGGAGTTTGGCAAAGCGGTGAATATCAAAACCAAGCGTGGCGTGATCAAACCGCGTACGCCGAATCAGGCGCAGTACATCGCCAATATTCTCGACCACGACATCACCTTCGGCGTCGGTCCTGCAGGGACAGGTAAAACCTACCTGGCGGTAGCCGCCGCGGTCGATGCGCTCGAGCGTCAGGAAATTCGCCGTATTCTGCTGACCCGTCCGGCGGTTGAAGCCGGTGAAAAACTGGGCTTCCTGCCGGGCGATCTCAGCCAGAAAGTCGATCCTTATTTACGTCCGCTGTATGATGCGCTGTTCGAAATGCTCGGTTTTGAGAAGGTGGAGAAGCTTATCGAGCGTAACGTCATTGAAGTCGCCCCGCTGGCTTATATGCGCGGTCGTACGCTGAACGATGCGTTCATTATCCTTGATGAGAGCCAGAACACGACTATCGAACAGATGAAAATGTTCCTGACCCGTATTGGCTTCAACTCCAAAGCGGTGATCACCGGCGACATTACCCAAATTGACCTGCCGCGCAGCACCAAATCCGGTCTGCGTCATGCCATCGAAGTGTTGGCTGAGGTCGATGAGATTAGCTTTAATTTCTTCCATAGCGAAGACGTGGTACGCCACCCGGTGGTTGCCCGTATCGTGACGGCGTATGAAGCCTGGGAAGAAGCAGAACAAAAACGTAAAGCCGAACAGGCAGCGGAACGCAAGCGTGAAGCCCAGGAACAGGAACAAAAATGAGTCAGGTTATTCTCGATTTACAGCTGGCATGTGAAGATAACGCCGGTTTACCGGATGAGCGCCAGTTTCAGGCATGGCTGGATGCGGTGATCCCGCAGTTTCAGGAAGAGTCAGAGGTCACCATTCGCCTGGTCGATGACGCTGAAAGCCACGAACTGAATCTGACCTATCGCGGGAAAGACAAGTCAACCAACGTGCTGTCCTTCCCGTTTGAGGCCCCACCGGGCATCGAACTGCCGCTGCTGGGCGATCTGGTCATCTGTCGTCAGGTGGTCGAAAAAGAAGCGCAGGAGCAAGGTAAGCCTCGTGAATCCCACTGGGCACACATGGTTATACACGGTAGCCTGCATCTCTTAGGCTACGACCATATCGAAGACGACGAAGCGGAAGAAATGGAATCCCTCGAAACAGAGATTATGCTTGCTCTGGGCTATGAGGATCCGTACATTGCCGAGAAGGAATAACCTGCTACCGGTCAAGCCGGTGACAGGTCACCACGCCGGGCACTGAGTTTACGTGCCTTGAGCAATCTATTAACTAACATGAGAACCCATACGACGCCATGAGCGACGACAATTCACACAGTAGTGACACCTTACACAGCAAAAAGGGATTCTTTTCCCTGTTACTGAGCCAACTTTTCCACGGTGAACCAAAAAACCGCGACGAACTGTTGGAGCTGATCCGTGATTCCGGGCAAAACGACCTTATCGATGAAGATACGCGCGATATGCTCGAAGGGGTGATGGACATTGCGGACCAACGTGTTCGCGACATCATGATCCCCCGGTCCCAGATGATCACACTGAAACGCAACCAGACTCTGGATGAGTGTCTTGATGTCATCATCGAGTCCGCCCACTCGCGTTTCCCGGTGATCAGCGAAGACAAAGATCACATTGAAGGGATTCTGATGGCGAAAGACTTGCTGCCGTTTATGCGCAGTGATGCCGAAGCTTTCAGCATGGAAAAAGTGTTACGCCCGGCGGTTGTCGTACCTGAGAGCAAGCGTGTTGACCGCATGCTGAAAGAGTTCCGCTCTCAGCGGTACCATATGGCTATCGTTATCGACGAGTTCGGCGGTGTCTCGGGTCTGGTGACCATTGAGGACATTCTTGAACTGATCGTCGGTGAAATCGAAGATGAATACGACGAAGAAGACGATATCGATTTCCGTCAGCTCAGTCGCCACACCTGGACCATTCGTGCGCTGGCCCCGATCGAAGACTTCAACGAAGCCTTCGGCACCCACTTTAGCGACGAAGAAGTCGATACTATTGGCGGTTTGGTGATGCAGGCCTTTGGTCATCTGCCCGCACGTGGAGAGACTATCGACATTGATGGCTACCAGTTCAAAGTTGCCATGGCCGACAGCCGTCGTATTATTCAGGTTCATGTCAGAATTCCGGACGACTCACCCCAGCCAAAACTGGACGAATAAACCCGAAACTGGATCAAAGACTACATGGCATTTGCCCCCTTAATTGAACGCCAGCGCATTCGCCTGCTGCTGGCGTTATTATTCGGTGCCTGCGGGACGCTGGCGTTCTCTCCGTATGACATCTGGCCTGCGGCGATTATTTCGCTGATGGGTCTGCAGGCCTTAACTCTCAACCGTCGCCCACTCCAGTCTGCCGCTATCGGCTATGTCTGGGGAATGGGTCTTTTTGGCTCCGGCATCAACTGGGTCTATGTCAGCATTGCGCAATTTGGCGGTATGCCAGGCCCGGTTAACGTATTCCTTGTGGTATTGCTTGCGGCATACCTCTCGCTGTACACAGGTTTGTTTGCGGGCGTTCTGTCGCGCCTGTGGCCAAAAACCAGCTGGCTGCGGGTGGCGATTGCTGCCCCGGTAGTCTGGCAGATAACCGAATTCCTGCGCGGCTGGGTGCTGACCGGCTTCCCATGGCTACAGTTTGGCTACAGCCAGATTGACGGCCCGCTGAAAGGCCTGGCGCCGGTAATGGGCGTCGAGGCGATTAACTTCCTGCTGATGATGGTCAGCGGCCTGCTGGCGCTGGCGTTAGTCACACGTAACTGGCGTCCTCTGGTTGCTGCCGTGGTATTGTTCGCTCTGCCCTTCCCGCTGCGCTACATCCAGTGGTATACGCTGGAGCCAGAAAAAACCACCCAAGTTTCGATGGTGCAAGGTGACATTCCGCAGTCGCTGAAGTGGGATGAAGGTCAGCTCATCAACACGTTGAAGATTTACCTTGATGCCACACAGCCTGAAATGGGCAAATCACAGCTAATCATCTGGCCAGAGTCCGCTATTCCTGATCTGGAGATCAATCAGCAGCGTTTCCTCGGCATGATGGATGACCTGCTAAAATCTAAAAACAGCACGCTAATCACCGGTATTGTTGACGCGCGCCTTAACAAGCAAAACCGCTACGATACCTACAACACCATCATCACGCTGGGTAAAGACAGTCCGTACAGCTATGACTCCAGCAATCGTTACAACAAAAATCACCTTGTCCCGTTTGGTGAGTTTGTGCCGCTGGAATCGATTCTACGCCCACTGGCGCCGTTCTTTGACTTACCCATGTCATCCTTCAGCCGAGGGCCGTATGTGCAGCCACAGCTGCAGGCGCACGGCTTTAAGCTGACGGCGGCAATCTGCTACGAAATTATTCTTGGCGAACAGGTACGGGATAACTTCCGCCCGGATACGGACTACTTGCTGACCATCTCCAATGATGCCTGGTTTGGTAAATCCATCGGTCCATGGCAGCACTTCCAGATGGCACGCATGCGGTCACTGGAGCTAGCGCGTCCGCTGTTGCGTAGCACTAATAATGGCATCACGGCGGTGATTGGCCCGCAAGGTGAAGTGCAGGCCATGATCCCGCAGTTTACCCGACAGGTACTGACCACCAGCGTTACCCCGACAACGGGTCTCACGCCGTATGCGCGTACCGGAAACTGGCCGTTATGGCTGATTACCGCGTTGTTAGGCTTTGGCGCGATCGTCATGAGTCTGCGCCAGCGTCGTAAATAATCTCTGCTCTCGTCATATTGCCGGATGTTGGCGCTCACGCGCCTTGTCCGGCTAACACATCTCCTCTCCTCTCCCATTCTGGCACGCCTATTGCTTTGTTATACAAGGCAAACGCTGTTTTGGTTGAATGTGCAACCTGGTCGCACCAAATTTGAGCACAGGTAGCACCTGAAATGTGCAACAAGATATTTTTGCCCTCAAACGGTGCGGCGCACTTCGCAAAAATAAACAATAACACAGCAAATTCTTTACATTCATCCAAACTAAATGTTAACAAACACATACAAGACTGCACTTTTAAGTAGCAAACAATAACAACATCACAATGGGTATCAATGCGTCCCTGACGCAGACGATAAAGGAGTTGGATATGCAATTACGTAAGCTCGCCACTGCCATGCTGGTCGTGGGAATGTCTGCCGGTCTGGCGCACGCGGAAGATGCCGCCCCTGCGGCAAGCAGCACCCTGGACAAGATCGCTAAAAATGGCGTCATCGTCGTCGGACACCGTGAATCCTCGGTCCCGTTTTCCTACTACGATAATCAGCAGAAAGTGGTCGGTTATTCACAGGATTACTCCAACGCAATTGTTGAGGCCGTGAAGAAAAAGCTGAACAAACCTGACCTGCAGGTGAAGCTGATTCCGATTACCTCCCAGAACCGCATTCCGCTGCTGCAAAACGGCACCTTCGACTTTGAATGTGGTTCCACCACCAACAACGTTGAACGCCAGAAACAAGCGGCATTTTCTGACACCATTTTCGTTGTCGGCACCCGCCTGCTGGCGAAAAAAGGCGGCGACATCAAAGATTTCGCTGACTTGAAAGGCAAAGCGGTGGTTGTGACTTCCGGTACCACCTCGGAAGTGCTGCTGCATAAGCTGAACGAAGAACAAAAAATGGATATGCGCATCATCAGTGCGAAAGACCACGGTGACTCTTTCCGTACCCTCGAAAGCGGTCGCGCCGTCGCCTTTATGATGGATGACGCCCTGCTGGCTGGTGAACGCGCGAAGGCGAAGAAACCGGACAACTGGGAGATCGTCGGCAAGCCACAATCTCAGGAAGCGTACGGCTGTATGCTGCGTAAAGACGACGTCGCGTTCAAAAAGCTGATGGATGACACCATTGCACAGGCACAAACTTCAGGTGAAGCTGAGAAGTGGTTTGATAAATGGTTTAAAAACCCTATTCCGCCAAAGAACCTGAATATGAATTTCGAACTGTCGAGCGAGATGAAGGCCCTGTTCAAAGAACCAAATGATAAAGCACTCAACTAACTAAAATAAATGGGGCGAGTTCACCTGGCCCTCACGATTGTCGGGAAGCATGGACAGACTATACGCTGAGTGGCCGTTCCCCACTCAGCGCGAAAAATGAGCTTCTCAACAATCTTCGAGGGTAGCGCTGCTACCCTTTTTTTTTCTGGAGTAGATTTATGTCTATAGACTGGAACTGGGGGATTTTTTTACAAGAAGCCCCGTTCGGCAACACCACCTATCTCGGCTGGCTCTGGAGTGGTTTCCAGGTCACCGTCGCGCTTTCAATCACCGCCTGGATTATTGCTTTCCTGATAGGTTCCCTATTCGGCATCTTACGCACCGTTCCCAACCGTTTCCTTTCCGGGATAGGCACGTTGTATGTTGAACTGTTTCGTAACGTTCCGCTGATCGTACAATTTTTTACCTGGTATCTGGTAATCCCGGAACTGCTCCCAGAAAACATTGGCATGTGGTTCAAGGCTGAGTTGGATCCCAACATCCAGTTTTTCCTCTCCTCAATGCTCTGCCTGGGGCTGTTTACCGCCGCCCGCGTTTGTGAGCAGGTGCGCGCCGCGATTCAGTCTTTGCCTCGCGGACAAAAAAACGCCGCGCTGGCGATGGGGCTGACGCTACCGCAGGCCTATCGCTATGTTCTGCTGCCCAACGCCTACCGCGTGATCGTACCGCCGATGACATCAGAAATGATGAACCTGGTGAAAAACTCCGCCATCGCCTCAACCATCGGTCTGGTCGATATGGCAGCACAGGCAGGCAAGCTGCTGGATTACTCTGCCCACGCCTGGGAGTCGTTTACGGCTATCACCCTTGCCTACGTCTTGATTAACGCCTTTATTATGCTGGTGATGAATCTGGTTGAACGTAAAACTCGCCTGCCTGGCAATTTGGGAGGCAAATAATGTACGAATTTGACTGGAGTTCCATTGTCCCCTCCCTGCCGTATCTGCTGGATGGGCTGATGATCACGCTGAAAATTACCGTTACGGCGGTCATTATTGGCATCGTTTGGGGAACTATCCTTGCGGTAATGCGTCTGTCCAGCTTCGCGCCCATTGCCTGGTTTGCGAAGATCTACGTGAACGTATTCCGCTCTATTCCGCTGGTCATGGTACTGCTGTGGTTCTATCTGATTGTACCGGGGTTCTTACAGAACGTATTAGGCCTGTCACCGAAAACCGATATTCGTCTGATCTCAGCGATGGTGGCGTTTTCGATGTTTGAAGCGGCGTACTACTCAGAGATTATCCGTGCCGGGATCCAGAGTATTTCTCGTGGACAGTCCAGCGCCGCGCTGGCGTTAGGGATGACCCACTGGCAGTCGATGAAGCTCATTATTCTGCCGCTGGCATTTCGCGCGATGGTGCCGTTGCTGCTGACCCAGGGCATCGTTCTATTCCAGGACACCTCGCTGGTCTACGTATTAAGTCTTGCAGATTTCTTCCGTACCGCCTCCACCATTGGCGAGCGTGACGGCACACAGGTCGAGATGATCCTGTTCGCTGGCGCCGTCTATTTTGTATTCAGTCTGAGCGCATCGTTGTTGGTCAGCTATTTGAAGAAAAGGACAGTTTAATGATTACCCTGAAAAATGTTTCTAAATGGTATGGTCACTTTCAGGTTCTGACCGACTGCTCCACGGAAGTTAAAAAAGGTGAAGTGGTGGTAGTTTGCGGTCCGTCAGGCTCCGGTAAATCGACGCTGATCAAAACGGTAAACGGCCTGGAGCCAGTGCAGCAGGGTGTGATCACCGTTGACGGTACCGTCGTGAATGACAAAAAAACCGATCTGGCCAAACTGCGTTCTCGCGTGGGCATGGTCTTCCAGCACTTTGAACTGTTCCCACATTTGTCGATCATCGAAAACTTGACCCTGGCCCAGGTAAAAGTACTTAAACGCGATAAAAAGCCTGCTCGCGACAAAGCACAAAAACTGCTTGAGCGCGTAGGACTGTCGGCCCATGCCGATAAGTTTCCGGCCCAGCTTTCTGGTGGACAGCAGCAGCGCGTGGCCATTGCCCGTGCGCTGTGTATGGATCCTATCGCCATGTTGTTTGATGAACCCACCTCAGCGCTCGATCCAGAAATGATCAACGAGGTGCTGGACGTCATGGTCGAGCTGGCTCATGAAGGGATGACCATGATGGTGGTCACCCACGAAATGGGCTTCGCTCGGAAAGTGGCGAACCGGGTAATCTTTATGGATGAGGGTAAGATTGTGGAAGACTCGCCGAAAGAAGAGTTCTTTGCCAATCCAAAATCAGATCGCGCCAAAGACTTCCTCGCCAAAATATTGCATTAATCTTTCCGGCGCGCACATCAAAGTGCGCGCCAAATCACGCTTTCTTTCTTCGCATCTCGAATCACATACAGCCCGGCGTTAACCTTGTCACGAAGTCCCACCCACAAGGAGTCACAATGGCACTTCCGATCCTTTTTGATTGCGATCCAGGTCATGACGACGCTATCGCAATGGTTCTCGCCCTCGCCTCACCGGAACTTGATGTTAAAGCCATAACATCCTCAGCGGGCAACCAGACGCCTGATAAAACCCTGCGTAATGTGTTGCGTATGTTAACGCTGCTCAACCGCTCGGATATTCCCGTTGCCGGAGGCGCGTTAAAGCCCCTGATGCGCGAGTTGATAATTGCCGATAACGTTCACGGAGAAAGTGGCCTGGACGGCCCCGTACTGCCGGAGCCGGCATTTGCCCCGCAAAGTTGTACAGCCGTGGAGTTAATGGCGAAAACCCTGCGCGAAAGTCCGGAACCGGTCACGATTGTATCAACTGGCCCCCAAACTAACGTAGCACTGCTGCTGAACAGCCACCCCGACTTGCATAAGAAAATCGCCCGTATTGTGATTATGGGCGGCGCGATGGGACTCGGAAATTGGACACCGGCTGCTGAGTTCAATATTTATGTTGATCCCGAAGCGGCAGAGATGGTGTTTCAATCAGGTATTCCGGTAGTGATGGCCGGGCTGGACGTCACACATAAAGCACAAATTCATCGTGAAGACACCGAGCGATTGCGCGCGATTGGCAATCCTGTGGCGAGCATTGTCGCTGAGTTACTGGATTTTTTCTTCGAATATCACAAAGACGAGAAATGGGGATTCAAAGGCGCACCGCTACATGATCCATGCACCATTGCCTGGTTACTGAAGCCCGAACTGTTTACCACCGTTGAACGCTGGGTCGGCGTAGAGACGCAGGGAAAATACACGCAGGGCATGACCGTAGTGGATTACTATTTCCTGAGCGGAAATAAACCCAACGCCACGGTTATGGTTGACGTTGACCGGCAAGGTTTTGTCGATCTGCTGGCCGAACGGCTCAGGTTTTACGCCTGACATTTATCATTAAGTGCGTAGGCCGGATAAGACGCGTCGCGTCGCATCCGGCACAAAAAATCACGGCTCAAATGGTCTGCGCTGGAACTGATCGTGACCACATTTCGGGCATAGCGGCAGCACGTCTGGCGTGTAAACGGCTAAATGGAAGTGGCATTTCTCACAGACCAGATTCCCCAACCCGACCACCTCACCACTGTGATAAACCCCGTGATGACTCAGGTCCTGGAATACTTCGCGCCATTCAAGCTGGGTTTTATCGGTAATATCCGCCAGTTCTTGCCAGATACTCTCTTTGATGACCCGCATAAAAACGCTGTCAGTCTCCTCATCAAGACTCTCTTCATAACTGATCGCGAACTCTTCAAGGTCGCGTCTGACGGCCCTGGTGAGTTCTTCTACCTCGGTTCGCGTTAACTCCCCGGTCTGCATAACTCGCTGACGAGCCTGGTCCACCAGCGCATCGATATCGCGTTCACCATTGCGTAGACGTTCGCTAAGTGACGTCACCAGTTCACGGTAATATTGAGCAACCTTGTTCATCGCTTCGCCTCCTGGGTCGTTAACTGTCTATAATAATAGACGTTATTTACACTACGCTTTGCAAGACTGTCCACAGAGTATGTAAATTCGTGCAATATTTATCCTTGCGGGAATTCAATGCTGAATGCGCGAAAGGCTGTTTTGACGCGGACGTTTGGGCTATGCTATGCGGATCTGAAACACCACATCTAAAGCTACGTTTGTAGCTGTATTGAAAACAGGACCACTGGCTGCCATGCAAGAGCAATACCGCCCGGAAGAGATAGAATCCAAAGTACAGCTTCACTGGGATGAGAAGCGCACATTTGAAGTTACCGAAGACGAGAGCAAAGAGAAGTATTACTGCCTGTCTATGCTTCCCTATCCTTCTGGTCGACTACACATGGGCCACGTACGTAACTACACTATCGGTGATGTGATCGCCCGCTATCAGCGTATGCTGGGCAAAAACGTTCTGCAGCCGATTGGCTGGGATGCATTCGGCCTGCCAGCTGAAGGCGCGGCGGTGAAAAACAATACCGCGCCTGCTCCGTGGACGTACGACAACATCGCTTACATGAAGAACCAGCTCAAAATGCTGGGCTTCGGCTATGACTGGAGCCGTGAGTTGGCGACCTGCACCCCGGAATATTACCGTTGGGAGCAAAAGTTCTTCACTGAACTGTACAAAAAAGGTCTGGTGTACAAGAAAACCTCTGCGGTCAACTGGTGCCCTAACGACCAGACAGTACTGGCGAACGAACAGGTTATTGACGGCTGCTGCTGGCGTTGTGATACCAAAGTTGAGCGAAAAGAGATCCCGCAGTGGTTCATCAAAATCACCGCATACGCTGACGAACTGCTGCGCGACCTGGACCGTCTGGATCACTGGCCTGACACCGTAAAAACGATGCAGCGCAACTGGATTGGCCGCTCTGAAGGCGTGGAGATCACCTTTGATGTCAACGGTTATGACAACACGCTGACCGTTTACACCACCCGCCCGGACACCTTTATGGGTGCCACTTATCTGGCCGTTGCCGCAGGTCACCCGTTGGCGCAGAAAGCCGCGGCGAATAACCCGGAACTGGCGGCGTTTGTTGACGAATGCCGCAACACCAAGGTTGCCGAGGCTGAAATGGCGACCATGGAGAAGAAAGGCGTCGACACTGGCTTTAAAGCGATTCATCCGCTGACCGGTGAAGAGATCCCGGTTTGGGCTGCAAACTTCGTGCTGATGGAATACGGTACAGGTGCCGTGATGGCCGTGCCGGGTCACGATCAGCGCGACTACGAGTTCGCAACCAAATATGGTCTGAGCATCAAGCCAGTTATCCTGGCGGCGGACGGTTCAGAACCGGATCTGTCTGAGAAGGCACTGACCGAGAAAGGCGTGCTGTTTAACTCTGGTGAGTTTAACGGTCTCGATTTCGAAGCGGCTTTCAACGCCATTGCCGACAAGCTTGTTGAAAAAGGTGTGGGTGAACGTAAAGTTAACTACCGTCTGCGTGACTGGGGCGTTTCCCGTCAGCGTTACTGGGGCGCTCCAATCCCAATGGTCACGCTGGAAGATGGCACCGTGTTGCCAACCCCAGAAGATCAGCTGCCGGTTATTCTGCCGGAAGATGTGGTGATGGACGGTATCACCAGCCCGATTAAAGCCGACCCAGAGTGGGCAAAAACCACCGTTAACGGTATGCCGGCTCTGCGTGAAACCGACACCTTTGATACCTTTATGGAATCATCCTGGTACTATGCGCGCTACACCTGCCCGCAGTATCAGGAAGGCATGCTGGACTCTAAGGCTGCCAACTACTGGCTGCCGGTTGATATCTACATTGGCGGTATCGAACACGCCATCATGCACCTGCTCTATTTCCGTTTCTTCCACAAGCTGATGCGTGACGCGGGCATGGTGAACTCTGACGAACCGGCTAAACAGCTGCTGTGTCAGGGCATGGTACTGGCGGATGCCTTCTACTACGTCGGTGCCAACGGCGAGCGTAACTGGGTTTCTCCGGTTGATGCTATCGTTGAGCGCGATGAAAAAGGCCGTATCGTGAAGGCGCAGGACGCAGAAGGTCATGAACTGGTCTATACCGGCATGAGCAAGATGTCCAAGTCAAAAAACAACGGTATCGACCCGCAGGTGATGGTTGAGCGTTACGGCGCAGACACCGTGCGTCTGTTCATGATGTTCGCCTCTCCGGCTGATATGACGCTTGAATGGCAGGAATCCGGTGTTGAAGGAGCTAACCGCTTCCTGAAACGTGTCTGGAAACTGGTTTACGAACACACCAGCAAAGGTGATGTTGCGGCCCTGAACGTTGACGCATTGAGCGACGATCAGAAAGCGCTACGTCGCGATGTTCACAAAACTATTGCGAAAGTGACCGATGATATCGGCCGTCGTCAGACCTTTAACACCGCAATTGCAGCGGTTATGGAACTGATGAACAAGCTGGCGAAAGCACCGCAGGAAGACGAGCAGGACAGAGCCCTGATGCAGGAAGCGTTGCTGGCCGTTGTGCGTATGCTCAACCCGTTCACCCCGCACGTATGCTTCACCTTGTGGCATGCGCTGAAGGGCGAAGGCGATATCGACAACGCACCGTGGCCGGTTGCTGACGACAGCGCAATGGTCGAAGACTCAACGCTGGTTGTGGTGCAGGTGAACGGTAAAGTACGTGGCAAAATCACCGTTCCAGTCAACGCCACCGAAGAGCAAGTTCGTGAGCGTGCTGGCCAGGAGCATCTGGTAGCAAAATATCTTGATGGCGTTACCGTACGTAAAGTGATTTATGTACCGGGTAAACTCCTCAATCTGGTCGTTGGCTAAGCGCGGGAGGAAGCGTGCGACATCTGACAACTCTGTTGTTATCCCTGGTGGTGCTGGTCACCGCTGGGTGTGGTTGGCATTTGCGTAGTACTACGCAGGTACCGCCCACAATGAAAACTATGATCCTGGACTCTGGCGATCCGAACGGCCCGTTAAGCCGCGCGGTACGCAACCAGTTACGTCTGAACGACATCGAACTGCTCGAAAGCGGTTCTATGCGTAAAGACGTGCCGTCCCTGCGTCTGGGCGGCGTGAGTATCTCGAAAGACACGGCATCGGTATTCCAAAACGGTCAAACCGCCGAATACCAGATGGTGATGACTGTCAAAGCTTCCGTTCTGATTCCGGGTCACGACATTTATCCGATTAGTGCCAAGGTCTATCGTTCGTTCTTTGATAACTCACAGGCTGCACTGGCGAAGGATAACGAGCAGGATATGATCATCAAAGAAATGTATGACAAAGCGGCCGAACAGTTGATTCGTAAGCTGCCAAGCATACATATTGCTGATACTCAGTCATCCAGTGATGACGTACAGCCTGCTGAGAATGAAACAGCCGCGCCAACGTCTTCTCCGGCACGTGTTTCCACCACGCTGGGTAACTGATGCTCAAGTTGTACCCTGAACAACTCCGCGCACAGCTCAAAGAAGGGCTGCGCGCGGCATACTTATTACTGGGCAACGATCCCCTCTTGTTGCAGGAAAGCCAGGATGCCGTCCGTCTGGCCGCCACTGTGCAAGGATTCGAAGAACACCACACGTTCACCCTTGATACCAGCACTGACTGGGGGGCTATTTTTTCCCTCTGCCAGGCCATGAGCCTATTTGCCAGCCGGCAGACATTACTTCTACAACTGCCTGAAAACGGCCCTAATGCCGCCATTAACGAACAACTCGCCACGCTGGTTACCCTGCTGCATGACGATCTGCTGCTGATTGTTCGCGGCAACAAGCTGACCAAAGCACAGGAAAATGCCACGTGGTATACCAGTCTGGCGAGCCATGCTGTTCAGGTGAGCTGCCAGACGCCAGAGCAGGCGCAGCTCCCTCGCTGGGTTGCCGCCAGAGCGAAACAAAGCAACCTGCAACTGGACGAAGCCGCCAATCAGCTATTATGTTATTGCTATGAAGGTAACCTATTAGCCCTGGCGCAGGCGCTGGAGCGGTTATCATTGCTGTGGCCTGATGGAAAACTCACGTTGCCTCGTGTGGAGCAAGCGGTTAACGATGCGGCGCACTTTACCCCCTTCCATTGGGTCGATGCGCTGTTGATGGGCAAAAGTAAACGCGCGCTACATATCCTGCAGCAACTGCGCCTTGAAGGCAGTGAGCCGGTTATTCTGCTGCGCACGATACAGCGTGAATTACTGTTACTGGTCAACCTGAAAAGGCAATCAGCCCACACACCATTACGCGCCTTGTTTGATAAGCATCGGGTATGGCAAAACCGCCGCGGCATGATGGGTGATGCGCTAAACCGGCTGTCATCTGAGCAATTACGCCAGGCGGTACAGTTGTTAACGCGCACGGAAATTACGCTTAAACAAGATTATGGTCAGTCAGTATGGGCCGAGCTTGAGGGACTTTCTCTTCTGCTCTGCCATAAATCACTGGCAGATGTTTTTATTGATGGTTGATATGAAATCATTACAGGCTTTGTTCGGTGGCACCTTTGATCCGGTGCATTATGGTCATCTTAAACCCGTGGAAATTCTGGCTAATCTGATTGGCCTATCACGGGTGATTATCATGCCTAATAATGTGCCGCCGCATCGTGCGCAACCCGAAGCCTCCAGCGCACAGCGTAAACAGATGCTTGAGCTGGCAATTGCTGACAAGCCTTTGTTTATCCTGGATGAACGTGAGCTAAAACGAGATACGGCCTCTTACACCGCCCAAACTCTCAAGGAGTGGCGCGAGGAACAAGGGCCACTCGCGCCGCTGGCGTTTATTATTGGTCAGGACTCACTGCTCACCTTTCCTTCCTGGCACGATTCCGACACCATTCTGGACAATACCCATCTCATCGTCTGCCGACGACCGGGGTATCCGCTGGAGATGGCGCAGGCGCAGCACCAGCAGTGGCTCGAACGTCATCTGACTCATTCGCCAGATGACCTGCACCAGCTTCCTGCCGGGAAAATTTACCTGGCAGAAACCCCCTGGTTCAATATTTCCGCTACCCTTATCCGCGAACGACTGGAACACGGTGAGCCGTGTGACGATTTAATGCCAGACTCCGTGCTGGACTATATCAATCAGCAAGGGTTGTACCGCTAAGCGTGTAGCGCAATGCCGCCAGCAGACGGTTGTTCTCTTCAGCGCCACGGACAGCCACCCGGTAGTAACGCGCATCCAGCCCCGGATAGTTAGCGCAACTGCGGATCAACACATGCTGTTCCAGCAATGATTTTTGCAAATCTAAACCCGGTCGATCGCAGCGTAACAAGCGATAATTTGCCCGTCCGGGATACACCGTCAGGCCAGGCAGATTTTGCAGTTGTTGATCGAATCGGCTCCCCTCATGCGCCAGCCATTCCCATGTCGCCTGCTGATAGACGCTATCGTGGAGAATCATTTCGCCCGCCAGTGCGGCAAAGGCATTGATTGACCAGGGCATTTGCCGGCTGCGCAGGTGTGCTACCGCCTGCTCGTTGCTGTTAACCAGATATCCCAGGCGCAGGCCGGGTATCGCATAAAATTTGGTGAGTGAACGCAAAACCCAGATGTGCGGATTCTCTTGCAACAGCGGAATAAACCCCTGTTCCCCGGCGATAAAATCGATAAACGCTTCATCAAGGATCAATGCGATCCCGAGCTGTTTACAACGCCGTGCTATCTCCTGCAACAGGTGATGTTCGGGCAACAGCCCGGTGGGATTGTTAGGTGTACACAGGAACAGGCAATCCAGCTCCGGGGTAAGGGCATCGAGAATCTCTCCGGTCAACTGCCAATCGTCCTCTTCGCGCAGCGCAAACTCGTGTATTGCGCATTCGCCCCATTGCAGTGCCCGACGATATTCCGCAAATCCGGGAATGACGATCATCGCATGACGCGGCTTAAGACCATCAACCAACGTAAAGATCGACTCCGTCTCCCCGTTACCGGCGAGGATCCACGACGCAGGAACATGATGGTGCTCCGCCAGCGCGGCATGCAAATGGGCGTAATCCACATCCGGATAGCGCTCAGCGCGGTCCAAATTGTCGATTAGTGCGCGTTTTAAGCTTGCCGGCATACCCAGCGGGTTAATATTCGCGCTAAAATCCAGCAATTGCTCAGGTGAGATGCCCAATAATGCGGCGGCTTCCCGGGTATTACCGCCATGCGCGCTCTTTAATAAAGACATCGTGCCGCTCCAGTTTTAAAAGGGTATTTTATTGAAAAGTCACTGCGCAATCAGGGCAAATATCATGTTTTGTGCGAATAGCCTCACGAGGGAAAAATGAGACTCTGGTTAGTACGTCATGGAGAAACCGACGCCAACGTTGCCGGGTTATACAGCGGTCATGCCCCTACATCGCTCACTCAGCGGGGAATAACCCAAGCTGAAACACTGGCCGCACTATTACACAACGTTCCTTTCGACCACGTCCTCTGCAGCGAGCTTGAACGCGCGCGCCATACCACGCAGTTGCTCTTAGCAGGGCGCGACGTTCCACTGCGGATCATGCCCGAGCTTAATGAAATGTTCTTTGGCGACTGGGAAATGCGCCACCATCGCGATCTGGCGCGTGAGGACGCAGAAAACTATGCGCTGTGGTGTAACGACTGGCAGAATGCGACCCCCACCAACGGCGAAGGTTTTCAGGCATTTTCACAGCGAGTTGAGCGCTTCATTGCCCAACTTGCTGATTATAAAAATTCGCAGAACCTTCTGGTGGTCAGCCATCAGGGCGTACTCAGCGTGCTGATCGCCCGGCTCATGTCAATGCCCGCGGCATCAATGTGGCATTTCCGCGTTGAACAGGGGTGCTGGAGCGCAATTGATTTCTGCGACGATTTTGCGGTGCTGAAAGTGTTAAACAGCCGAGCCATCTGGCGCGAGGGGGAGTGAATACACGGTTTTTTCTGTCGAAGGGGCTCGCGCCCATTGACACCCCATGACAGGCTGCTATTCTCCGCAGCCTGACTTTTCCCGCCTTTCAGAGCTTTGCAGAAATTGTTTTACAAAAATGGCGATGCATTCTGTTGTGTGGGGTGGGATGATAGCGCACCTCAAAAGCGCTTTCGGAGACATTTGTCCCGATATCGCCTCTGGTTCAGGTATACTAACAAGCCTTTTTAACTCTTTTCACCCAGGGGGAACACTTGCAGGGTAAAGCACTTCAGGATTTTGTAATCGACAAAATTGATGACCTTAAAGGTCAAGACATCATCGCCTTAGACGTTCAGGGCAAATCCAGCATCACTGACTGCATGATTATCTGCACCGGCACATCCAGCCGCCATGTCATGTCTATCGCTGACCACGTTGTTCAGGAATCTCGCGCCGCTGGCCTGCTGCCGCTTGGCGTTGAAGGTGAGAACGTGGCCGACTGGATCGTCGTCGATCTCGGCGAGGTGATTGTCCACGTTTTACAGGAAGAAAGCCGTCGCCTGTATGAACTGGAAAAACTCTGGAGTTAATGCGTGAAGCTGCAACTTGTCGCTGTGGGTACGAAAATGCCTGACTGGGTGCAAACCGGTTTTACGGAGTATCTCCGTCGGTTTCCAAAAGACATGCCTTTTGAGCTTATCGAGATCCCGGCAGGAAAACGCGGCAAGAACGCGGATATTAAACGCATACTCGATAAAGAGGGTGAACAGATGCTGGCTGCCGCTGGCAAAAATCGCATCGTCACCCTTGATATCCCAGGAAAACCCTGGGACACGCCGCAACTGGCAACCGAGCTGGAACGCTGGAAACTGGATGGTCGTGACGTCAGTCTGCTGATTGGCGGACCGGAAGGATTGTCTCCAGCCTGTAAGGCTGCCGCGGAGCAAAGCTGGTCACTCTCTGCATTAACCCTTCCCCACCCTCTTGTTCGGGTTCTGGTGGCAGAGAGTCTGTACAGAGCGTGGAGCATTACCACCAACCACCCTTATCACCGTGAGTGATCATTGAGTCTTGAGTAGATTAAGCAGCGGATGAAACTACAGAATTCTTTTCGCGACTATACGGCTGAGTCCGCGCTGTTTGTGCGTCGGGCGCTGGTTGCTTTTTTGGGGATTTTGCTGCTCACTGGCGTGCTGATCGCCAACCTGTATAACCTGCAAATCGTTCGTTTCACCGATTATCAGACCCGTTCAAACGAAAACCGCATCAAACTGGTGCCGATCGCCCCCAGTCGCGGCATCATTTATGACCGTAACGGCATCCCCCTGGCCCTCAACCGCACCATTTACCAGATAGAAATGATGCCTGAGAAGGTCGATAACGTTCAGCAAACGCTGGATGCGCTGCGGGAAGTGGTTGATCTCAATGACGACGATATTGCCGCCTTTAAAAAAGAACGAGCACGTTCCCACCGCTTTACGTCCATTCCGGTGAAAACCAATCTGACGGAAGTGCAGGTAGCACGTTTTGCCGTCAATCAATATCGTTTTCCCGGTGTGGAAGTCAAAGGCTATAAGCGCCGTTACTATCCCTACGGCTCTGCGCTAACTCACGTCATTGGTTACGTCTCAAAAATTAACGATAAAGACGTTGAACGCCTGGACAAAGACGGCAAGCTCGCCAACTACGCCGCTACCCACGATATCGGCAAGCTGGGTATTGAACGTTATTACGAAGACGTTCTGCATGGTCAGACCGGTTACGAAGAAGTTGAAGTCAACAACCGTGGTCGCGTGATTCGCCAATTGAAAGAAGTGGCGCCTCAGGCCGGGCACGATATCTATTTAACGCTGGATTTAAAGCTCCAGCAGTATATTGAAACCCTGCTGGCCGGCAGTCGTGCCGCCGTGGTGGTCACAGACCCGCGTACCGGCGGCGTGCTGGCGCTGGTTTCTATGCCCAGCTACGATCCCAACCTGTTTGTAGACGGTATCTCCAGCAAAGATTATGCAGGGTTGCTCAATGACCCCAATACCCCACTGGTTAACCGCGCGACGCAAGGTGTTTACCCCCCTGCCTCAACCGTTAAGCCTTACGTGGCGGTATCCGCACTAAGCGCGGGCGTGATTACCCGTAATACCGGGCTGTTCGATCCAGGCTGGTGGCAGTTGCCCGGTTCTGAAAAACGTTATCGCGACTGGAAAAAGTGGGGGCATGGTCATCTGAACATAACCCGCTCACTGGAGGAATCTGCGGATACGTTTTTCTACCAAATCGCCTATGATATGGGGATAGACCGTCTTTCAGAGTGGATGAGTAAATTCGGCTATGGCCATTATACGGGGATCGATCTGGCCGAAGAGCGAGCCGGTAATATGCCAACGCGTGAATGGAAGCAAAAACGGTTTAAAAAGCCATGGTACCAGGGTGATACTATTCCGGTGGGCATCGGTCAGGGGTACTGGACAGCAACCCCTATTCAGATGAGCAAATCGCTGATGATTCTTATCAACGACGGCGTGGTAAAAGTCCCGCATCTGCTGATGAGCACCACGGAAAACGGCAAGCAGGTGCCATGGGTTCAGCCGCATGAGCCGCCGGTGGGTGACATTCATTCCGGTTACTGGGAAATTGCCAAAGACGGTATGTACGGTGTTGCAAACCGTCCTAACGGTACCGCGCATAAATATTTTGCCGGTGCACCGTATAAAATTGCGGCAAAATCCGGTACCGCTCAGGTCTTCGGTCTGAAAGCCAATGAAACCTATAATGCGCATAAAATTGCCGAACGTTTACGCGACCATAAGCTGATGATCGCATTTGCGCCCTACGATAAACCCGAGGTCTCTGTCGCGATTATCCTCGAAAACGGCGGGGCCGGTGCGCCTGTAGGTACCATCATGCGCCAGATCCTTGACCATATTATGTTGGGCGACAACAACACCAATCTGCCTGCGGAAAACCCGGTGGCTGCCGCAGCTGAGGACCAATAATCGTGACGGATAATCCGAACAAAAAAACGTTCTGGGATAAAATTCACATCGATCCCACGATGTTGCTTATTTTGCTGGCACTGCTGGTTTACAGCTCGCTGGTTATCTGGAGCGCCAGCGGCCAGGATATTGGCATGATGGAGCGTAAGGTCGGCCAAATAGCCATGGGTCTGGTCATCATGGTGGTGATGGCGCAGATCCCTCCCAGGGTCTACGAAGGCTGGGCCCCCTATCTCTATATTGTCTGTATTATTCTGCTGGTAGCGGTAGATGCCTTTGGGGCCATTTCTAAAGGCGCACAGCGCTGGCTGGACCTCGGCATTGTGCGTTTTCAGCCGTCTGAAATTGCTAAAATTGCAGTCCCGCTGATGGTAGCACGCTTTATCAACCGTGATGTTTGTCCGCCGTCGCTGAAGAATACCGCTATCGCGCTGGTGTTGATTTTCATGCCGACGCTGCTGGTCGCCGCGCAACCTGACCTCGGGACCTCTATCCTTGTTGCCCTTTCCGGCCTGTTTGTGCTGTTCCTGTCGGGCTTAAGCTGGCGCTTAATCGGCGTGGCTGTGGTTCTGGTCGCCGCGTTTATCCCGATACTGTGGTTCTTCTTGATGCATGATTACCAGCGTCAGCGCGTGATGATGCTTCTCGACCCTGAAACCGACCCACTGGGCGCGGGATATCACATTATTCAGTCTAAAATTGCTATTGGTTCCGGCGGTCTGAGCGGCAAAGGCTGGCTGCACGGTACGCAGTCACAGCTTGAATTTTTACCCGAACGCCACACCGACTTTATCTTTGCGGTGTTAGCCGAAGAGCTTGGGCTAGTAGGGATCTTAATTCTGCTGGCGCTGTACATTTTGCTGATTATGCGTGGGCTATGGATTGCCGCCCGAGCGCAAACCACTTTTGGTCGCGTCATGGCCGGTGGTTTAATGTTGATATTATTCGTTTATGTCTTCGTAAATATTGGTATGGTGAGCGGTATTCTGCCCGTAGTAGGGGTTCCACTCCCGCTGGTCAGTTACGGAGGCTCTGCACTGATTGTGCTGATGGCCGGGTTCGGGATTGTGATGTCGATCCACACCCATAGAAAAATGTTGTCGAAAAGCGTGTAAGGGGTACGCAATGCGTAAGCAGTGGCTTGGAATCTGCATCGCAGCAGGAATGCTCGCGGCGTGTTCGAATGATGATGGTCAGCAACAGGGTGCTGTCGCGCCGCAACCAGCGGTGTGTAATGGTCCGATTGTTGAAATCAGCGGAGCCGATCCGCGTTTTGAACCCCTGAACCCAACGGCTAATCAGGATTACCAGCGTGATGGTAAAAGCTATAAAATTGTTCAGGATCCCTCTCGCTTTAGCCAGGCCGGATTGGCCGCAATCTATGATGCGGAACCCGGCAGCAATTTAACCGCATCCGGTGAGGCATTTGATCCCATGCAGCTCACCGCTGCGCATCCGACATTACCGGTTCCCAGCTACGCCCGAATTACCAACCTGGCAAACGGCAGGATGATCGTCGTACGGATTAACGATCGTGGTCCTTATGGCAACGATCGCGTGATTTCACTTTCACGCGCTGCGGCCGATCGTCTGAACACCTCGAACAATACGAAAGTGCGTATTGATCCGATAATCGTCGCGCAAGACGGTTCGTTGTCAGGCCCTGGTATGGCGTGTACGACGGTCGCAAAACAGACTTACGCCCTGCCGTCTCGTCCTGATTTAAGCGGGGGTAACACTATGCCTTCTGCACCGGACGCAGACCAGCCGCAAGGCGATATTCGTCCTATCAGTAATTCAACGCTGAAAAGCGATGACGCTACCGGTGCGCCAGTTAACAGCAATGGTTTCCTTGGTGCGCCAACTACGCTCGCCGCAGGCGTGCTCGAAGGCAGCGAACCCACACCGGCTCCACAGCCCGTAACAACAGCGCCTGCAACAGTGTCAGCACCGGTATCTGCTCCGGCCGCTGCTACACCCGTTGCTGCAACCAATGGCCGTTATGTCGTTCAGGTGGGTGCCGTCAGCGAGCAGGCCCGTGCGCAGCAGTACCAAAAACGACTGAGCCAGCAGTTTGGCGTGCCGGGCCGCGTGGTACAAAACGGTGCCGTATGGCGTATCCAGATGGGGCCGTTCACCAGCAAAGCGGAAGCCAGTACATTGCAGCAGCGCCTGCAATCCGAAGCGCAATTACAGTCCTTCATCACCGGCGTGTAGTAACGTAAAGCAGGCACCCGTTCTGTCAATTTCTGTCAATGACATTAACAAAGTCATGTGGAAAGTCGGATGCCTGTAAGTTACGCATTTGCTATAGTAGGGCACTTTTTTTACTTTCATCACGGACGTCGTAGTTCAGACCATGAAGACCACTTTTTCCGCTCGTTTCGTGCAGCGCATCGCGCTCACCGCGGCTCTCTGCGCAGCCTCTCTCTCTGCTGCCCATGCCGATGACCTGAATATTAAAACCATGATCCCGGGCGTTCCGCAGATCGACGCGGAGTCCTATATCCTGATTGATTACAATTCAGGAAAGGTTCTGGCCGAACAGAATGCGGACACTCGCCGCGACCCCGCCAGCCTGACCAAAATGATGACCAGCTATGTCATCGGTCAGGCCATGAAAGCCGGGAAATTCAAAGAAACCGATTTGGTCACCGTGGGCAATGACGCGTGGGCTACCGGTAACCCGGTGTTTAAAGGTTCATCGCTGATGTTCCTGAAACCGGGAATGCAGGTTCCCGTTTCACAATTGATCCGTGGTATTAACCTGCAATCCGGCAACGACGCTTGCGTGGCAATGGCTGACTTTGCTGCCGGTAGTCAGGATGCTTTCGTCGGCCTGATGAACAGCTATGTGAATGCGCTGGGACTGAAAAACACCCACTTCCAGACCGTCCACGGTCTGGATGCTGAAGGTCAGTACAGCTCAGCACGTGACATGGCGTTGATTGGTCAGGCGCTGATTCGCGACGTGCCTAACGAATACTCTATCTACCGAGAAAAAGAGTTCACTTTCAACGGCATTCGTCAGTTAAACCGTAACGGCCTGCTGTGGGATAACAGCCTGAATGTTGACGGGATTAAAACCGGTCACACCGATAAAGCGGGCTATAACCTGGTGGCATCCGCAACCGAAGGTCAGATGCGTCTGATCTCTGCCGTCATGGGCGGTCGTACCTATAAAGGTCGTGAAACCGAAAGCAAAAAGCTGCTGACCTGGGGCTTCCGTTTCTTTGAAACCGTGAACCCACTGAAGGTCGGCAAAGAATTTGCCTCTGAACCGGCTTGGTTTGGTAATACCGATCGTGCCTCGTTAGGTGTTGATAAAGATGTCTACCTGACCATTCCGCGCGGCCGTATGAAAGATCTGAAAGCGAGCTATGTGCTGAACACCACTGAACTGCACGCGCCGCTGCAGAAAAACCAGGTTGTCGGCACCATCAATTTCCAGCTCGACGGCAAAACCATTGAACAGCGCCCGCTGGTGGTCCTGCAGGAAATCCCTGAAGGCAACTTCTTTGGTAAAATCATTGATTACATTAAATTAATGTTTCATCATTGGTTTGGCTAAAAATTGAGCACTTGAAAGTGTGATTTACGTCCCCATATACTAGGTATCCAGATAACTCCCACTCAGCGTGGGAGTTATTATTTTTTGATGTAACGCCGGAGCTGACATGAAAACCAAACTTAACGAACTGCTTGAATTCCCTACTCCATTTACTTACAAAGTAATGGGGCAGGCGTTGCCGGAGTTGGTTGATCAGGTGGTTGAAGTGGTACAGCGCCATGCGCCAGGTGATTACTCTCCAACAGTAAAACCGAGCAGCAAAGGCAACTACCACTCGGTCTCTATCACCATCACTGCTACGCACATTGAGCAGGTTGAAACCCTGTACGAAGAATTAGGCAACATCGACATCGTACGTATGGTGCTGTAACAGCCTGTCGGTTACCCGTTGCATTCTGCTCGGGTAACCTCTCTCTCCTTCCCCTGTGATATACTTTCCCCTCTTTATATTCTCTACTCGATGTGAGTATCTACGGAGATACCGTTTTGTATCAGGATAAAATTCTTGTCCGCCAGCTCGGTCTTCAGCCTTACGAGCCAATCTCTCAGGCCATGCACGAATTCACCGATACCCGCGATGAAAACAGTCATGATGAAATCTGGCTGGTAGAGCATTATCCGGTCTTCACTCAGGGGCAGGCAGGTAAAGCAGAACACGTTCTGGTGCCGGGTGATATCCCCGTTATTCAGAGCGATCGTGGCGGTCAGGTAACGTACCACGGCCCAGGCCAACAGGTGATGTATGTCCTGTTGAACCTCAAACGCCGAAAACTGGGCGTTCGCGAACTGGTCACGCTGCTGGAACAAACCGTGGTAAACACGCTTGCGGAAATGGGTATCGATGCACACCCACGAGCCGATGCGCCAGGCGTTTACGTCGGTGAAAAGAAAATCTGTTCGTTAGGGTTACGGATTCGTAGAGGATGTTCATTCCATGGCTTAGCGCTTAACGTGGATATGGATTTGTCGCCTTTCCTGCGCATCAACCCTTGCGGCTACGCCGGAATGGAGATGGCGAAAGTTTCACAGTGGGATAGTCATGCCACCACCGAAAGCGTTCGTCCTCGTTTGCTGGCAAACATATTAGCGCTACTCGGTAACCCACCACACGAGTACGTCGCAGACTAAAAACGGGGCAGACATTGCCGCAGCATATGTTGTGGCAAATGGCACAAAACAACAACTATTTTACATTTTGCCAGCCTGTCAGGCTGCTTTCTGGCCCGTTTCAATGATATACTGCGTATCACTAATTCAAAAATAGTTGATAAATACAACATTCCCTTGAATTGAAACGCTTTCCTTCGTTATTCGCAACTGGAACACGCAAGCTATGAGTAAACCCATTGTGATGGAACGCGGTGTTAAATACCGCGATGCCGATAAGATGGCTCTTATCCCGGTAAAAAATGTGGCAACAGAGCGTGAAGCCCTGCTGCGTAAACCGGAATGGATGAAAATAAAACTGCCAGCGGACTCCACTCGCATCCAGGGCATCAAAGCGGCAATGCGCAAAAATGGCCTGCACTCTGTCTGCGAAGAAGCGTCCTGCCCTAACCTGGCTGAATGTTTCAATCACGGCACCGCAACCTTTATGATCCTCGGCGCGATTTGTACCCGCCGCTGCCCATTCTGTGACGTTGCCCACGGCCGTCCGGTTGCCCCGGATGCCAACGAACCGTTAAAACTGGCTCAAACTATTGCGGACATGGCGCTGCGCTATGTCGTCATCACCTCCGTCGATCGCGACGATCTGCGCGATGGCGGTGCTCAACACTTTGCGGACTGCATCACAGCTATCCGTGAGAAAAGCCCGTCGATTAAAATCGAAACGCTGGTACCTGACTTCCGTGGTCGAATGGACCGCGCGCTGGATATCCTCACCGCAACGCCGCCAGACGTGTTTAACCACAACCTTGAAAACGTACCGCGTATTTACCGCAATGTACGTCCGGGTGCAGATTACAACTGGTCACTGAAGCTTCTGGAGCGTTTCAAAGAAGCCCATCCGGAGATCCCAACCAAATCAGGTCTGATGGTGGGTCTGGGTGAAACCAACGCGGAAATCATTGAGGTCATGCGTGACCTGCGTCGTCATGGCGTTACCATGCTAACGCTGGGGCAGTATTTACAGCCAAGCCGTCACCATCTGCCGGTTCAGCGCTATGTTAGCCCGGATGAGTTCGATGAAATGAAAGCGGAAGCCATGGCGATGGGCTTTACCCATGCAGCTTGCGGTCCATTTGTACGTTCTTCATATCATGCAGACATGCAGGCAAAAGGGCTGGAAGTGAAGTGATCGCGTAATACTCACTTACATTTCAGCAATAAAAAAACCGGCAAATTGCCGGTTTTTTTCATGCAGAGTTTGCAGTATGAGCATCATGCTCCTGACATCACTCTTTATGAGAAAGCTTCTCAGCCTGAACGCTACCATCAGCATCTTTCTTCGCATCGGCATTTTCATCGTTCATCGCTTTCTTGAAGCCTTTAATTGCCGTTCCCAGGTCTCCACCCAGAGTACGTAACTTCTTGGTACCAAACAGCAGAACGACCAGTGCGGCAACCACCAGCAGTTTGGTAATACTAATCTCACCCATAGATACCTTCTTCACTTAAACCAGGCTGCATAAAGCGCCATATTAACCTGAGAATTTTAACGGCCTTTCGACGCGGGCACACAATAGCAATCTGTAACAAGGTGAATCAAGTCTTGTTTAAAAAAACGTCATAATAATTGCGGTGGCGCAAAGCGTCGGTTGCGTAACACCGGAAGTTGCGCCCTGACCTGTCGCACTCGCTCGGCAGAAACCTCAGTAACAATCAGCGCGGGTGTTTCTGCGGCAGCGGCAATCGTCACGCCAAACGGATCGATTATCCGGCTTTGACCAATATTCTTATTGCCACACTCACCGGCAGCAATCAGATAGCAGGTCGCATCCAACGCTCTGGCCGCCAGCAGCGTAGCCCAGTGATGTTCTTTTAGCGCGCCGCGTACCCAGGCCGCAGGGAGTACCAGAATATCTGCCCCCTGCAAAGCATGTGCTAATGCCAGCTCAGGGAAGCGTAAATCGTAACAGGTCATCAAACCGACTTTAAGACCTTCCACGTCCAACAGCGGCGGTACGACATCGCCTGCATCAACATTACGCGACTCCTGAATCGAAAAAGCATCATAGAGATGTAATTTGGCGTAATGAGCCACAACCTGACCTCTTCGTAGCGCCACCAGCATGTTAAACGCCCGTCCCGGCAGCGAGGGAACATGAATAGTCAGGATCGTTGTCATCTCATTCTGCACGCTTTCTCGCAGTAATCGCGTCAGATATCCCCCTTCCAGCCATTGAGCAGATTTCACTGACAGGTCAGGGTCAAGATCGTCACGGGCCAGCAACGCTTCGGGTAAGACCAACAATGAGACGCCCTCGCCCGCGGCCTGGGACATCAATGATACGCACGTTTCGGCATTTTTCTCCCATGAGGGACCCACGGCGAATTGCCCTGCAGCAACGAACATACTCCCTCCTGAAAAAACGGTTAGGCTCGCCAATAATGATTATTCAGCGTTACACTCACACTATATACAATCAAATAGCAGGATTATGCAGTGTCACAACTCCTTTTAGCGGTTTTTATTGGCGGTGGTACAGGTAGCGTAGCCAGATGGCTGTTGAGTATGCGATTTAACCCCCTTCATCAAGCGATTCCCTTCGGCACGCTGGCTGCAAACTTAATTGGGGCGTTTATCATTGGCATGGGGCTGGCGTGGTTCAATCGCATGACCCACATTGACCCTATGTGGAAGGTATTGATTACGACAGGCTTTTGCGGCGGGCTGACCACCTTCTCAACATTCTCAGCAGAGGTGGTGTTTTTACTGCAAGACGGACGTTTTGGCTGGGCAATGGTGAACGTACTGATCAATCTGTTGGGGTCTTTTGCGATGACCGCCCTGGCGTTCTGGCTGGTTTCCGCTTCTTCGGCACACTGAAGATAAAAAAACCCGCAATTAAGCGGGTTTTGAATTCTTGCTGTCGTATGCTTACAGAGCGGTTACGTTTGCAGCAGAAGGGCCTTTGGCACCGTTAGTGATTTCGAACTCTACACGCTGACCTTCAGCCAGAGTTTTAAAACCATTGGTCTGGATTGCAGAGAAGTGTACGAACACATCTTTGCTGCCATCTTCCGGAGTAATGAAACCGAATCCTTTGGACTCATTAAACCACTTAACGTTACCTTTAATCTTAGACATCAAAATTACCTTTACATGAAAAATAGACACAAATGCTGTGTCGGGTATCAGTACAACAATTGTGGTGGACTTTGTCCAGTCGAACTTTGCCAAAAAGTGATAAATGTCGCGTTATTTTTGCAGTAAAGTTCGTAACTAATTGTTTTTTAATGGTTTATGCTTAGTTACATAACAATACGCATCGTTCATCAAAACTGGAAACGCATCCAGGCAAAATAGACATTCCCGTTATTATACGTACCGGGTATGTAGGTCATCTGAAATGTTGCCGGACCATAACCTATCGATGCCAGTGGCAGTATTACCGGCACAGGAATGTAGTTCCAGTTATCACGCGCGGTGAAACCGGCGGTAAAGCCCAGACCAGTATGGAAGTTATCATCGGCCAGCGGGCGCCAGGTTTTTTCCCAACCATATCCTCCGATGGGCTCCCACTTATTGTAGGAATCCTTAAAGGCCATAATATACAGCCCGTGCCAGTTGCCTTTATCATCCCAACGGGACTGACCAAATCCCGCTCCCCAGGGGCGTTCATTGTAACGATCTGTTTTATCTTTATCGTAGGCAAATCGCGCATGCCAGGTAATGGCGGGCACGTACAGGTCATAATGCTCCGGCTGCTGCCAGGTTTCACTGACATTATCTGTGAAGGTATCAAACCAACCTTTATCTTCAGCTGTGGCCTGTGGAATAACAGCCAACTGAATAAAAACAAATGAAATAAACAGGAAATAGCGCTTCGCGACAATCACAACGTAATTACCATTCTGGGGTTCTGCATTAATTGTAGCAAAGCCATCCTTAATGTTAACTTAACGAAAATGCTTAGGGTTAAAAATCAGAATATTCCCTTCGTATGCGCGTAGTTTATTTCCCTTATATTTCCCGAGCCTTATCTGAAACGGTCATTACTCTATTAATATCAATAAATTGTTCATTTTACATGCAAAAGTTAAATAAATTAACAATTAGAAAACAAAACAAGATCAATTCAATGTCAAATCCCACACAACCACAGACGACTTCACACTTTTTGATTGCAGCATTCCCGGTTCATCCGCTATGTTGAAAAAATGGCTCAGCCATTGGTTTAATCCGTATTTTTATTGATTTCAATCAGCGAGGGTTATCCGTTTATTAGGCACATTCTCTCACCGTTTTATGCTTTTTTTAGTTTTTTTACTTTCTGGGCGTCAATGTGACAGGGGAAATAATGTTGACATTTATAGAACTCCTTATCGGAGTTATGGTTATTGTGGGTGTAGCGCGCTACATCATTAAAGGTTATTCCGCGACCGGCGTACTGTTTGTCGGTGGCCTGGTTTTACTGATTATCAGCGCCCTGATGGGTCATAAAGTTTTGCCCGGTAGTGCCGAAAGCACAGGCTACACAGCAACAGACATCGTTGAATACATTAAAATTTTGCTGATGAGCCGCGGTGGCGATCTCGGCATGATGATCATGATGCTGTGTGGTTTTGCCGCCTACATGACGCATATTGGTGCAAACGATATGGTGGTTAAACTGGCTTCCAAACCACTGCAATATATCAACTCACCCTATGTGTTAATGATTGCCGCCTACTTTGTCGCCTGCCTGATGTCACTGGCGGTTTCTTCAGCGACGGGGCTGGGCGTACTGCTGATGGCAACCCTCTTTCCGGTCATGGTTAACGTGGGTATCAGCCGTGGTGCTGCGGCGGCCATTTGCGCCTCCCCTGCCGCCATCATTCTATCCCCCACTTCTGGTGATGTGGTTCTCGCCGCCAAAGCCGCAGAAATGCCGTTGATCGACTTCGCATTTAAAACCACGCTGCCGATTTCCATTGCCGCCATTATCGGCATGGCGATTGCCCACTTTTTCTGGCAGCGCTATCTGGACAAAAAAGAGAACGTTTCTCACGAAATGTTAGACGTGGCCGAAATCACCACCACCGCGCCATCGTTTTACGCCATCCTGCCGTTTACTCCGATTGTCGGGGTTCTCATTTTTGATGGTAAGTGGGGACCGCAACTGCACATCATTACCATTCTGGTGCTGTGCATGCTTATTGCCGCAGTGTTGGAGTTTGTCCGCGGGTTCAATACCCAGAAGGTTTTCTCAGGTCTGGAAGTGGCCTACCGCGGCATGGCTGATGCCTTTGCTAACGTGGTAATGCTGTTAGTTGCCGCCGGAGTTTTCGCCCAGGGTCTGAGCACTATCGGCTTTATTCAGAGCCTGATCTCGATCGCCACCTCGTTTGGCTCCGCAAGCATTATTCTGATGCTGGTGCTGGTTATTCTGACCATGCTGGCAGCAATGACCACCGGCTCCGGTAATGCCCCGTTCTATGCCTTCGTTGAGATGATCCCAAAACTAGCGCACTCTTCAGGCATTAACCCCGCTTACCTCTCCATCCCGATGCTGCAAGCGTCGAACCTGGGGCGTACGATCTCCCCGGTCTCTGGTGTGGTCGTTGCCGTTGCGGGTATGGCGAAGATTTCACCGTTTGAAGTGGTCAAGCGCACGTCTGTGCCGGTGATGGTCGGGCTACTGATTGTCATTATCGCCACGGAAGTGATGGTGCCCGCTACAACTGCCGTAATGGGTGGCTAACGCTACCCGCCAATAACTGAGTTGATACACAAAATCATTTCAGCTGCATCGAGGCGGCAAGTGGAGACATCCCCAGGAGCATAGACAACTATGTGACTGGGGTTTCTTCACGCAGCCAACAAAGAGGCAGCTTAAAGGATGATGTGTATTAGCCGCCGTGGTAAATACGCTGCGGCCGCCCAACTTTCCCGTGAATAATCTCCGCAATAATCAAATGCCGGCTGGCACAGTACTCCAGATAACGCCTGGAGGTTGTGCGGCTGATGGTCAACGCCTGTGCAATGGTCTCAGCGGTATGGTGTACCGTCGGATCAGCGAATAATTTCAGCACCGCATTCAGCGTTAGCGCATCAATACCCGTAGGCAAATCCCCTTTTGGTTCACCCCGCGCATAAGCGTTAAACATTTCATCAATCTGCTTTTGACTGGCACTGTCGTTACCCGCCAGCATGCGTCTGCGCTGCTGATAGCGCGTTAGCGTCTGCCCCAGTCGCTCGTAGGCAATCGGTTTGACCAGATAATCAAACGCCCCGCCGCGCACCGCCTCTGACACCGTATCCATGTCACTGGCAGCCGTAGTAAACACCACGCCGCCAGGGTAGCGTGCCTGAGTCAACTCATGTAGAAGGGTAATGCCCTTACCGTCCGGTAAATAGTTATCGAGAAGAATCAGACCGGGCTTAAAACGCGCGATCATCATCCGCGCCTGCTCCAGGTTCCCCGCCAACCAGATCTGGCTGAAACCGGGTATATGGCGGATATATTCAGCATGCATCTCCGCCAGCAGCGTTTCATCCTCAACGATCAATAGCGTTAATGGTTCCGTCATCGTTTTTTTTCACTTTCGGAAGAAATAGAGAAAATAAAGTGCCGCAGGGGGTGTTATCTTCAAGCGTAATAACCCCATCACAGCGCCTCACATAACTTGCAATCAGATACAAACCGATGCCATGTTCACCTGGTTCATCGGTACGGGTGCTCACACCCTGTTCAAATATTTTTTCACGTAACGCTTCCGGTACGCCGCACCCTTGGTCGGCAACTTCAATGATGACCTCATCCCCTTCATCACTCAGAAACAGTTCAACAACCTTATTCCCTTGTTGGGTACGTAAGCTGGCCTCAAATGCATTATCAAGCAGATTGCCAACAATTGCTGCAAACTCTGTGCTATCCAGCCCTTCGGGAAGTTGATGAAGTTGACTTCCGGGAACAATCGTCATTTTGAGCCCCAATTCCCGCGCACGCTGGACTTTACCAAACAGCAGACCGGCAACCTGGCGATCGGCAAAGGCACCGCGCAGGTCATCAATCAGCTGCTGCTGGGCCTGGGATTCCCCCTGCACCATCTCAAGCACGCGATCGTATTCTTTCATTTGCAGCAGGCCATTAATGGTCGACATCCAGTTCAGATGTTCATGACGCAGTGTTCTCAGGCTCTCAACATATTGTTTGATTTGTGTCAGCTGGGCATTGAGGGTGGCTATTTCATCTTTGCTACGAAAACTGATAATCGCCCCGAGTAATTCATCGCCGGAACGGATAGCCTCACGGTTGGCGATAACACTTAGCCCGTTAAAATTCACCATCGCATCCTGACGTTGCTCCGCAATCTGCTGGGTGAAAAAGTCCGACGGATTAACAACCTCATCAATGGGTTTCCCCAACCACTGCCGCCCTGGCGACGGAAGCCCCAGCATTTTTCGCGCACTGCGATTGATAGCAGTTATGCACCCGTCCAGGTCAACGGCAATCAAGCCTTCGTATACCGAGCTAAATAACGCGTCCTGTTGGCGCACCACACGGGCAATTTGTTTGGGCTCCATTCCCAGCATCTGGCGGCGAATATGGGCGGCAAAAAACCAGGAGAGCAGCATCAGTAACAACAGCAGCAGAAGAAACACACCCGCCATCGGCAGTAAAAAATCCGATCGCCAACTGTCGATTTTACTGATCAAATAACCTATCGAAACCACGCCAATAATCTTGCCATCATCATCAAAAATGGGCGTTTTAGCGCGCATTGCCAACCCAATAGATCCCATCCCGGTAATAAAGTAGCTTTCCCCATTTGCCAACGCACCGGGCTTGGTGAACTGCATTGGGTAGCCAATTTTTTGCGGATTCGGATGGTAGAGACGAATAGAGTTCTCATCACCGATCACCACATAATCGAAATCAGTCCCGCTCTGAAGCTTGTCGGCAATGGTCGCCAGACGCGTGTAATCGCGATGCTTCACCGCAGTGATGATACTGTCGTTAGAGGCGATGATTTTCGCCTGGTTCATTGCCATATCACGGACGTGCGTTGTCAGGTAGTCTTCAAAACTGGCGGTGAAGTATTTCGCCAGCGCGGCGATGATAAAAATGGAAACGACCAGGATCAGCAGGAAAATACGCAATGGAAACGCCAGTCTGCGGAAAAAAGAAAACCGTGTTTTATTTTTATGTTGTGACATAATTTTTCCTCAACGACGTTAACCGCAACTTATTTTTTTGTATTTGTAATGAAAATGTTTTATTTACAAGTCACGGCATAAAATAGGATCGTTACAGATTCCCCACCTTAAATCAATTAAACAAATTAAAACCACGCGCTATTTCAGAGTTAAATTAATTAAAAAACTTAAAACCATAAAACACATAAAAACCTTCTAACGTATTGTGAAATAAATCAAAATTTACCTCTAAAATACCCCTTACGATGTATGCAGTAGGGAAAAAAAGAAATACTCCGTAATAAAAAAACCTTCCCTTCATTTGCAAACAAAACGTTATCAGGTTGCTAACCCTGGCAACAAAACCTAAAAGCCAGTAACAAATATACCATCAGGACACTTTTTACTATGTTCGGTAATAATATATTCTCGCACGTGAAGCGCTCAGAAAATAAAAAGATGGCGGCTATCGCTCAATTTCTGAAAGAGAATGATTTGAGCGTGGATACGACCGTTGAAATATTTATCACCGTCACCCGTGATGACCGCCTGATTGCCTGCGGCGGTATTGCCGGAAATATCATTAAATGCGTGGCTATCAGCGAAACCGTGCGCGGCGAAGGCTTAGCCCTGACGCTCGCCACTGAGCTGATCAATCTCGCGTATGAACGCCACTGTACGCACCTCTTCATCTATACCAAAACCGAATACGAAGCGCTGTTTAAGCAGTGTGGCTTCTCTACGCTGACCAGCGTACCGGGCATTATGGTGCTGATGGAAAACAGCACCACGCGTCTGAAGCGTTACGCCGAATCGCTGACAAAACAGCGTCGCGAAGGAAAAAAAATTGGCTGTATCGTCATGAACGCCAACCCTTTTACCAACGGTCATCGTTTTCTGATCCAACAGGCAGCGGCACAGTGCGACTGGCTACATCTGTTTCTGGTAAAAGAAGACACCTCACGCTTTCCGTATGAAGACCGTCTGGATCTGGTACTTAAGGGAACAAAAGATATTCCGCATTTAACCGTGCATCGCGGATCGGAATACATCATTTCTCGCGCCACGTTCCCGTGCTACTTCATTAAAGAGCAGAGCGTCATTAACCACTGCTACACCGAAATAGACCTGAAAATCTTCCGCCAGTATCTGGCCCCGGCACTTGGCGTCACGCACCGCTTCGTCGGTACCGAACCGTATTGCACCGTCACCTCCCAGTACAACAACGACATGCGCTACTGGCTGGAGACCCCAACGCTCCCCGCCCCACCGATTGAACTGGTGGAAATTGAGCGGCTGTGCTTCCAGGAGATGCCGATTTCCGCCTCCTGGGTACGCAAGCTGCTGGTTAAAAAAGATCTCACGGCTATCGCCCCTCTGGTTCCTGAAGCCACGTTGCACTACCTGCAAAACATGCTTGAGAGAACCTCGCCAGGTGCGGTAGTCCGCCAAAATACCCCCGCATTAGCAACAGGTGAAAAATGAAAATAAAGCAGGCAGCCGTCGCAGGCACTCTCGAGTCCGGTGATGTGATGATTCGCATCGCCCCGCTCGATACGCAGGATATCGACCTGCAGGTTAACAGTAGCGTTGAAAAACAATTTGGTGATGCCATTCGCACCACCATCCTCGACGTTCTGTCCCGCTACAACGTACGCGGCGTGCAATTAAATGTTGATGATAAAGGCGCACTGGACTGCATTTTACGTGCGCGACTGGAAGCATTACTGGCCCGCGCCAGCGGCATTCCGGCACTGCCATGGGAGGATTGCCAGTGATTTCTGAATCTTTGCAACAACGTAAATCCCGCACACGCCGTAGCATGTTGTTCGTACCGGGCGCCAATGCCGCAATGATCAGCAACTCGTTTATCTACCCGGCAGATGCGCTGATGTTCGACCTGGAAGACTCCGTCGCACTGCGCGAGAAAGATACCGCGCGTCGTCTGGTGTACCACGCGCTGCAGCACCCGCTGTATCACGACGTTGAAACCATTGTTCGCGTAAATGCCCTCGATTCTGAATGGGGTATCAATGACCTCGAAGCGGTCGTTCGCGGTGGCGCTGACATCGTGCGTTTACCTAAAACGGATACTGCACAGGATGTTATCGACATCGAAAGCGAAATTCTGCGTATCGAAAACGCCTGCGGTCGCGAACCTGGCAGCACCGGTCTGCTCGCTGCTATTGAATCACCGCTGGGCATCACCCGCGCCGTTGAAATCGCTCACGCCTCTGAACGTCTGATCGGTATTGCCCTGGGTGCAGAAGATTACGTGCGTAACCTGCGCACCGAGCGTTCGCCGGAAGGCACCGAACTGCTGTTTGCCCGCTGCTCTATTTTGCAGGCGGCACGCTCTGCGGGCATTCAGGCATTTGACACCGTTTATTCCGATGCCAATAACGAAGCCGGTTTCCTGCATGAAGCCGCACACATCAAGCAACTGGGTTTTGACGGTAAATCGCTCATCAACCCGCGCCAGATCGAACTCCTGCACAACCTGTATGCGCCAACGCGCAAAGAACTGGCGCACGCCCGTCTGGTTGTAGAAGCCGCTGAAGCCGCCGCTCGCGAAGGCCGTGGCGTTGTCTCCCTGAACGGCAAGATGGTCGACAGCCCGGTTATCGAGCGCGCCCTTCTGGTTATCTCCCGTGCAGAACTTTCCGGCATTCGCGAAGAATAAGGCAAAAAAATGACGCAGAAAATCGAACAGTCTCAACGACAGGATCGCGTGGCGACCTGGAGCCGTCATGCTGAAAGCGACCTTTCCGCTTTCCACAGCAGCGCAAAAGTCGCGTTACAGGCGCAAAAACCCCGCGACAAAAAACTGTGCGCTAACCTGGAAGACGCTATTCGCCGTTCAGGTTTACAGGATGGAATGACCATCTCTTTCCACCACGCCTTCCGCGGTGGCGACCTGACCATTAACCTGGTGATGGATACCATTGCCGCCATGGGCTTTAAAAACCTGACGCTGGCGTCCAGCTCCCTGAGCGACTGTCACGCTCCGCTGGTGGAACACATTCGTCAGGGCGTCGTCAGCCGCATTTATACTTCCGGTCTGCGTGGTCCGCTGGCGGAAGAGATCTCCCGCGGTTTACTGGCTGAACCTGTGCAGGTCCACTCTCACGGCGGTCGCGTACACCTGGTGCAAAGCGGTGAGTTAAGCATTGACGTAGCCTTCCTCGGCGTACCGTCCTGCGACCAGTTTGGTAATGCTAACGGCTACACCGGTAAAGCCTGCTGTGGCTCACTCGGCTACGCCCGTGTCGATGCCGATAACGCTAAACAGGTGGTCCTGCTGACCGAACAACTGCTGAGCTACCCGCATAATCCGGCCAGTATCACCCAGGATCAGGTGGATCTGATCGTGCAGATCGAGCAGGTCGGTGATGCGGACAAAATTGGCGCCGATGCAACCCGCATGACGACCAACCCGCGTGAGCTGCTGATCGCTCGCAGCGCGGCAGAGGTGATTGCCAACTCCGGCTACTTCAATGAGGGCTTCTCTTTGCAGACCGGTACCGGTGGCGCCTCGCTGGCCGTAACCCGCTTCCTGGAAGACAAAATGCGCAGCCGCGACATCCGCGCCGACTTCGCACTGGGCGGCATCACTGCCACCATCGTTGACCTGCATGAAAAAGGGTTAATCCGCAAACTGCTGGATGTACAGAGCTTCGACAGTGCCGCCGCAAAATCCCTGGCCCGCAATCCAAACCATATTGAGATCAGCGCTAACCAGTACGCTAACTGGGGTTCGAAAGGCGCATCGGTTGACCGTCTGGATGTCGTAGTGCTGAGCGCACTGGAAGTGGATACGAACTTCAACGTCAACGTGCTGACCGGCTCCGACGGTGTGCTGCGCGGCGCATCCGGTGGCCACTGCGATACCGCTGTCGGTGCTGCGCTGTCGATTATCGTCGCCCCATTGGTTCGCGGTCGCATCCCGACGCTGGTTGATAACGTGCTGACCTGCGTCACCCCTGGCTCCAGCATTGACATCCTGGTCACTGACCACGGTATCGCCGTCAACCCTGCACGTCCTGAACTGGCTGAACGTTTGCAGGAAGCGGGGATGAAAGTGGTCTCCATCGACTGGCTGCGCGAGCGTGCACAGCAGCTTACCGGTCAGCCACGCGCCATCGAATTCACCGACCGGGTGATTGCCGTTGTGCGTTACCGCGACGGTTCAGTGATTGATGTTGTGCATCAGGTGAAGGAATAAGCCATGCACCTGCTCCCTGAACATGCCACCTGCCACGCGGTTTCTATTCCCGAGCTGCTCGCCAGCCGCGATGAGAGACAAGCACGGCAGCATGCCTGGCTCACCCGCCACTGCGTGCCACTGGTCTCTTTTACCGTGGTCGCACCGGGTCCGATTAAAGACAGCGAACTCACTCGTCGCATTTTTAATCACGGTATCACTGCCCTGCTCACGCTGGCGGAACAATCGGGCTGGGTTGTCAGGGAGCAAAATGCGCGGGTTTCTGCCAGCGGGCCGGAAGGTCTGTTGTCTATAGAGGCCCCGGCACACGACCTCAAGCTCGCCACCATAGAGCTTGAGCATTCACACCCGCTGGGACGGTTATGGGACCTCGATGTCCTGACTCCGGAAGGAGAAATCCTGTCTCGCCGTCATTTCACGCTCCCTGCACGCCGCTGCCTGCTGTGCGAGCAAAGCGCAGCCGACTGCGCGCGGGGTAAAAGCCACACGCTTTCCGAGTTACTTATTCGCATGGAGGAACTGCTGCATGATGCCGATTCCCGCAACATCGACTAAATCCGCCGTTCTTCCTCAGGATTTACCAGAAGCGTACGCGACGCTCGCGTGGCGTGCCATGCTGACGGAAGTCAACCTGTCTCCCAAACCCGGTCTGGTGGATCGTATTAACAACGGCGCGCACAAAGACATGGCGCTGGATGACTTTCACCGCAGCGCCGAGGCGATTCACGCCTGGCTGCCGCGTTTCGTCGAATACGGGGCCTTCAGCGCGCAACTGGTACCTGAAGATGTGCTGAAAGGACTGCGTCCGGTGGGGATGGCCTGCGAGGCCGAGATGTTTCGCGCCACTGCCGGGGTGAACACCCATAAAGGCAGTATCTTTTCGCTGGGATTGCTGTGCGCCGCCATTGGTCGCCTGCACCAGCTCAGCCAGACCGTCACACCTGAAACCATTTGCTCTACAGCAGCAGCCTTTTGCCGCGGCCTGACCGAGCGCGAACTGCGCCAGAACAATCAACAACTCACGGCTGGCCAACGTCTGTATCAACAACTGGGATTAACCGGGGCTCGCGGTGAAGCTGAAGCGGGCTATCCATTAGTGATCCACCACGCGTTACCGCACTACCGCGCATTGCTGTCTCAGGGTCGCGATCCTGAACTGGCATTGCTCGATACCTTACTGCTGCTTATGGCAATCAACGGCGATACCAACGTAGCTTCCCGCGGTGGCGCTGAGGGTCTGCGCTGGTTACAGCAGCAATCTGCCACATTATTGCAGCAAGGGGGAATTCGCACCCCCGCCGATCTCAATTACCTGCACCAGTTCGATCAACAGTGCATTGAACGCAACCTCAGTCCCGGGGGCTGTGCCGATCTGCTGATTGTCACCTGGTTCTTAGCTCAGATTTCACAAGTTCATCATTATCACCATTAAAGATCCTTTCCGGAGAATCATTCATGTCTTTATCAAAAGATAGTATATGGAAGTTACTGGCCCCGCTGGTCGTCATGGGTGTCATGTTTCTTATCCCCGTCCCTGATGGAATGCCCCCGCAGGCCTGGCACTACTTTGCCGTGTTTGTGGCCATGATTGTCGGTATGATCCTCGAGCCTATCCCGGCAACAGCGATCAGCTTTATCGCCGTGACAATTTGCGTTATCGGCAGCAACTACCTGCTGTTTGATGCCACAGAACTGGCAGACCCCACCTTTCACGCCGGCAAACAGGCACTGAAGTGGGGTCTGGCTGGCTTCTCCAGCACCACCGTCTGGTTGGTGTTTGGTGCGTTCATCTTCGCACTGGGTTATGAAGTCACCGGTCTGGGTCGTCGTATCGCGCTGTTCCTGGTGAAGTTCATGGGGAAACGTACCCTGACACTGGGCTATGCGATTGTTATTATCGACATCCTGCTGGCGCCATTTACACCGTCGAACACCGCGCGTACCGGTGGTACCGTTTTCCCGGTTATCAAGAACCTGCCGCCGCTGTTTAAATCATTCCCGAACGATCCGTCAGCTCGCCGTATCGGCGGTTATCTGATGTGGATGATGGTGATCAGTACCAGCCTGAGCTCCTCTATGTTCGTTACCGGCGCTGCGCCAAACGTACTGGGTCTGGAATTCGTTAACAAAATTGCCGGTATTCAGATCAGCTGGCTGCAATGGTTCCTCAGCTTCCTGCCAGTCGGTATTATTTTGCTGATCGTTGCGCCGTGGTTATCCTACGTTCTGTACAAACCCGAAGTCACTCACAGTGCAGAAGTTGCCGCATGGGCCGGTGACGAACTGAAAACCATGGGTAAACTGACCCGTAAAGAGATGACCCTGATCGGTCTGGTGCTGCTGAGCCTGGGTCTGTGGGTATTCGGCGGCAAGCTGATTGATGCCACCGCCGTGGGTCTGCTGGCGGTTTCTCTAATGTTGGCTCTGCACGTAGTACCGTGGAAAGACATCACCCGCTATAACAGCGCATGGAACACGCTGGTCAACCTTGCCACCCTGGTGGTAATGGCCAACGGCTTAACCCGTTCCGGTTTTATCGACTGGTTCGCTAACACCATGAGCTCACACCTGGAAGGCTTCTCACCTAACGCGACTGTGATCGTGCTGGTACTGGTGTTCTACTTTGCTCACTACCTGTTTGCCAGCCTGTCTGCGCATACCGCGACCATGCTGCCAGTAATTCTGGCGGTCGGTAAAGGGATCCCGGGCGTGCCAATGGAGCATCTGTGTATTCTGCTGGTGCTGTCCATCGGTATCATGGGTTGTCTGACACCGTATGCCACCGGCCCTGGCGTGATCATCTACGGCTGTGGTTATGTGAAGTCCAAAGACTACTGGCGTCTGGGCGCCATCTTCGGCGTTATCTATATCGCCATGCTTCTGCTGGTCGGCTGGCCGATTCTGGCAATGTGGAGCTAATCGTACTTCTTAGTCCTTAGCAAAAACGCGTAACGAAAATGATGCCGCTCAGCTAAACCTGAGCGGCTTTTTTTATGATTTAATAGATGACATTCAGAAATTATATAAGTATCCGAATTCATCATGACATCGACACGGCGTTATTGCTCTTTGCTGGCGGCACTTCTGCTGCCGGTTTCTGCGGCCCAGGCCGAACAACTTCAGGCAAAACAGTACGGTGACTTTGATCGCTATGTGCTGGCGCTCTCCTGGCAAACCGGTTTTTGTCAGAGCCAACACGAACGTAATCGTCAGGAACCCGACGAATGCCGCCTGCAAAAAGAAACTGCAAATAAAGCAGATTTCCTGACCGTTCACGGTCTGTGGCCTGGCCTGCCAAAATCGATTGCTGCCCGCGGTGTAGATAATCGTAGGTGGATGCGCTTTGGCTGCGCCACGCGCCCTATACCAAACCTGCCGGAGGCTCGTGCCAGTCGCAAATGCGCCGCGCCAGAAACGGGGATTTCGCTGGAAAGCGCCGCAAAACTGAGCGCTGTGATGCCCGGCGCTGGCGGAACATCGTGTCTCGAACGTTACGAATATGCCAAGCACGGCGCCTGTTTTGGTTTCGATCCTGACGCGTACTTTGGCACTATGGTGCGAATGAATAGCGAGATAAAAAATACCGAACTCGGCAAATTTATTGCCGACAATTACGGACAAACCGTCAGCCGCAACGCATTTGACGCCGCCGTCGCGAAAACCTGGGGTAAAGAAAGCGTGAAGGCAGTGAAGTTAAGCTGTCATGGTAATCCGGCCTACCTGACTGAAATCCAGTTTACGCTCAAGGCAGCCACCATTAATGCCCCGCTTTCCGCAGCATCGTTCCTGCCGCAAGCGCATCCTGGAAACTGCGGCAAGCAGTTTATCCTCGACAAAGTCGGTTATTGATCGCCTGAATGTGAACTAAATCACTTCAAACCTGGGGTAAGTCTCAGTATCATCATAAAAGCTAAACCCTTGCCGCCTGACGGTGAGGGTTTTCTTTTGGGATTATTTACCTGCGCACCCGCAGTATCGACGACATGGAGTAATAAATGTCCAGACCAACTATCATCATTAACGACCTCGATGCTGAGCGCATTGACCGCCTGTTGGAGCAACCTGCGTTTGCGGGTTTACCGATTGCTGACGCCTTAAACGCCGAGCTGGATCGCGCCCAAATGTGTTCTCCAGAAACCATGCCGCACGATGTCGTCACCATGAACAGCCGCGTGAAATTCCGCAATCTGAGCGATGGTGAAGTCCGAGTGCGTACCCTGGTGTATCCGGCCACGATGACCGACAGCAGTACTCAACTGTCGGTGATGGCCCCGGTAGGTGCTGCCCTGCTGGGTCTGCGCGTTGGCGACACGATCCACTGGGAACTGCCAGGTGGTACATCAACCCATCTCGAAGTCATCGAACTTGAGTACCAGCCTGAAGCTGCGGGCGACTACCTACGCTAACTCTGTTATAGCAAAGCTACTCGCTTTATCTTACAGGGGATGCTTACGCATCCTCTTTCCGATGATATCCCCGCCCCTCATTGACATTATTGCTGCTTTCCCTTTCCTGCTCGCAAAACATAAATCTGTGTCGTGACTGACAGAATCATTTTTAATACTATGCTGTTATGTGTTCATGTAATGACAAGGAGAATGTTTATGTACAACACAATCATAATGCCTGTTGATGTATTCGAAATGGAACTGAGCGACAAGGCTGTTCGCCATGCAGAATTTCTGGCACAGGAAAATGGGATTATCCATCTTCTGCATGTGCTTCCTGGCTCCGCCAGCCTGAGCCTGCATCGTTTTGCTGCTGACGTTCGCCGTTTTGAGGAACATCTGCAGCACGAAGCGGAAACCCGCCTGCAAACGATGGTCGGTCACTTCAGTATTGATCCTTCTCGCATCAAACAGCACGTTCGCTTTGGTAGCGTACGTGATGTAGTCAACGAGTTGGGCGAAGAGCTGAACGCCGATGTGGTGGTCATTGGATCGCGCAACCCATCAATCAGCACCCATCTGCTGGGTTCTAACGCCTCCAGCGTAGTCCGCCACGCCACCCTGCCGGTGCTGGTCGTTCGTTAAAAAAAGGGGCTACCTTTCGGTAGGCATCGATGTTATTTCATCGAATCGGTAAGCCTGAAACGCGTTTGCGACCTCAGGCATTTTCCTTCTTTTGCAGGTGAGTCTTACTTTCTTTCTTATTGTACGGTGGAGCGAATCAGGTAATCAAAGGCGCTCAGTGATGCTTTTGCACCTTCGCCGGTAGCTATGATTATCTGTTTGTACGGCACGGTGGTGCAGTCACCCGCAGCGAAAACCCCTTTCACGCTGGTTTCACATTTGGCATCAATAATGATTTCGCCCATGCGATTACGCTCAACGGCGCCTTCCAGCCAGTTGGTGTTTGGCAGCAGGCCAATCTGCACAAAAATACCCGCCAGTTCCACATTGTGGACGTCGCCGCTGACGCGATCGCGGTATTCCAAACCGGTCACCTTGCTACCGTCACCCTTCACTTCAGTAGTTTGCGCATTCAGAATAATGTCGACGTTTTTCAGGCTACGCACTTTATTTTGCAGAACCTGATCAGCCTTCATTTCCGGCGCAAACTCAAGCAGCGTCACATGTTCAACTATACCGGCCAGATCGATAGCCGCTTCAACGCCCGAGTTACCGCCGCCAATCACCGCCACGCGTTTGCCTTTAAACAGTGGGCCATCACAGTGCGGGCAATAGGTTACGCCTTTGGTCCGATACTTATCTTCGCCCGGTACGTTCATGTTGCGCCATTTGGCACCGGTGGCAATAATAATGCTGCGTGCTTTTAGCACCGCGCCGGAGGCCGTTTCAATCTGGTGCAAGCCGCCTTCCTGCGCAGCAGGAACCAACTTGCTGGCGCTCTGGCTATCAATCACATCAACATCATAGTCATCAACATGTGCTTTCAGCGCGCCTGCCAGTTTTTGACCTTCGGTTTTCGGCACCGAGATATAGTTTTCGATATCAACGGTATCCAGCACCTGACCGCCAAAGCGTTCCCCCATCAAGCCGGTACGAATACCTTTACGTGCGGAATACACTGCCGCCGCCGCCCCTGCAGGACCCGAACCGACGATCAGCACATCATAGGCATCACGTTTATTCAGCTCTTCTGCCGCGCGCTTCTCAGCACCGGTATCGACTTTGGCTACGATTTCCGTCAGCGTCATACGCCCCTGACCAAACTCTTTGCCGTTCATATACACGGCCGGAACGCCCATCACGTTGCGATCGGTAATCTCATTCTGGAAAGTACCGCCATCAATCGCCGTATGCTTGATTCGCGGGTTCAGCACCGACATCAGGTTCAGCGCCTGCACCACGTCAGGACAGTTGTGGCAGGACAGTGAATAATAGGTTTCAAACTCAAAATCGCCATCGAGATCGCGGATCTGCTCCAGCAGAGACTGCGCTTCTTTTGACGGATGACCACCGGTCCACAGCAGCGCCAAAACCAGAGACGTAAACTCGTGGCCCAGTGGAGAACCGGCAAAACGCGGTCCCTGGTGAGAACCTGGATTAGTAATCAGAAACGATGGCTTACGTACTGCCAGCGTGTTGTCTTCTTTAAAGGTCACTTTCTCTGACAGTTCAGCAATTTCAGTTAGCAGTCCCTTGATTTCTGCCGATTTAGCGCTGTCATCCAGCGTAGCAATCAGCTCAACAGGTTTGGTCAGTTTCTCAAGGTAAGCCCTGAGCTGGGTTTTCATATTTGTGTCGAGCATTGTTCTTCCCTCTCTGAAAACATCATCATGCAAGCCGATTTCACGGGACTGCATCAATGCAACTTGCGTCATGATGCTGGAATAAAATGGGCGCGCCTGCGCCCATGACTGACGTAATTTCCTAAGTATTTCGCGTCAGAGCAAGGCGGCTAGCCTGAGAATCCCCGGGAGCTTACAGAAGTAAGTGACCGGGGTAAGCAGGTGACGCCAACACGGCTATGACGTGAAAGACGACGAAAATTTAGATTTTACCGACCAGGTCCAGGGACGGCGCTAATGTAGCTTCACCCTCTTTCCACTTAGCCGGGCACACTTCGCCAGGGTGAGAAGCGACATACTGCGCGGCTTTAATTTTACGCAGCAGGTCAGACGCATCGCGGCCGATACCTTCAGCGGTAACTTCGATCGCCTGGATGATACCCTGCGGGTCAACAACGAACGTTGCACGGTCAGCCAGACCTTCATCTTCACGCATGTTGTCGAAGTTACGGGTCAGGGCGCCAGTCGGATCACCGATCATCGCGTATTTGATTTTGGCGATGGTGTCAGAGCTGCTGTGCCAGGCTTTATGCGTAAAGTGGGTATCGGTAGATACAGAGTAAACGTCTACGCCCAGCTTCTGCAGTTCTTCGTAATGGTCTGCCACGTCGCCCAGTTCAGTCGGGCATACGAACGTAAAATCAGCCGGGTAGAAGAAGAAAACACTCCAACGACCTTCGATATCTTTCTCGGTAACTTCGATGAACTCACCGTTTTTGAACGCCTGGTTTTTAAAAGGTTTAATTTTGGTATTAATCAAAGACATCTGTACTTCCTCCGTGTTTTCGTTGAGGGATAAGTTAACGAAAATCTTTCATCAGGGCTAATGCGTTTCCTTTATCAAATCAATAAGCGTTAACTAACAACCGACTCAACAAAATGTTGTGAAACCGTAGCAAAAAGTAAAAAGGCCCCCTTTGCAGGGAGCCCATTACCCGAGTTACCCGCTGATAACTTCAGTGCCAGCAGACTGGCTAAGTGTTGCGCTCTACATTACCTTAACAAAGGTTGTAACAGCGATTGGGATTACATCACCCCACTCAAGAAAGGGCAATCGACAGACCGTCGGTCTTACCTATGGCTGTGATAGGTTTTGCAATTCAGCCCCCTTTCCTTTTGATTTTATAAGGAAAATCAATGTTTAAACGTACATTACTCTTCGCTTTGCTCCCTGCCGTCGTGCACGCCGAAGAACTCCCTGCCCCGGTAAAAGCCATCGAAAAACAGGGCATTACCATCCTCAAGCCGTTTGACGCGCCAGGTGGAATGAAAGGTTACCTGGGAAAATACCAGGATATGGGAGTGACTATCTATGTCACGCCTGACGGGAAACACGCCATTTCCGGCTACATGTATAATGAAAAAGGCGAAAACCTCAGTAATACATTGATAGAAAAAGAAATCTATGCACCTGCAGGCCGTGAAATGTGGCAGCGCATGGAAAAAGCGTCGTGGATTCTGGACGGGAAAAAAGACGCGCCGGTTATTGTCTATGTTTTCGCCGATCCCTTCTGCCCATATTGCAAACAATTTTGGCAACAGGCGCGCCCATGGGTTGATTCAGGAAAAGTACAACTCCGGACATTATTGGTCGGCGTAATCAAGCCCGAGAGTCCGGCAACCGCCGCAGCAATTCTGGCCAGCAAAGATCCGGCTAAAACATGGCATGACTATGAGGCCTCTGGCGGTAAACTCACGCTGAAAATGCCAGAGACGCCCCCTTCCGAGCAGATGAAGGTATTGAATATCAACCAAAAATTGATGGATGACTTGGGCGCTAACGTCACGCCGGCAATCTACTACATGAGCAAAGACAACACATTACAACAGGCTGTCGGGCTGCCGGATAAGGAAAAACTGGACATTATAATGGGTAATAACTAAAACTAATATTATGAGTGATTGTTATCGTTCTCATTTCAATCACTCATGATGCATTTTCTTCTCGTCAAATTAATACTGACTGTGATACTTTAGTTTAAATTAATTATTCATTAAGCGCATAAAAGATTCTTAAAAGAAATAATTTGCAATTCAAATATATAAAAATGAAATATTTCCACATAAAATAACAATGAGAATATACATATGGCTAACCTCTATGACCTTAAAAAATTCGATCTCAACCTATTGGTTATTTTTGAGTGTATTTATCAACATTTGAGTATCAGTAAGGCCGCCGAAACGCTGTATATCACGCCATCCGCCGTAAGTCAGTCGTTGCAAAGACTACGCACACAGTTTAATGACCCTCTATTTATTCGGTCTGGTAAAGGGATCACACCTACGGTGACGGGCATTAACCTGCACCATCATCTTGAGCAAAATCTTAACAATCTGGAGCAAACGATAAATATCATGCATAGCTCCAGCCTGAAAAAGAAGTTTGTCATTTACTGCCCACAACTTGTTACCGGTTTTAATATAAGAGAGTTAATTCATTATCTGAGAGAGGATGCCGATGTCGAAATTGAACATCATGATATATTAATGTCAGCAGAAACGGCTGAAAACATATTGGCTTATCGTAAAGCTGATCTGGTCGCTACTATTGTACCCGTGCGCAATCGTTCCATTATCTGCGCCCCGTTCAAAACCATCGAAGGTGTATTGGTTTGCAGTAGCAACCACCCCAGAATAAATGATTCAAGCACCCTTAAACAAGTACTGGAAGAACAGTTTACCTCTCTTCTCTCTGAAGAACTGGGTATGAAAGAGTACCAGTCAAAAACTAACGAATTTATGGCCAATCGTAATATAGGGTTTAGCAGCGACTCTCTTATTTCAATTACCAACGTCATTTCCAGCACTGATATCGTTGGTATTATTCCCAGAGTCATTTTCGAGCACTACGCACCTATTTTCAATCTAAAAGAAATAGATATTGGTATAAAGATACCGTCAGCCCAACTTTTTCTGATGTATAATCGCGCCTCACTTAACAACAGCGGCTTTGCTGAATATATAAAAAGAATTATACCCGCGAGCGAATGAGCCAACATCGTTCATTTTTTAATTCAATGCATGCGCGATATGAATCAACAGAACTCATACATCAAGTAAATATATTTAAAAAAGTTGCATGACACGTAAATTAGCATATCTTATTGCAACCATTTATTATGTATAAAAATAATAAAGTTACGACCTGAGCTTGATATGTCTGTTTATAAAATACCGCTAAGTAAAAATGTACTTGAAGCCGCTCAGGAGCGCATTACGTGGACGCTGGAAACGCTGCCGCGCATTTGTGTTTCATTATCAGGTGGCAAAGATTCAGGGGTGATGTTGCATCTGACGGCCACACTGGCCCGTCAGATGCATAAAAAAATTCACGTATTATTTATCGACTGGGAGGCCCAGTTTTCCTGCACTATCGACTATGTGCAGGCATTGCGCGAACATTACTCCGACGTTATTGAACGGTTTTATTGGGTCGCCTTGCCGTTAACCACGCAAAATTCACTCTCGCAATTTCAGCCGGAATGGCAGTGCTGGGAGCCGAATACGCAATGGGTTCGCCAACCGCCAGCAGATGCCATTACCGATCCCGAGTTCTTCCATTTCTATCAGACCGGAATGACCTTTGAACAATTCGTTCGCGAGTTCGCTGACTGGTTTTCAGAAAAGCGGCCGGCCGCAATGCTGGTCGGGATCCGCGCCGACGAGTCATATAATCGTTTTGTCGCTATTGCCAATTCGCAAAAACAGCGCTTTGCCGATGATAAACCCTGGACGACCGCTGCTCCCGGGGGGCACACCTGGTACATTTATCCCATCTATGATTGGAAAACGGCCGATATCTGGACCTGGTTTGCTAAAACCAATATGACATGCAACCCCTTGTATAACCTGATGTACCAGGCCGGTGTCCCGACGCGATACATGCGCATTTGCGAGCCCTTTGGCCCGGAACAACGCCAGGGCCTTTGGCTCTATCACGTTATTGAACCGCAGCGATGGGCAGCCATGTGCGCCCGCGTGAGCGGCGTTAAAAGTGGGGGTATTTATGCCGGTCATGACAACCATTTTTACGGACACCGGAAAATATTAAAACCGGATCATTTAAGCTGGCAAGAGTACGCCATGCTGCTGCTAAACAGCATGCCAGAACAGACAGCTGAGCACTATCGCAACAAAATCGCCGTCTATATTCAGTGGTATAAGAAAAAAGGTATGACCGATATCCCGCAAAATCAAGACGGTGATATTGGGTCCAGAGATATCCCCTCATGGCGGCGAATCTGCAAAGTCCTGTTGAATAATGATTACTGGTGTCGGGCGCTTTCTTTTAGTCCAACAAAGTCAAAAAGCTACCAACGCTATAACGAACGCATGAAAAAAAAACGTCAGGAATGGGGGATTTTATGCAACAACGATTAACACAGGAGCTCCTCGGTTTTCTTTCTGAACTCCCCGAAAAAGAGCGAATTGAGGCCATAAATGAATTCAGAATAGCCATCCACAGCGTCAGTCCTTTTCGCGAAGAGCCGGTAGATTGTGTGTTATGGGTCGAAGGAAATCATATTACGCCTAACGACTACAACCCTAATAACGTGGCACCGCCGGAGAAAAGACTGCTGCTGAAATCCATCGAGGCGGATGGATTTACCCAACCCATCGTTGTGGTTCACTCAACGGAAGAAGAATATGAAATCATTGATGGTTTTCATCGACATGAATTAGGCAAAAGCAAACCCTCGCTGAGATCCCGACTAAAAGGTTATTTACCCATCACCTGCTTGCAGCGTGAACGCCATGAACGCATGGCGGCAACGATTCGTCACAACCGTGCTCGCGGACGGCATCAAATCCACGCCATGTCTGAAATTGTCCGTGAATTATCACTCCTCGGCTGGAGTGAAGAAAAAATCGGTAAAGACCTCGGGATGGACAGTGATGAGGTATTACGTCTCAAGCAAATCAACGGTCTGCAAGAATTGTTCGCCGACCGCCGATTCTCCAAAGCCTGGACGGTGAAGTAACTACAGCGCGGCCAGGCGTTCTGCTGCCGCCAACAGCGTCGATTCCTGCTTGGCAAAACACAGGCGAATCAACTTGTGTGGGAAAGGATCGGCGCAAAAAACTGACAGAGGGATCGCTGCTACCCCCACCTCTTTGGTCAGCCACTGGCAAAACGCCACATCATCGAGATCCGAGACGGCACTGTAATCGATCAGCAAAAAATACGTCCCTTCGCAGGGCAAAATGTCCAAACGACTGTCACGGAGTGCGTTCACCAGCACATCACGTTTTCGCTGATAAAACGCGGGCAGGTCGCGGTAATGCGTTGGGTCGGCCCGCAGCATATCCGCCAGTGCCAACTGCGCTGGCGTATTGACCGAGAAGGTCAAATACTGGTGTACCTTACGTAATTCGACGCTGATGTTTTTTGGCGCCACACAATACCCAACCTTCCATCCGGTCATATGGTAGGTTTTGCCGAATGATGAGACCGCAACCGCACGCTCGCGCAGCTGCGGATGTGCCAGCACGCTGGCATGCCCTTGCGCGGCAAAGCAGATGTGTTCATAGACTTCATCGCTTACCACAAAAATATCGCGTGCTTTAATGGCCTGCCACAGCGCATCAAAGTCTGCTTTTTGCCAGACGGTGGCAGAGGGGTTATGCGGTGTGTTGAGGATCACCAGTCGGGTCCTGTCGCTCAACAACGCGGTAAATGCCTGCCAGTCCACGCGAAAAGATGGCGGCTGCAGCGCGATACGTTTAACCACGCCGCCAGATAGCGCCACCGCGGGCGCATAGCTGTCATAGCTCGGGTCAAAACAAATCACCTCATCGCCGGGTCGCACTAAGGCCGTAATCGCCGAGTACAGTGCTTCCGTCGCTCCCGCCGTCACCGTAACCTCACTGTCAGCATCCGGTTTATAGCCGTATAACTCGGCGGTTTTGTCGGCGATGGCTTCACGCAGCGGCTGCACACCTGTCATGGGGGCATATTGGTTCGCCCCTTGCGCTACATGGTACGCCAGGCGTTCTTGCAGATAGTGTGGGCCGTCAAAATCCGGGAATCCCTGCGACAGGTTAATCGCCTGATGTTCCTGCGCCAGGGCGCTCATTTGCGAGAATATGGTAGTGCCTAAATTGGGGAGTTTGCTTTGCACAATCAGCGAGTTATTACTCATTATTGTTATCCTGACGTGTGATGTTGTGGTTGAAGCCACTATAACACGATGTTAGTATTTGGCAATCAAGACGTTTAGACGTCTATATAAAAATAACCTGCGTGGACAGGACAGCCAAAAGGACAACACAACATGAGTCAGAGCGAAATTCGCGTCGTCGTCGGCCCGGCCAATTACTTTTCCCATACCGGCAGCCTGTCCAGACTGCATGATTTCTTCACCGCCGACATACTGTCGCGTGCCGTCTGGGTGTATGGCGAGCGAGCTATCGCCGCTGCCCGTCCCTATCTGCCTGGCGCATTTAATTGTGACGGGGCAAAGCACCTGCTGTTTACCGGCCATTGCAGCGAAACAGACGTTCAGCAACTGGCAGAAGATGCCGGTGATCACCGCAGCGTGGTGATTGGCGTGGGCGGCGGCACATTACTCGACACCGCCAAAGCGCTGGCCCGTCGTCTCGGTTTGCCTTTCGTGGCGATCCCAACCATTGCCGCGACCTGTGCGGCCTGGACGCCGCTCTCCGTGTGGTACAACGATGCCGGTCAGGCGCTGCACTTCGACATTTTCGATGACGCCAACTTTCTGGTGCTGGTGGAGCCGCAGATAATCCTCAATGCACCAGAGGAATACTTACTGGCGGGCATCGGCGACACGCTGGCGAAGTGGTACGAAGCAGTCGTGCTGGCACCGCAGCCCGAAACGTTGCCGCTGACCGTGCGCCTGGGGATTAACGGCGCGCTGGCTATTCGCGACGTGCTGCTGCAATACAGCGAGCAGGCGCTGGCTGATAAAAAGCAGGGGAAACTCAGTCAGGCGTTTTGCGATGTGGTGGATGCAATCATTGCCGGCGGCGGCATGGTGGGCGGTCTGGGCGAGCGTTACACCCGCGTAGCGGCGGCACATTCGGTGCATAACGGTCTGACGGTGCTCCCGCAGACGGAGGCGTTTTTACACGGTACCAAAGTGGCCTACGGCATCCTGGTACAGAGTGCGCTGCTGGGGCAAGACGATGTACTGGCTCAACTCACTTCAGCCTACCAGCGTTTCAATTTACCCACCCGGTTGGCCCAGTTAGACGTGGATATAAATAACCGTGCTGAGATCGATAAGGTGATTGCGCATACACTGCGCCCGGTGGAATCCATTCACGCACTGCCGGTCACGTTAACGCCAGAAACCCTGCTCGCGGCGTTTGAGAAGGTGGAGTCGTTTACGGTGTGATTATGTTGCAGATTACAAATAACGTGGAATGCTCAAAATAATTCGAGTTGCAGGCAGGCGGCAACGCAGCGAATCCCCGAGAGCTTACATAAGTAAGTGACCGGGGTGAGCGAGGAAAGCCAACACAGCTGCAGCTTGAATTATGAAGAGCGTTAGCAGCACTTCGCCCCACCTTTGCCCCCATAGCGCGCATCCTGACGCTCACGGAAGAATTCTTCGTAGGTCATCGGCGCCTGCTCCGGATGCGTGACGCGCATATGCTCAACATAGTTGTCATAATCCGGCACACCAATCATCAGGCGGGCGGTTTGACCTAAATATTTCCCGGCTTTTGCGAGTGTTTCAAACATAGTCATTCCCTGTCATGCAAACGCCCTCCCCGCTGCGGAGAGGGCTTGTGGGTTATGAGAATATTAGTGCGCGCCTTTCGCCTGCGCCACGATTTCTTCGACATTCTCTGGCATCGGTTCGTACGGCGTTTCTTTTGACGTCGGTTTGTCCTCTTTCAGCGCGGCCCTCGCCGTTTTAATGGCGAACAGACCCAGAACCACCACCACCACCATGAAGAAGATGGTCAGTCCAGCATCCAGACGGTTGTTAAACACCAATTGTGAAAGCTGCGACTGGGTGTATTGCGCCGGAATGTTACCGCTATCGATCATCGCCTGGAACTTGTTGGCGATCGCCAGGAAGCCAATTTTGGTATCCGGACTAAACGCTTTCTGCCAGCCGGCGGTCAGAGTACAAATCAGCAGCCAGGCGGTTGGCACCAACGCCACCCATGCGTAGCGCTGACGTTTCATCTTGAACAGTACCACCGCACACAGCATCAGCGCCATGCCAGCCAGCATCTGGTTGGCGATACCAAACAGCGGCCACAGGGTGTTGATACCGCCTAATGGATCCACCACGCCCTGGTGCAGGAAGTAACCCCAGGCCAGCACGCACAGCGCCGTTGCCAACAGGTTCGCAGGCAGTGAATCAGTACGCTTCAGGCCTGGTGACACCACGCCCAACAGGTCCTGCAGCATAAAGCGTGCAGCACGCGTACCGGCATCGACCGCGGTCAGAATAAACAGGGCTTCGAACAGAATAGCGAAGTGATACCAGAACGACACATCCATCATGCCACCCAGCGCACCGTGCAGAATGTACGCCATCCCTACCGCCAGAGTAGGCGCACCGCCCGCACGAGAAATAATGGATTGCTCGCCCACTTCGTTAGCGATTTGATGCAGGGTATCCGGGGTAATGGCAAAGCCCCAGCTACTGACCACCTGCGCCGCAGAAGCGACCACATCCACCGTGCCTGCAGGTGCCAGCACCGCCATCGGGCTGTTCATCGCAAAGTACACGCCCGGATCGATGATACACGCAGAGACCAGCGCCATGATGGCGACAAAGGACTCCATCAGCATCCCGCCGTAGCCGATAAAACAAGCCTGCCCTTCATTTGCCAGCATCTTCGGCGTGGTGCCGGACGCAATCAGCGCATGGAAGCCAGAAACCGCCCCGCAGGCAATGGTAATAAACAGGAATGGGAACAGGTTGCCCGTCCACACCGGACCGGTACCGTCAACGAATTTGGTCAGCGCAGGCATGGTCAGCGTTGGACGCATGATCAGAATGCCCACCGCCAGACCGACAATAGTACCAATCTTCAGGAAGGTAGACAGGTAGTCACGCGGTGCCAGCAGCAGCCACACCGGCAGCACGGCGGCCACGAAGCCGTAACCCACCAGCATCCAGGTCAGCTGTACACCGGTAAAGTCAAAGTACGGTGCCCAGGTTGGGCTTTCAGCCACCCAGCCGCCGGAAATAATGGCAAACACCAGGAATACCAGGCCGATAATCGACACCTCACCAATGCGACCCGGACGCAGATAGCGCAGGTAAATGCCCATAAAGATCGCCAGCGGGATGGTAAACGCTACGGTGTAGGTTCCCCACGGGCTGTGGGTCAGCGCTTTCACGACGATCATCGCCAACACAGCGAGGATAATCACCATGATCATAAAACAGGCCACCAGCGCAATCACACCCGCCGTTGGGCCCATCTCTTCTTTCACCAGTTCGCCCAGGGAACGGCCATCGCGACGGGTGGAGACAAACAGCACCATAAAGTCCTGCACCGCGCCCGCCAGTACCACCCCGGCCAGTAGCCAGATCATGCCCGGCAGGTAGCCCATTTGCGCTGCCAGCACCGGTCCGACTAACGGACCCGCTCCGGCAATCGCCGCAAAGTGGTGACCAAACAATACTTTTTTATCGGTAGGAACGTAATCCAGACCGTCGTTATGCCGCACGGCTGGCGTCATACGCGTCGGGTCCAGTGCCAGCACATTTTTCGCGATGTACAGGCCATAAAAACGGTAGGCAATAAGATAGACACAGACCGACGCCACCACAATCCACAGCGCGTTGATCTGTTCACCACGGTTTAACGCAATATATCCCAGGGCAAATGCTCCGATAACGGAGAGCAATGTCCAGAGAAGGTATTTCCCTGATTTATTCATGGTTGTTGTCCGTTTGCGTGATCCAGAAAGATGTTACATTTTGTTTCTATAACACCTTTCCTGAATTTAACAACCTGACAACTACATAAACCCGAGACTCTACTGACTATTTACATTGCATTGTTAACTAGATCACTTCATTTACCTGTTAAGCCTGCAATTTCATTTTACGATGTCGGCAATGTCACCCCATCACCGCCGTGCCTAAGCGACAGGTACAGCAGCGCCGTCCTTGCCCATCAAAAATCACGATCTCCCAGCTTTGGTTCTGCCGCCCGAGATGCAGCGGCTGACAAACGCCGCGCACTTTTCCCTGCGATACCGCACGATGGTGGGTAGCATTGAGTTCCGTACCGACCACACATTGTCCATCGCGGGTCATCATGTAGCCCGCCATCGATCCCAGCGTTTCCGCCAGTGCCGCCGACGCGCCACCGTGCAGCAGACCAAACGGCTGATGGGTACGATGGTCCACCGGCATTTCAGCTTCCAACACGTCATCGCCCAGCCGGGTATAGACCACGCCTAAATGCGCCACCAACGTGTTCTGGCTGGTGGCATTGAGTTCATCGAGCGTGAGGTGTCGTTTCCAGATCATCATTACGCTCCCAGCGTCGAGCCGCCGTCCACCACGATATCCTGCAAGGTGATATGGCTGGCCAGGTCGGAGGCGAGGAATAAGACAGTGTTGGCGATTTCCTGCGGACGAGCAATCTTACCCAACGGAATGCCGAGCTTAAACTGCTCGCCAAACCCGCGAATACGCTGCTGTTCGGCGTCGTCACTAACCCACAGCGTACGTTGCATATCGGTGTCGGTCGACCCCGGCGAAACCACATTACAGCGCACGCCACTCGTAGCCAGTTCCAGACCGACGGTCAATGCCAGGCTTTTCAGCGCGGCTTTTGACGCGCCGTAAGCGCTCATACCGATGCGTGGCGTATGTGCCGCATCCGATGCAACGGTGACTATCGCCCCGCCCTGCTGGCGGCGAAACTGCGCCATGGTGTGCTGAAACAGATTGAACGCGCCGCCCACATTGACGGCGAAGGTCTGCTGCCAGTCCTCAACGCTCAGCGCGTCGGTTGGCCCCATACGTAAAATCCCGGCGGCGTTGACCAGCACATCCAGCCGCTCGGTGTTCGCCAGCAAGCGCTCGCACACCTGCGCCACCTGCGGTGCATCCGCCACATTCATTACCTCGGTGGCAAACGGATAAGCTTCACCGTCAAACGCCAGATCGAAGCCAGTCACCCGCGCACCCGCGTCAACAAACGCCAGCGCCGTGGTGTAACCAATGCCTTTTCCTGCGCCGGTAACCCAGACGGTTTTGCCTGTGAAATCAAACCCAACCATTACTTCACCTCGCGGGAAAGCAGTTTCCACCAGGCGTCAATGGTCGGATTTTTCGCCAGCATCACGAAGTCGATATCGCCATGCACTTTACGCCAGCGGGCGGCCAGCGCCATCATACGTACCGAATCCAGACCGTAGTCGATCAGATTTTCGTCATCCAGCGGCTCATCGGATTCATCCAGCAACGGCAGAATAACGCTGCGTAGCGCCTCTTTACTGGCAGGCACCGGCGTTGGCAAGAGTTCCTGCGTCATCACCACCCGCCCAGAGCGTCCTGCAACATATTTCAGCGACATCAGGTGTTCATCGCGGCTAAAGTCAGCCAACGCATCGGCCACCATAAACGGCTTAATGTCGCGCATGAACGCGTCGGTTGCGGTGGTCATACAGCCAATATGCGCGTAGACGCCGGTAATAATCAGCTGATTACGCCCGGTTTCTTTCAGCATCTGTTCCAGCGGGGAGCGATGAAACGCGCTGTAGCGCCATTTCACCAGGATTGTATCCGCTTCGTCCGGGGCCAGCGCGTCGACAATCTTCTGCTGTTCCGGCGAGCGCGTCAGCCCCGGTCCCCACATATCGTTCAACAGGGCACGGTCTTCATCGCTTTGATCTTTCGGCTGGGCAGTGTAATAGACCGGAATGTTATGCGCTTTGCAGTACTGGCGCAGCGCGGCGATATTGGCCACTACCTGCTCCATCATCGGGCAGTTATCGCCCCAAAAACCGATAAAATAGTCCTGCATGTCGTGGATCAGCAGCGCAGCACGCTCGGGTTCAAACGCCCAGTCAACTTTATTGGCGGGAACATCAAGCGCGGTGGGCAGCGCATAAGCCTGCAGTTTAGGAATTGCCATCTCTTTTCTCCTTCAGGCCAGTGAACGTGATGCCAGCCACTGACGTAATTGTTTTTTATCCACTTTCCCGACCGGGGTCAGCGGCAGCGACGCCACGCACTCGACGCGGTCCGGTAATTTGAACTCCGCCACGCCCTGCTCACGCAGGAAACGACGCACCTGAACTGCGCGCAGCGGTTCTTTCACCACCAGACAGGCACAGCTTTTCTCGCCCATCAGCTCATCATCCACGCTGACCAGCGCCGCATGAACCACCGCCGGGTGGCGCAGTAACAGGTTTTCTATCTCTTCGGCGGCGATCTTCTCCCCGCCCCGGTTGATCTGATCCTTCTCGCGCCCTTGTACGGTGATGTAACCATCATGATCGATGGCGATCAGGTCACCTGAGCAGTAGAACCCGTTGGCATCAAAGGCGCTGGCGTTGTGTTCAGGACTGTTGAAATAGCCGCGGAAGGTATACGGCCCGCGCGTCATCAGGCGTCCGGTCTCACCCTGCGGCAAAGGATTACCGTCGGCATCGGCCACCCAAACCTCGTCATCCGGGCACATCGGGCGTCCCTGGGTATTGATGATTCGCTCAGGACTGTCGTCCAGACGGGTGTAGTTCACCAGCCCTTCCGCCATGCCGAAGACCTGCTGTAACTGACAGCCGATCTCTGCCGGAATACGGGCGGCAAGCGAAGCAGAAAGCCTCGCCCCACCGACCTGCAACAGTTTCAGCGATGCCAGTTGCGCATGACTGCCCCATTCTGCAATCGCCTGCAGCCACAGGCTTACCGCCGGGGGAACCAGCGCCGTGACGTTAACCTGATGCTTCTCAATCAGCGGGAAGCACAGCGTGGCGCTCGGGTCCGTCGCCAGCACCACGGTTCCACCGGCGAGGAACACGCCCAGCGCGCCCGGTGAGCTCATGGCGTAGTTATGCGCGGCCGGGATCGCACACAGATAGCGCGTTTCTTCGGTAAAATGGCAAATTTCGTTGCTGCGCCGTACGCTGTAGTAATAATCGTTATGGGTACGCGGGATCAGCTTCGGCGTCCCGGTGGTGCCACCGGAAAGTTGGAAATACGCCACTTCATCGGCAGGCGATGGCGTGGCGGTAAAATTGTGAGCAGGCTGGCTTATCGCATTTTGCAGGTTGTGTTCACCCTCGTCATTGAGCAGCAGCACCACGCGTAGCGAGCTGTGATCACTCACAAATGCGTTTAGGAAATCATCCGCAGCAAACAGCGCATGTGCGCGGTCAGCAATCAGCAGCACCGGTTTGATTTGCGTCGCGTAGGCGTTGAGCTCAGTGCGTTGATGGCTGTACAACCCAAAAACGGGAGCCACACCCAGCTTCAGCAGCGCAAAGAAGGTGATATACAGCTCCGCCACATTGCCCAACTGCACCAGCGCGGTTTCACCGGGTTTAATGCCCTGACGACGCAGGCTGCTGGCAAGATTGTCCGCCGCCTGGTTAAGCTGGCGGTAGCTCAGATGCCGCGATCCATCAATCACCGCCGTATGGTCACTGTCGGCATGACGGGTCAGAATGTCGGTCAGCGGCAGATCCTGCCAGTAGCCTTTTTCACGGTAACGGCGGGCAAATTCTTCCGGCCAACGGGTGAAAGGAATACTCATTATCGCTCCTTAGAGGCCTGGTCAATAAGGCTCTTAATGCAGTCCAAAAACATTCAACATGGTCGAAAGCTTGGCGCCCGTTTCACGCCATTCGGCAACCGGGGAAGAGGCAGGCACAATGCCGGCACCGGCGAAGAAACGCACCTGATTACGCAACAGCTTCGCGCAGCGGATCGTCACCACCCACTCGCCGTTGCCCTGCGCATCACACCAGCCGACAATGCCGCCAAACAGTTCGCGCTCGAACGGCTCCAGCTCGGCAATCAGTTTCTGCGCAACGTGATGTGGAAAACCGCTCAGCGCTGGCGTCGGGTGCAGCAGGCAGGCCAGCGTCAGGGCATTTTCCTCGGGATTAGCTTGACCTTCAAATGGCGTACCGAGATGCCAGAGCGTGGGCGTGGTGACCAGTTGAGGAGAAGACGGCAGTTGCAGTTCACGACTGCGATCGCGCAGTACCGTTTTCATAGCCTGCGTCACGAGATCGTGTTCATGGCGGTCTTTCTCGGAGGCCAGCAGGCGGATCCCGGCTTCTCTGTCCAACACGTCATCCGGCTGACGCCGCGCCGAACCCGCCAGTGGCAATGAACTGAAATGGTCACCGTCTTTACGTAACAGCAACTCCGGACTGGCGCCGATCAATACGCCGCCATCTTCGATCGGCACATGGAAGTTATAACTTGCCGGATTTTGCGCCACCAGACGCTCCAGCAGCGCACCGCTGTCAATGTTGGCGTCGGCGGTGATATCGATCAGCCGCGACAACACCACTTTGTCCACTTCCGGGGTGGCGGTCCGGGCCGCTGCCTGGGCGACCATGTGTTCAAATACGTCCTGTTCAGGAATCGCTTTACGTTCCACGACGCTCAGCGACTGATGCGCGGTAAAGTAGCGCGACGATTGTTGCTTCGCCGTGCGGGAGAAGCTCTGCCAGGACCGGGGGATAAACAGCGACGATGGCTGGCGGGTATCAAAAGGGATGGCCCCAACCATGATGGGATTAGCGATACCCTGCGATTTGGCATCGGCAAACAGGGCGTGCATTTTTTGCTGGAACGGGCTGTCCGGTGAATCCCCATCAACTGCCGGTTCCGCATAGCGGGCAAAGCATCCTGACGTCGTAAAGCTACGGTACGGCGACATAAAGAAAAAACTGTCGGGAGCGAGTGTTGCCATAGTCTGCGGTATTTCCTCGGCCAGTGACGTATCCATATCATCCTCCAAAAATGATAAAGGTTTTAATAATGATTATCATTTATATTTTCGGTCGCTAACCTAAAAGCAAAGCGCCGGTATGTCAACTCTTGCCGTCACACAATGTGCGACTTAGGCTTGCATCCCTGTCCGCTAACAATGAAAATGAGAAGCATTAACTACATTGATAACAGGAAACTTATTCGTGCGACTCCCCGCGTTTTACCGAACGGCGCTCTTATTGGTTGGGCTGTCTCTTTCAGGAATTTCTTTAAGCCATGCTGCTGACTGGCCGCGTCAGGTCACCGACAGCCGTGGGATTCATACGCTGGAACAGAAGCCACAGCGCATTGTCTCCACCAGCGTGACGCTGACCGGGTCGCTGCTGGCCATTGATGCGCCAATTATCGCCAGCGGGGCCACCACGCCGAATAACCGCATCGGCGATGCACAGGGTTTTTTACGCCAGTGGAGCGAGGTGGCAAAAGCCCGCAAGCTGAGCCGTCTGTATATTGGCGAACCGAGCGCCGAGGCCGTTGCCGCACAAATGCCGGACCTGATTCTGATCAGCGCCACCGGCGGTGATTCTGCCCTCGCCCTGTACGATCAGCTGTCCACCATTGCCCCCACGCTTATTATTAATTACGACGACAAAAGCTGGCAGTCGCTGCTGACGCAGTTAGGTGAGATCACCGGGCATGAACAACAGGCGGCGGCACGCATTGCCGAGTTTGATAAGCAGTTGCAGGCGGTTAAGCAGCGCATTACCCTGCCGCCACAGCCGGTCAGCGCGCTGGTGTACACCGCCGCCGCGCACAGCGCCAACCTGTGGACGCCAGAGTCTGCGCAGGGCCAGCTGATGGAGCAGCTCGGTTTCACGCTGGCACCGCTGCCTGCCGGACTGCATACCAGCCAGAGTCAGGGCAAACGTCACGACATTGTGCAGCTTGGCGGTGAGAATCTGGCAACCGGACTGAACGGCGAGGCGCTGTTCCTGTTTGCGGGCGACAGCAAAGATGCCGACGCCATTTACGCTAACCCGCTGTTGGCACACCTGCCTGCCGTGCAGAATAAACGCGTCTACGCACTGGGCACTGAAACCTTCCGTCTGGATTACTACAGCGCCACGCTGCTGCTGCAACGCCTCTCCGCACTGTTTTAATCTTTAGTGCCGGATGAGGTTTACGCCTTATCCGGCATTCACCGGCATCTGCCGAAAACGACGGACCTCACTCAACAGCAACAGCAGCAACAGACCAACGATAGCCAGGCCGAATCCACTGACGCTTGCCGACACGACCGGCGTCATCATCGCACCCAAACCGCCTAACAGCGCTGCGCCGATGGCATCACCGGTGACGTTCTGTGCGGTCCACAAACCGTTAATACGCCCGAGCATCGCTTCCGGCGTCTGCGTCTGTAACAGGGTGTACTGCAACAGAGAACTCACCGCGCTCAGCCAGCCAAACAGCGCCAGGCAGACCACGCCCAATTGCCAGACCGGCATCAGTCCAAACAGACCAATTGCGAGGAAGGACGCCACGGTCGACGTCAGCATAATCAAACCAGGGCGCACGCTGTGCGCCAGTTGCCCACTGGTCAATGCGCCGATGGCGGCACCCAGCGGGATCGCCGCATACAGCAGACCAATCTGGGCGCTCGACATCTGCCAGCTCATCGCCAGCGCCGGGTAAAGTACGCGCACAGCGCTGGCCATGGTCAGCAGGCCGCCCAACAGCGCAATGCCGCCAATCAGCGGACTGGCAAGCAGGAAACGAAATGCTGCCAGCAGGGATTTCAATGGGTGTTCACGTGGCTGGGGCGGCGGCGGTAATGCAGGAAGGCTCAACAACGGCAGTAAGGTAATAAAAGTGCCTGCCGCCGCCAGACCATAGTTCCAGGCCACGCCGCCGGTGGCGAGCAGTACCCCACCTACCATCGGCGATATCACCGATCCCAGGCGCACCGTCAGCATGGTGATGGCCCCCGCCTGCATCAGGTTTTCACGCCCAACCAGCGCCGGCGTTGCCGCCAGCAGCGCCGTAACGCCCAATGAAGCAAAAAAGCCGTCCCATAAACCGAGGATATAAATTGCCAGCAGCGACGGTTCCGGGAGCAGCGCGTTCAGACACAGACCAATAAAACCAATGCCGCAGGTACCACGCGCCAGCAGGATCACTTTTTTACGCTCATAGCGGTCGGCCAGCACGCCGCCGATCATCAGGCCAATAAACATCGCGCTGCCGGTGAGCGTTACCGACAAACCAACCTGCCAGGTCGACTGGGTCATCATCTGGATCTGTACCGGCACCGCCACGCCGAGTAGTCCCAGAGAGACGATGGAAATAAAACGGGCAAGGAAAACGGCGCGAAATGCAGGGTGGGTCTTTAGCAGGCTGAGATTGAGCAGCCAGGATTGTCGATTCATTACAGAGCCTTACCAGGTACTTTTTCAATATCCATTCAATGGCTGCACATGCTAACATACCTAAATAAGATCGATAACGATAATTACTATCATTATCAAGGATAGTTGATATGTCATGCTCTGTTTCCGCGACACGCGCCTTTGCCGTGCCCGGACTGTTGTTATTACTTGTTGTCACCACGGTATTAAGTCTGGTTATTGGCGCCAGGTCGCTCCCTGCCTCCGTGGTGCTGGATGCGCTCACCGGCAGTTGTCATAGCGCTGATTGCACCATTGTGCTAGACGCTCGACTCCCGCGCACGCTGGCAGGATTGCTCGCAGGCGGCGCGCTGGGACTGGCGGGTGCCTTGATGCAAACGCTGACCCGGAATCCGCTGGCCGACCCCGGTATTCTTGGCGTCAATTCTGGTGCCAGCTTCGCCATTGTGCTGGGGGCCTCGCTGTTCGGTTTCTCCTCCCCGCAAGAGCAACTGCTGATGGCCTTTTCCGGGGCGCTAGCCGCGTCGCTGATTGTCGCCTTTACCGGCAGCCAGGGGGGTGGACAGCTCAGCCCGGTTCGCCTGACGCTGGCTGGCGTAGCGCTGGGGGCAGTGCTGGAGGGATTATCCAGCGGCATCGCCCTGCTCAACCCTGACGTCTACGATCAACTCCGTTTCTGGCAGGCCGGTTCGCTGGACATTCGCAGTCTGCAAACCCTGAAAGTGGTCCTGATCCCAGTACTGATCGCCGGAGCCGTAGCCCTGTTCCTCAGCCGTGGTCTGAACAGTCTGAGCCTGGGCACGGATACCGCCACCGCGCTAGGCAGTAAAGTCGCCCGTACGCAGTTTATCGGTCTGCTGGTAATCACCGTCCTGTGCGGAAGCGCGACCGCGATTGTCGGCCCTATCGCCTTTATCGGCCTGATGATGCCGCATATGGCGCGCTGGCTGGTGGGAGCCGATCACCGCTGGTCGCTGCCCGTCACCTTACTGGCAACGCCTTCCCTGCTGTTAATTGCCGATATTATCGGTCGCCTGATTGTGCCCGGTGAGCTACGCGTATCGGTGGTCAGCGCGTTTATCGGCGCGCCGGTGCTTATTTTTCTGGTACGCCGTAAGCAGCGTGGAGGTGGCGCATGATGCACCTTTCTCGTCGACTGATGATCAGTTGCCTGCTGCTGGTTGTGGGCTGTATCGCCGTCGGATTATGGAGCCTGCGTAGCGGTGTTGTGACGCTGGAAACGCAGCAGATCATTGCCGCCCTGCTGGGGGATGCACCGCGCAACATTACGCTGGTGGTGACGGAATGGCGTTTACCGCGCGTGCTGATGGCACTACTGATTGGCGCAGCGCTGGGCGTCAGTGGCGCAATATTCCAGTCACTGATGCGTAACCCGCTGGGCAGCCCGGACGTGATGGGCTTCAATACCGGCGCCTGGAGCGGCGTGCTGGTGGCGATGGTGCTATTTGGCCAGCATCTTACCGCCATTGCGCTGGCGGCCATGCTCGGCGGGGTCCTGACCTCGCTGGTCGTCTGGGCGCTGGCCTGGCGCAACGGTATAGAAACGTTCCGCCTGATTATCATCGGCATCGGCATTCGCGCCATGCTGGTGGCGTTTAACACCTGGCTGCTACTGAAAGCCTCCTTAGAAACCGCGCTGACGGCCGGACTGTGGAACGCCGGATCGCTCAATGGTCTGACTTGGGCGAAAACCTGGCCATCCGCGCCGCTGATTATTCTGATGCTGGTGTGCGCCACGCTGCTGGTGCGCCGCCTGCGCTTGCTGGAAATGGGTGATGACAGCGCCTGTGCGCTGGGCGTCAGCGTCGAACGATCGCGTTTAATGATGATGCTGGTGGCGGTAGTACTGACCGCCGCCGCCACTGCGCTGGCGGGGCCTATCTCGTTTATTGCCCTTGTCGCACCGCATATTGCCCGTCGCCTTAGCGGCACTGCTCGCTGGGGATTAACCCAGTCAGCGCTGTGCGGCGCACTGTTACTGCTTACGGCCGATTTATGCGCCCAGCAGCTATTTTTGCCTTATCAGCTTCCGGTCGGCGTTGTCACCGTAAGCCTCGGCGGTATTTATCTTATCGTCTTGTTAATTCAGGAGTCCCGCAAAAAATGACCGAATCAGTAGCCCGTTTGCGTGGCGACCAGTTAACGCTAGGGTATGGCAAGTTTACCGTGGCAGAAAACCTCGACGTATCGATCCCCGACGGCCACTTCACCGCCATTATTGGCCCCAACGGCTGCGGGAAATCAACGCTGCTGCGCACATTGAGCCGTCTGATGACGCCGGCGCACGGCAAGGTGTGGTTGGATGGTGAACATATTCAACATTACGCCAGTAAAGAGGTGGCGCGCCGCATTGGCCTGCTGGCGCAAAACGCCACTACGCCGGGCGATATTACCGTTCAGGAGCTTGTTGCCAGAGGCCGTTATCCGCATCAGCCGCTGTTCACCCGCTGGCGTAAAGAAGATGAAGACGCGGTGATGAACGCCATGAAAGCTACCGGGATCACCCACCTGGCAGCACAAAGCGTAGATACGCTTTCCGGCGGACAGCGCCAGCGAGCGTGGATCGCCATGGTGCTGGCGCAGGAAACGTCAATCATGCTGCTCGACGAGCCGACCACCTGGCTGGATATCAGTCATCAAATAGATCTGCTGGAACTGCTCAGCGAGTTAAACCGCGAGAAGGGCTATACGCTGGCCGCCGTGCTGCACGATCTCAACCAGGCCTGCCGCTATGCCACGCATTTAATCGCGCTTCGTGAAGGGAAGATTATTGCCGAGGGTGCGCCGAAGGAAATTGTTACGCCGCAGCTTATCGAAAAGATCTACGGACTGCGCTGCATGATTATTGACGATCCGGTGGCCGGAACGCCGCTGGTGGTGCCTCTCGGGCGTCAGAAATAACGTTATTTATTGTATGGCGACGTGTTCGTCGCCATACAATAATAAATCACACCAGTTGCTGCCCAAGGATCGCAATATCACGTTTACGCGATAGCATGGCATAATTCAGCAGCGTCCCACCGCACGCCGCCATTCCCCCCAACAGCGCCGCCAGAATAACGATCATGGATTTCGCGGGGCCGTCTTTTTTCACTGGCAGAGACGAGGCAAGTTGATATTTAAACGGTGAGAATTTGACGTCACTGACATTCATCGCCAAGAGCTGTTCAACGTGATACTGGCGGTTACGCAATTCACCGTTGATCTCTGCTACATCGGTTACTGATTTTTCGATTTCTAATTTACGCGCAATGCCATCCGCACCCAGCGAAATAGAGAAATCAGGATCGTCCTTCACGGCTTGTCCATTACTGTAAACCGGTTTTTTGATGCCAGCCGCATTCGCAATCTCGAGCGAATAATTCAATCTCTGAATGTTTGCATCCAATTGATTCTTCAGCCTGATTCGATCCATCGCCAGTCGTTCTTTCTCAAAGCTGGTTTTGATGGCCAATTTATTGCGAATATTCTCCAGCGTTTCTGTCACAACACGGTCAGAAATAAACTGGATATACCCTGCCAGCACGGCCTGGGCTTCTTCAGCCAGCGGTGCGGTAAAGCTTAGCGTCCACGCGGTATACAGCGAGGTTTCATTCTTCTTACCCTGATTTGCATCAACCGCTTTCATTTTTTCACTGAGGCGTGCTATCGCCCGATGCAAATTCATTTCGTCTATATCAGCGCCTTTCAGCTGATCCATCACATAAGGTGAAGAGCGCAGGTACTCTTCCAGCAGCGATGGCGACTGAAATTTCTTGATAAACAGGTTAAATACATCACCACGGTTAACGCTAATATCCATGTCCAGCACACGCAACTTGGTCAACGCATTCTCAAGTCCCTCCGCTGGGGTAACAATTGCCTCACTGGTCCATTTTTGCGGAAGCAGAAAAGACACCAAAATTCCCACACAGGCAAACGCGAAGACGGTAGCAATAATCTTGGTCCTGGCGCGCCACAAAATCTCGAGCAGGTTGAATAAATCAATTTCATTACCGCTTACCGTCGTCTGCGGATAAGCAGCTAATTCTGAATCATTATCTTTCTTTATTTTTATTGATGGCATGTTGTGTAACCTGAATTTCTGGCCAAAAGAAACGTCTTCCCGTAGACAAAGTCTACCAGCTAATAAGAATTATCCGAAACACTCTTTGCGCCTAATAACCTGCCAGATATTATATTCAGAATTTATTGAGTTTTATGGTCTCCACCCACCAGCATAAACAAAACAACCCCATAACATTTAATTTACATTATGGGGTTATTCAAATAAGCCAATAGTGAGTATTCCCGGCTACGCAGGCGGAGCGATCAACCTGTTTATGATCGGCCCAATCTTCTCAAACGCCGACGGCGAAATAATATCAACGTGCGCGCAGTCCTGACGGTAGATATCCAGACTGGCTATCCACGGCGACCAGCTATGTTCAGGGCTGACGCCCGATGGTAAGGTGCGTTCAGCGACAAACAGCGTAGCATGACCGTCAAAAGCCACGCTGTGCGCGGTGGTTAACAGACGCACCGCATCAGCATAGTTACCTTCAATGGTGCTAAACAGCGTGTCGGACGCATTGCCCTGCTGGGCCGCCAGAAACGCCTCGCGTTCGCGTTCGATTTCCGCCAATACGGCAGGATCCAACCCATTGGCCTCTTTTTCCTGCCAGTTTTGCGTTTCCGGCGGCCAGGTATCCAGCAACCCCAGGAATGCAACCTTCTCTCCCCTGGCCTGCAAGCGTGCCGCAATACCCTGCGCCAGCGTGCCGCCCAGCGAATACCCCAGTAAATAGTAGGGGCCGTGAGGCTGCTGCTCCAGCAACGTTTTAAGATGGTATTCACAGACCTCATCGAGATTTGCTGCCGTCTGCATCGGCCCACTAGGCCGTGGCGACTGAATGCCAGTAATTGACCACTCAGGGTTCAAATAGCGCGATAACACGCTAAACTGCCAGGCAAAGCCGGACGCTGGATGGAAACAGAACAGCGTTGGGCCGTGGCTGGTGCGCAGCGGTAGCAGCGCTTCAAACCCCAGTTGCTGTGACTGTGCGTCATCGTTGCTGTCCAACAGCGTACTGAGTTGTTCAACGGTGGAAGCAACCATCACCTGCCCTGGCGTCACCTGACGTTCAAATATGCGACTCAACTGCGCCGCCAGCTTCATCGCCAGTAACGAATGACCGCCGAGCGCGAAAAAGTCTGCTGCTACATCATTAACTTCACAGCCCAGCAGCGCGGAAAAGGCCTCGGCAATGGTGGTCTCCGTGCCCGGGTATGGCGCGCGTCCTGCCGTGCGCGGCGTCAACTGCGGCATCGGTAAGGCTTTACGATCCAGCTTACCGTTGGCGCTGAGCGGTAACTCCGCCAGCTGCAATAACACGGACGGCACCATATGCGCAGGCAGCGTTTCACGCAGTCTCGCCTGTAGTGCGGGAATATCCAGCGGTAACCCCGAATGCGACACCAGATACCCGACCAGCTGGCGCGCATCGCCGCCGGTAGCTACCGCCTGATTGAATACGCAGGCATGGGCCACGGCATGCTCGACATCCGGTAGCGTCTGCATTACCCGATCAATCTCACCCAGTTCAATGCGCTGCCCGCGAATTTTTAGCTGGTCATCGCTGCGCCCGAGGTATTCCACCGCACCATTATCCAGCCAGCGCGCCACGTCCCCGGTACGGTACATGCGTTCACCGGGCGCAAACGGATCGGCAATAAAACGACTTGCCGTCAGATCCGGGCGGCCCAGATACCCCTGCGCCAGTTGGATCCCTGTCAGGTACAGATCGCCCGCCACGCCGACAGGCACCGGGCGCATCATGGCATCAAGGATCCGCAGGCCCGTATTCCAGACCGGATAGCCAATCGGCACGCTGTTGCCGGTCACGGCGGCAAGCGCATCTCCGCATGCCGGATACCAGCTGACATCCACAGCCGCTTCGGTCGGGCCGTACAAATTGTGCAACGGTGCGTGGGTCAGCAGTTCCCACTCGCGGCATAGTTCTGCTGGCAGGGCTTCGCCGCTGCAGAACACCTGCTTCAGCGTAGCGCAGCTTTCCCGCGCCGTCTCCGGCGTCAGCGAGGCAACAAACGCCGCCAGCATCGACGGTACAAAGTGCGTGGTGGTCACGCCATATTGTGCAAAGAACTGCTGCATCGCCAGCGGGTCACGATGCGCCTCAGGCTCCGCCATCACCAGCTTTGCGCCCGTAATAAACGGCCAGAAAAACTCCCACACTGAGACATCAAAACTGCATGGCGTTTTTTGCGCCAACACATCATCGGCGGTCAGCGGATAGTGATTTTGCATCCACAACAGGCGGTTAACGATGGCGGTTTGCCCCACCATCACCCCCTTTGGTCTGCCGGTCGAACCCGAGGTAAAGATGATGTAAGCGGTATGCTCTGGACGCGATAACGCCAGCGGGACGCTATTTTCCGTTGGCAGCGGCGCGTTATAGCACAGACTGTCCAGCCCAGGAATATCGCGAAAGCGGGACAGCTGTTCTTCGGTGGTGACCAACAGCGACGGACGTGCGTCTTCCAGCATCATCCGCAGACGATCGTCCGGATAGCCGGTATCCAGCGGTAGCCAGGCAGCCCCCGCCTCCACAATGCCGTGCAATGCCAGCGTCAGGAACACAGAGCGCGGTAAGGCCACGGCAACGCTGTCGCCTGGTCGCACGCCGCGTTCACGCAGCACCTGCGCCAGTGCAACAACCTGCTCACGCATTTCGCGGTAGCTGAACTGATAACGAGCGTCGGCCAGCGCCGGCGCATCCGGTGTTTTCGCGGCCTGGTCCGCCACCAGCGCGCTGAGTGTGGTGAACGGAATATCAATTGCCGTCTCGTTTATTTGTGCCAGCTGTTCCTGTTCTGACGGCAATAGCATATCGGCATCGCCGCAGCGCAGCGCCGGGTTTTCGGCAAACTGGCCCATCAGCGCGGTTAAACGCGACGCATGTTGCGCCAGCGTCGCCTCATCATAACGCTGTTTATTGGCGAGAATTTCAATGCTCAGACCGCCGTTTTCATCCGGGAACAGCGCCAGTTCCAGATCGTTAACCGGCCCGGTCGCCAGCGTATGGGTTTGCGCCTGGATGCCGGGAAGATCCAGCTGGTAGTCAAAGATTTTCACGTTTAGTACCGGACCAAACAGCGCCTCTTCACCGGCCGCCCGGCCGCCGTCGCGCACAATTTGCTCCGCATCATAACGCTGATGACGACGCATCTTCTTGAGCTGCCCGGCCAGTCGTTTCGCCAGTTCAGGTAGGCTTTCCGCGGCATCAAGATGCACACCGAATGGCAGCACATTCAACACCGGCCCGGTTGCCGTTAGCGCCGCCGACCCCATGCGGCGCATGAAAATAAACCCGGCGGCATAATCCATCCGGCTGCATAAACGCCCCAACCATAGTGCCACCAGCGCCAGCGCTAAATCCGCACGCTGAATGTCAGGCATGCGCACGGCAAGCTGGCGGAATACGCCGTCGGGGGCGGTCAACTGCATGCGAATAATATCCGCGCTGGTCGCCCGGCCCGACTGGGGTTTGCCCGACAGCGAAGCCGGTGGCGGCAACTGCTCTCGCTGCCCGGCCCAGAATGCGCCGTCACGTTGATACGCCTCGCTGTGGCGATACTGCTGATACTCTTCCACCACCTCGGCAAAGGGGGTAAAAGGTGATTCCGGCGTCGGTTCGCCGTGCTGCCATGCGCGGTAAATGGCGGCTATCTGGCGGGTGATGGCAGGAAAACTGAAACCATCCACCAGCAAATGATGATAGCGCTGATACCAGTACCAACGGTTATCTGCCACTTGAATAAGTTGATGGCAGACCAGGGGTTTTGCGCCATCGGCACGAATGTCTTGCTGCAAGTCAGCCTGCATCAACGCCCGAGCGGCGTCGTGCGGACTGGCCATGTCACGGACATCGATAATCTCGGGTTGCGTAAAGGTGAACGTTGGATCAACCCACTGCCAAACCTCGCCGTTGTCTTCGCAAAACCGCATACGCAGGGTATCAGCATGCCCCAGACCGACAACAACCGCTTTCGCCAGCAGCGGTGCGTTCAGTTCCCCGGTTAATTCCACGTAGTGCGCGACGCTCCATGCTGAAGGCAACGTGGAGAGTTTTTCCGCCATCCAGATCCCCGGCTGGGCCGCGACTAACGGTAAGCGCTGAGTCATTCTGCCTCCTGTACATCGGCATAATTTGCAGGTGTTAGCGTGGTCCAGTTTTCCGCAAGCCATTGCTGGCAGGCTTCCTGGGATTGCGGTTCGCATGCGATGGCCCAGCCAGCAGGAAGCGAGCACTGCTGTGGCCAAAGGCTAAACTGACGTTGGGGATTTTGCAGAATGTAAAACTGCCCCTGCGGGTTATCGAAAGGGTTACTGAATTCCATACTCAACTCCTGTCGTGGAACATCGTCCGGTTAAATCGTGTCGGTGAGCGGCTGCCAGAGCGTCATCAGCCCGTGCATTAAGCCGCCGCGCCAGCAAAGCGCGTCGTGTCCACCTTCAACCTGACGCCAGAAAATAGACCGTGGTGCATGCGGTAACTGTGCGAAGAGCGCCTGATTAGCGCGAAAAATAATCGGTTCACGAATTCCGGCTTCCAGAACAATACGCAGCCCCTGCGCGCTCAACGTTCCTGCCCTCAGTTGTTCAATCACGATCCCATCCTGATGCCCTGCGCGATGCGGCCACCAGTAAGATCCGGACTGACTGAGCACGCAGCCAAAACGTTCCGGCCAGTTCAGACCGGCATACAGCGAGGACAATCCCCCAAAGCTTTGCCCGGCGACGACCGTGCGCTGCGGATCGTCACTGAACGCGGCAGTCGCGTTCACCAGCGGCAGTAACTCCTGCTGTACCGCCAGCCAGAAATCGGCATTGCACGGCAGCTCGCAACTGCGATGAGGCGTATCGATGGCATCAATCAGGAGATAAACGGCAGGAGGGAGCTGATGTTGTCGCGTCAGTGAGGTCAGCGCGGGCCAGACCGGCATGCTGTGCGCCCAAAACTGTCCGTCCAGCAGGACTGCCAGCGGACGTTCCCCGGGATTTGCCTCGCCGGTGGTAAACACCCACACGCGGCGCGTATTACCTAACCTTTCGCTGTGCCATTGCAAGCAAAGCGCTGGTGAATCCGGAGGTTGGGGACTGTCCCAGCCAGGCTGAACGGGGGCGTCGGGCATTTCCAGCGCTGAGACCGCATGCCCGCGCCCGCCTTGCCAGCTTTGAGGATTGAGGGGATCGGCGATGGCCTGCGGCAGCAACTGTCGCCAGCCTTCGCGTAATAACGTTCTGTCCGGAGTGTCGCCTGCGTTCAACGTGGCAAAAATGTCGTCTCGTGTAGAAGGGATGAAACAGTAACTGCCGCGCCAGCGGGCGTTCAGGGTAATGCTCCAGCACCAAACATCTGTACCGTCAATACGTTGCATCGACTGGGGAACGGCATTTTGATGGTGGTCGGTCACGCCGGTAATGTAGACCCACACGCGACGAATTGTTGAGTGTTTTTCCGTTCCCTGCGGGTCACGCCACCAAAACGTCACGCGGTAATCGCCGCTGTCCTCACGCACCCATTCCGGGCCATTTTTTGACTGCCACCACGCCTCACTTCCCATCATTAACGCCGCCACCGTCATAACCCCATGTTTATTGTGCAATTTTAAATCTAATCGTGAAATATATTGATAATATTATTGATAACTATTTGCATTTGCAATAGCGTATTGTCGCGCTGTGGGAAGCGCGTACAGTTTTTCACCACTCATAAACCGACCTGACGCTGCGAACTTTTTCTGGAACGGATGGTTTTCGCAGGAGCGGGCGACATCAGGCCAAATGCCCCACAACGGCACATTGGTTCACGTGGCTAAAAGAAAGCAGGACATACAATGAACAACAAGATTCATTCACTGGCCTTATTGGTCAATTTAGGGATTTACGGGATAGCGCTGCCAGCCATGGCAGAAGATAAAACCGATAGCACCGCCGTCTCGCATGAAGATACCATCGTCGTTACCGCCGCCCAGCAGAACCTGCAGGCGCCAGGTGTTTCCACCATCACCGCTGATGAAATCCGTAAGAATCCTCCCGCGCGCGATGTGGCGGAAATCATCCGTACCATGCCTGGCGTTAACCTGACCGGTAACTCAACCAGCGGCCAGCGCGGCAACAACCGTCAGATTGATATTCGCGGCATGGGGCCAGAAAACACCCTGATCCTGATCGACGGCAAGCCGGTCACCAGCCGCAACTCCGTACGTCAGGGCTGGCGCGGCGAGCGTGATACCCGTGGCGATACCGCCTGGGTACCGCCGGAAATGATCGAGCGTATTGAGGTGCTGCGTGGTCCTGCTGCGGCGCGTTACGGTAACGGTGCTGCGGGTGGTGTGGTGAATATCATCACCAAAAAAGGCAGCAACGAGTGGCATGGTTCCTGGGATACCTATTTCAACGCCCCGGAACACAAAGAAGAAGGCTCCACCAAACGCACCAACTTCAGCCTGAATGGCCCACTGGGCGGGGATTTCAGCTTCCGTCTGTACGGTAATCTTGATAAAACGCAGGCTGACGCCTGGGACATCAACCAGGGTCACCAGTCAGAACGTACCGGGACCTATGCCAACACCTTACCGGCGGGTCGTGAAGGGGTCATCAACAAAGACATTAACGGCGTAGTGCGATGGGACTTTGCCCCACTCCAGTCTCTCGAACTGGAAGCCGGTTACAGCCGTCAGGGCAACCTGTACGCGGGTGACACCCAAAACACCAACACCAACCAGTTGGTGAAAGATAACTACGGTAAAGAGACCAACCGTCTTTATCGCCAGAACTACTCCCTGACCTGGAACGGCGGCTGGGATAACGGCGTCACCACCAGCAACTGGGTACAGTACGAACACACGCGTAACTCCCGCACCCCGGAAGGATTAGCTGGCGGCACGGAAGGGATCTTCGATCCGAAAGCGTCGCAAAAATATGTCGACGCCGACCTGAGTGACGTCATGCTGCACAGTGAGGTCAGCATTCCGCTGGATCTGCTGGTCAACCAAAATCTGACGCTCGGTACCGAGTGGAACCAGCAGCGTATGAAAGACATGCTGTCCAACTCGCAAACCTTTATGGGCGGTAATATTCCTGGTTTTAGCAGCACCAACCGCAGCCCGTACTCGGATGCCGAGATCTTCTCTCTGTTCGCCGAAAACAACATGGAACTGACCGACAGCACCATGCTGACGCCGGGCCTGCGTTTCGATCACCACAGCATCGTGGGCAATAACTGGAGTCCGTCTCTGAACCTGTCTCAGGGACTGGGCGACGACTTTACCCTGAAAATGGGCATCGCGCGGGCCTATAAAGCGCCGAGCCTGTACCAGCTCAACCCGAACTATATTTTGTACAGTAAAGGCCAGGGCTGCTACGCCACCGGTTCCGCCAGCGGCATCGGCTGCTACATGATGGGCAACGACGACCTGAAAGCGGAAACCAGCATCAACAAAGAAATTGGCCTGGAGTTCAAACGCGACGGCTGGCTGGCTGGAGTCACCTGGTTCCGCAACGATTACCGCGATAAAATCGAAGCCGGTACCGTACCGTTGAACCGTATTAACAACGGTAAAACAGATATCTACCAGTGGGAAAACATTCCTAAAGCGGTAGTAGAAGGCCTGGAAGGTACGTTGAACGTCCCGGTTAGCCAAACCGTTAACTGGACCAACAACATCACCTACATGCTGCAAAGTAAAAATAAAGAGACCGGTGAACGTCTGTCGATTATTCCGCAGTACACGCTGAACTCCACGCTGAGCTGGCAGGCGCGCGACGATCTGTCCTTGCAGTCCACCCTCACCTGGTATGGCAAACAGCAGCCGAAGAAATACGATTACCAGGGCAAACCAGTGACCGGCAGCTCGGCTGATGAAGTCAGCCCGTACAGCATTGTCGGCCTGAGCGCGACCTGGGATGTCACCAAAAACGTCAGCCTGACCGGTGGCGTGGATAACGTCTTTGACAAACGCCTATGGCGCGAAGGGAATGCCCAGACCACGGGTGATATTGTGACCGGAAATTATATGGCGGGCGCAGGCGCGTACACCTATAACGAACCGGGCCGCACCTGGTATATGAGCGTTAACACGCACTTCTGATAACGTTTTTCCCTCTCCTCCATCGAGGAGAGGGAATTCGTGAGCCATAATGCACACAACCCACATTCCACTGTCCTTCGCCAGCCATACGCTGCATCTCGTTGAATTTGCCCCCGACAGCCTGCATGAACACGATCTGCTGTGGCTTCCTCATTACGCCCAGCTCGCAGCCTGCGGGCGTAAACGACAAGCGGAGCATTTAGCGGGGCGTATTGCCGCCGTCCATGCGCTGCGTGAATATAGCAGTAAAGCCGTGCCCGGCATCGGCGAACGCCGCCAACCGCTGTGGCCACCGGGTCTGTTTGGCAGCATCAGCCATAGCGCCTCGACCGCGTTAGCAGTTGTCTCGCCGCGCCCCATAGGGCTAGACATTGACGCTATTTTTACACCCCACACCGCTGCCGAACTGGCTGACAGCATTATCGACCACCATGAACAACAGGTTTTGCAAAGTTGCCCAGTCCCCTTTCCGCTCGCCTTAACCCTGGCGTTCTCCGCCAAAGAGAGCGTATATAAAGCGTTCAGTGCGCAAACTCGCGGACTGCCGGGCTTTGCCAGCGCCAAAATCATCGCCCTCACCGCCACGCACTTAACGGTGCAAATAATGCCGTCATTTTCGGCAAACCTCGGCGGACTGAACGTCAACGTGCGCTGGGCATCTCGCGATAACAGCGTCATTACCCTGTGTGACGCTACTTTTTAACAAACTCACCAATCGCCTGATACGTGGCCTGTGCTTCCTGCGGGACTTTATCTTCCAGCATCAAATAGGCATGAGTCATCCCCGGAAAGTGAACGTGCTGTACGGGAATGCCCTCAGCTTGCAGTTCGGCAACAAAGGCAAAGTCCTCATCGCGCAACGGATCCAGCCCGCCGCTAAAGAGTAATGTGGCCGGAAAATTTTTACGCAATGGAAAATAGAGCGGTGATGCCAGTTTACGATCTTCATCATTCTGGAAATACTGCTGGAAGTACCAGCGTATTTTGCTTTCATCGAGCAGTTTCCCTGTGCCATTTTCCTTCACGGACGGCCAGCCTGGCGTGTAATCCAGACTCGGGTAGATCAGCACCAGCCGATTAATCAGCCCCGGCTGATGACGGGAAAGCGACTCGGCGAGCGTTGCGCTGAAAGCACCGCCACCGCTGTCACCGACCAGGGTCAGTTGACGCTGATAGGGAATGTGCTGACGCTCGAGCACTGAATAGACATTTTCGACCACGGCTTTAGCATCGGAGAGACCCGCCGGATACGGGTTTTCCGGTGACCGCCGATAGTCGACCGACACCACCGTGTTGCCGGTTGCCGTCGCCAGATGCCGGGCTACGGGATCGTAGACCTCCACTGACCCACTCAGGTGTCCGCCGCCGTGAATAAACACCAGCACCGCAGGCGAACCGGCTAATGACGGACGATATATACGTACCGGGATGCGACGCTCCCCGGTATCCACTTCATCATTGATGACCGCTGCCATGGGGTCGGAAGTGGTGACGTTGGCTTTGGTCAAAGCCGCTAATCCTGCTCGCGAACTGAGCGTGTCGTAAACCGGTTTATCGGTCGTGGGTTGGGCGGCGAGAAATGCCGCCAGAGGTGCCGGCGGGGCTTGCGTCAGCGGGCCATGTTCCTGTTGCCAGCGTTGCTGATAGCGCTGTTGCTGCTCCTGCAACGCGTCGGCGCTGACAGCCGCGCTGAAAAGACTCGCCGCCATGGCGACTGCGGCGGGTTGAACTAAGCCCTTGCCGGATAACCCGAATCGGCTACCTGATTTCATGGTACGTTCTCCGTTGAACCGTTTCGCGAAAGAGTATAGCCGTTGCTAATAATCTGTCTGAACGGTTATGGCGGATGACGGTGTTATCCCTGCCGACACGCAGCCAGCGACTGACGCTGCTGACCCTGCGCATCAAAGTTTTCCGCGGCCAGCCAGCGTTGTAAAACGGCATCACGTTGTGGCCATTCACCGTCAATCATCGATAGCCAGTCGCTGTCGCGGTTACGGCCCTTGCGCACAATTTTCTGGCGGAAACGCCCTTCAAAGACAAAACCTAAGCGTTCTGCCGCCCGTCGCGACGCATCGTTCAGCGAGTCACATTTCCACTCCACACGACGATACCCGAGGGCAAATGCCTGACGCAGCAGCAGCCAGACGGTTTCCGTCCCCAGCACCGTATTTTTCATCCGCGGCGACCAGGTTACATGACCAATTTCGACCGAGCCGTTCTCGCGGTCCATCGCCATAAAGCACACCAGCCCGACGGCGCGCCCCGAGCGCAAATCGATAACCGCGTAGGGAACCAGCCCGGCGTCAGTAGATTTTCCCTTCACCCAGTGGGCCGCTGCCGCAACGCTCGTCGGCCGCTCGCTAGCAAGCCAGGTCCAGTCACGTTCGTCCGGCGCTTGCGCATAGGCGTCAAATAAATCGGCGGCATGGCGGTCTGCATCCAGCACCTCAAGACGGCAATAACGACCCTCCAGTACAACCCGAGGCAGCACTGACGCCCCATTCCAGTCCGGCAGGACATCGCCTACCGTCTGTCCATACAGATTAATTTCCGGCACTGCTCACCCCCGTTGTGAAAGCAAAAAACAGTTATAGCACCTGTCATTTTGCGTTCAAAGCGCAGGATGTGGATTTCCCTTATCGTACGGAAAACCGCCAGTCCTTCTATACTCTAAGGATTTCGAGTTGCAGGAAGGCGACAAGACTGCAAATTCCTGGGAGCTTACTAAAGTAAGTGACCAGGATGAGCAAGCGCTGTCAACGCACCTGCGGCTCGAAAGACGACGAGTAAATACTGATTAAAAATCAACGCTCAAGGGAACGCTATGTCACTACCCGACTTTCATGTCTCCGAACCGTTTACATTGGGCATTGAGCTGGAAATGCAGGTGGTTAATCCGCCAGGCTATGACCTGAGCCAGGACTCTTCCCGACTGATTGACACCGTAAAACCGCAGCTCACCGTCGGAGAAGTGAAGCACGATATCACCGAAAGTATGCTGGAGATGGCAACCGGCGTCTGCCGTAATATTGATCAAGCGGCAGCAGAGTTTTCCGCCATGCAGCAGATAATCCTGCAGACCGCGGCGGAATATCACCTCGACATCTGCGGCGGCGGCACGCACCCGTTTCAGACATGGCGGCGTCAGGAGGTGTGCGATGACGAGCGCTACCGGCGCAACCTGGAGAACTTTGGTTATCTCATCCAGCAGGCAACGGTGTTTGGCCAGCATGTTCACATAGGTTGTACCCACGGCGACGACGCCATTTACCTGCTGCACGGCCTGTCACGCTTTGTGCCGCATTTTATTGCGCTCTCTGCCGCCTCACCGTATATGCAAGAAGCCGATACGCGATTTGCCTGCGCTCGACTCAATATCTTCTCAGGATTTCCCGATAACGGTCCGATGCCGTGGGTTAACAACTGGCAGGAATTTGAGGGATTATTTCGTCGACTGGCCGACACCAGCCTCGTTGACAGCATTAAGGATTTGCACTGGGACATCCGCCCCAGTCCGCACTTTGGCACGGTAGAAGTTCGCGTAATGGACACCCCGCTCACCCTCGAGCATGCGATCAACATGGCCGGGCTCATTCAGGCTACGGCCCACTGGTTGTTGAAAGAGCGTCCCTTCAAACATCAGGAGCGTGATTACCTGCTGTATAAATTTAACCGTTTTCAGGCCTGCCGCTTTGGTCTGGAGGGGATCGTTACCGACGTGCATACCGGCACTCATCACCGACTGGCGGATGACACACTTCGATTGCTGGAGCTTGTCGCCCCCTCGGCGGATAAAGTGGGTGCCGCCAGTGCCATTGACGCCTTACACCAGCAGGTAAAAAATGGGCACAACGAAGCGCAGCGCATGCGTGATTTTGTGGCCGATGGCGGATCGCTAAGCGGACTGGTGAAAAAACATTGTGAGATCTGGGCGGGGCGTTAAGCGAGGGGTTTGCGTTAGCACAGGAGATCCCGGACAATGGTCTTTTAACTCAAGTTTAACAATGTTATGAAACACCCGCTTGAATCACTGATGACCGCCGCCGGGATCCTGCTGTTGGCCTTTCTGTCCTGCCTGCTGCTGCCCGCGCCTTCGCTTGGCCTGGTGCTGGCACAAAAACTCGTCGCCACTTTACATTTGATGGATCTTAACCAGTTTTATACGTTGCTATTTTGTTTGTGGTTTTTACTGCTTGGGGTGATTGAGTATTTTATTCTGCGTTTTATCTGGCGACGCTGGTTCTCGCTGGCGGATTAGCCCCGCGAGAACCTTTCGTCGTTAATGCGTACGGCTGTGGTTTTCTTTGCGGTACGCCCCAGGTGGCTGGCTGAACGTACGGGTGAAGATACGCGTAAAGGTTTGTTGCGAATCGAAGCCGTACTTCAGGCAGATATCGTACACTTTCTGGTCGGTATCACGCAAATCACGCGCCGCCAGCAGCAGCTTACGCTCGCGAATGTAGCGCCCAAGGCTCTCGCCTTTATACTGCATAAACAGACGCTGCAGATGCCATTTTGAATATCCCGCGTGGCGGGCAATATCATCAATGCGCAATGGTTGATTCAAATTATCATCAATCCATTCGACAATCGTCTCGATAACTTGTGCAGAAATCGTCATCGTTATCTCCCTTTTTTCATTGAGCCGCTGGCTGCCACCAGGCCGTGAACGGTTGGTCCGGTTCGGACAGTACTACCGGCTCACCCAGCATCGGCGTCAGCAGACGGTAATCTTTGAGACGGCTGGCCAGCGCCAGACGCTTGTAGGGATCGTCCCAGCTATGTTTCGCCAGTACAAAACGACCGGCATGACCGGGCACAACAGCTTTGGCATGGAGATCGGCGGATGCCTGCGCGGTCTCTTCCGGCATCATATGAATGAACTTCCAGTCCTGGTCATATTGACCGTTCTCCATAATCGCCACATCGACCGTGCCGAACTGTTCACCAATCGCTTTAAAATGCGGCCCGTAGCCGGAGTCTCCACTGTAATAAATATTTTGCTCTGGCGTTTCCAACATAAAGCTGGCCCACAGGGTCTGGTTACGCTTGATGCCGCGCCCTGAAAAATGCCGCGCCGGCAGGACATGCACAATCAGTGAGTCCGTCACCCTGACGGACTGATTCCAGTCCCGCTCTTCAATTATCTCGCTGTTCATTCCCCAGTACCGCAGATGCGACCCGACGCCAAGCGGCGTAATCACCCGCTTAATCTTCGGCATCAACGCCTTAATGGTGGCAAGATCCAGATGGTCATAGTGGTCGTGCGAGATGATGAGCAGATCGATTTCGGGCATGTTTTGTGCCGTCCACGGATACTCCCCGGCAAAGGCTTTATTCAGAAATGAAAACGGCGCAGCGTAGTTGCTCAATACCGGGTCGATGAGAATGCGTTGACCCGCCAGCTGCAAATACCACGAGGAATGACCCAGCCAGACGAGAGTATCCTGCTGCGGTGACAGACGCGCGAGTTCGGTTGCCACCAGCGGCAATGGCTGCGCAGGGCGAGCATTTTCGCGCTTCGCGACCAGAAATTCCCACCAGGCTGCCAGCATGCTTTTGTTGCCGGTGTAACCCAGCGTGGGCACCTGATTATGAAACTGTCCGTCACGGTAGTGTGGTGACTGTTCAACCTCACTCAGTTGTGCCCCTTGCGGCGCCTGACCGAATCCGGCATTGAGTACAAACGGTAAACTTGCAGCTGCAGCAATGAGCATAATAACAACCACACAAACTGTGAGACGCCTCATATCCTGACCTTAAACGCGCCCCTTTCCGCTGGTTTGCGCGACTGACTCTTGATTATGAGTGAGTAAGCACTCATTATAGAAATCGCAAGTTCGCCGTCAAGATGATTTTCAATCTTTGACATTCACCGTTGCGGTGCTGCGAAGGCCGTGATTCAATCGTGTTTTTAACAGGCTTAAGGGTAAAGTGTAGTGGCTCGTCCGAAGAGTGAAGATAAAAAATTGGCATTACTGGAAGCAGCAACCACAGCATTTGCGCAGTCCGGCATTGCGGCCTCTACCGCCGTCATTGCCCGCAATGCAGGCGTTGCTGAGGGAACTTTGTTTCGCTATTTCGCGACAAAAGATGACCTCATCAACGAACTTTACCTCCATTTAAAGCACGATATGTGCCAGTCAATGATGGCCAATCTGGACCGTTCAGTGACCGATGCCAAAACCATGATTCACTTCATCTGGAATAGCTACATTAGCTGGGGCCTGCATCACACCGCCGGACATCGCGCCATCCGTCAGCTTGCCGTCAGCGAGAAAATCACCAAAGAAACCGAGCAACGGGCTGAGGATATGTTCCCCGAACTGCGTGATTTTTGTCATCGCTCGGTGCGCCCGGAGTTTATGTCCGACGAGTATCGCGCCTTTGGTGATGCGTTTTTTCTGTCACTGGCTGAAACCACAATGGAATTTGCTACCCGCACCCCTGCCCGCGCCGATGAATACATTGCCATGGGGTTTGAAACCATGTGGCGCGCCCTCACCCGCGAGGAAAAATAATGGACGGTCAGACATTACATGCGTGCGCAAAACGCCTTGCGCTTGAACTGCCATTTACCGAACACTGCTGGCCGTTTGGCCCGGAATACGACGTCTTTAAGGTCGGTGGCAAGATTTTTATGCTGGTCTCAGAGCATCACGGACGCCCGCTGGTCAACCTGAAGTCAGATCCGCAAAAGTCGCTACTCAATCAGCAGATCTACCCCAGTATTGAACCCGGTTATCACATGAATAAAAAACACTGGATTTCAGTTTATCCCGGTGACGATATTACCGAGTCCTTACTGGCAGACCTGGTGAATGACTCGTGGCATCGGGTGGTGGACGGCCTGCCTAAGCGGGATCAAAAACGCCTGCGTCCCGTCTGATTTATCGCTAACCCCGATAAGTGTTTATGCCTTTTTCTGTCTTATCTTTTTGCCGCTTTCCCTGTACCCTGCTGAAACAAAACGCACCCGCAGGGTAAGAAAAACGACCAGGAGTTTTTATGGATATTGTTTCTGTCGCCTTAAAACGCTACTCCACCAAGGCATTCGATCCGACCAAAAAACTGACCGCTGAGCAGGCAGAAAAATTAAAAACGCTGCTGCAGTTCAGTCCGTCCAGCACCAACTCGCAGCCGTGGCATTTTATCGTGGCCAGCACTGACGAAGGCAAAGCGCGCGTAGCCAAAGCCGCCGCCGGCGGTTTTGTGTTCAACGAACGTAAAATCCTCGATGCGTCCCACGTCGTGGTGTTCTGCGCCAAAACAGCGATGGACGATGCTTGGCTGGAACGTGTAGTGGATCAAGAAGAAGTCGACGGTCGTTTCGCCACGCCGGAAGCCAAAGCCGCCAACCACAAAGGCCGAACCTTCTTTGCCGATCTGCACCGCAAAGAGCTCAAAGATGACGCGCACTGGATGGCAAAACAGGTGTACCTGAACGTCGGTAACTTCCTGTTAGGCGTGGCGGCAATGGATCTCGATGCGGTACCTATCGAAGGCTTTGATGCCGCGGTTCTCGATGCAGAATTTGGTCTGCAAGATAAAGGATTCACCAGCGTGGTTATCGTCCCGGTGGGCCACCACAGCGTAGAAGACTTCAACGCCGCGCTGCCAAAATCACGTCTGCCGCAGGAAACTACCCTGACGGAAGTCTGATCCTCACATTTGCATAACCTCCACACAGCGGTCATCATAGACCGCTGTTTATTAAGGAGACGTTATGCAGGAATTGATATCTCAGGTAGAAGACCTCGGCATTGAAATGAATCACACCACTTCGCTGGTGATGATTTTTGGCATTATTTTTATCACCGCCATTATTGTTCACGTTATTTTGCACTGGGTGGTACTACGCGCATTTGAAAAACGCGCCAACGCCAGCTCCCGCCTGTGGCTGCAAATCATCACGCAGAACAAGCTATTTCACCGCCTGGCGTTTACGCTGCAAGGTATCATCGTCAATATACAGGCCGCACTCTGGCTACAAAAAGGCAGCGAAGCCGCAGAGATATTAGTCACCTGCGCCCAGCTGTGGATCATGATGTACGCCCTGCTGTCGGTCTTTTCTCTGCTCGACGTTATTCTTAATCTGTCGCAAAAACTCCCCGCCGCCTCGCAGTTGCCGCTGAAAGGCATCTTTCAGGGCATCAAGTTAATCGGCGCGATTCTCGTCGGCATTCTGATGATTTCACTGCTGATTGGTCAATCACCCGCCATCCTGATAAGCGGTCTGGGTGCCATGGCGGCGGTCTTAATGCTGGTGTTTAAAGACCCGATCCTCGGTCTGGTAGCCGGAATACAGCTTTCGGCCAACGATATGCTCAAACTGGGCGACTGGCTGGAAATGCCGAAATACGGCGCAGATGGTGCGGTGATCGATATTGGTTTAACCACCGTCAAAGTACGCAACTGGGATAATACCATCACCACCATTCCCACCTGGTCGCTGGTCTCTGACTCGTTTAAAAACTGGAGCGGCATGTCAGCGTCCGGCGGTCGGCGAATTAAGCGCAGTATCAGCATCGATGCCACCAGCATTCGTTTTCTCGATGAAGATGAGCGCCAGCAATTGCATAAAGCGCATCTGCTGAAACCGTATTTGACCACGCGCCTTCAGGAAATTAACGAGTGGAACCAGCAATTAGATGCGCCTGAATCCGTCTTGAATCATCGCCGGATGACCAATATCGGGACGTTTCGCGCCTACCTGAACGAATATTTACGTCACCATCCGCGCATTCGCAAAGATATGACGTTAATGGTGCGCCAGTTAGCTCCGGACGACCACGGGTTGCCGATTGAGATTTATGCTTTTACTAATACGGTGGTGTGGCTGGAATATGAAAGTATTCAGGCTGACATCTTCGACCATATTTTTGCTGTGGTCGAAGAGTTCGGATTACGTATTCATCAGTCGCCGACCGGGAATGATATTCGCGCCCTGTCAGGGGCGTTTCAGCGTTAATCTTTAGCTACTGGCGCGCGCAATATAGCGCCAGTCCATCATCACCCTTTCTGTTGGGGCATCGGGGTTATCGATTTTATTCAGTAATAACCCCACCGCCTTGCGGCCAATATCACGCGAAGGTTGCTCAATAGTTGAAAGCTGTGGGGAGACCATTTCAGCCAATTCCGTACCGTCAAAGCCCACCACGGCGATATCCTGCGGGATCTGTAACCCGGCGTTGCTAATAGCACGCATCGCACCGGCTGCCAGCGTGTCCGATACCGCAAACACCGCGTCGGGTTTCGCCTCGGCCGCCAGCAGGTTTTCCATCGCCGCGATCCCGGCGCTGGAACTTAACTCACGGGCGTACTCCACTGCCTGATACTCCAGCGATAACGCATGCAGCGCCGCCTTGTAGCCGCGTTCACGCAAACGGGCGTATTTGTAGCTCAGGTCATGGTTGATCAGCGCAATACGCCGATAGCCCTTGTCTACCAGATGCGATATCACCGACTGCGCGGCGTCTACATCGTTAATGCCCACACAGGAAACCGCACCTTTATCGGCATATTCCGCACACTGCACCCACGGAGCATCACCAATCAGGGTGGTCAGTTCCGGTAATTTTGAGAAGGCATCCATGGTGATGATGCCATCAACAATTTTACCTGACAGCAGCTTCAGCGCTGACTTCGAACGCGCTGTATCCGAACCGGAATTACACAGCAGAATGCGATAGCCATTTTTCTCCGCCTCCTCCTCAATACCTTTCACCACCTCGGCACAAAACGGGTTGGCAATGTTGGAGACCATTACGAGGATCATCGAGCTTCGCGCCGTGCGCAGTTGACGAGCCAGCAGGTTGGGCTGGTAATTACTTTCCTTAATAGCCTGCAGCACACGTTCACGGTTTTTGGCCTTGACGGACTCACTGTTATTCAGCACACGTGATACCGTCGCTACCGACACACCGGCAAGCTGGGCGATTTTTTGAATAGACATAACGACGACACATCCTGCGTTTTACGCTTTGTGCTGAGGCTACCATAAAATCACCGCCCGGCGAACCGGACCGGTTTAACGCTGTACCGACACCCAGCGCTGCTGTTGATGGCTTTTTATAATCGCATCAATGATGTACATCACGTCTGCGCCATCCTTGAACGAGGCAAAACGTCGGGCCTGTGGCGCGGGCATTTGGCCTGTCTGTACGGCCTGATAGAACTGCAGCATCATATTTTTAAACGCATCCGGCCAGCCCTCAATATGCCCACCGGGGAAATGCGCGCTGGCGGCGACATCGGTATTCATTAGCCCCGGATCGTCCGTCAGGATCTGGTTCGCCTGTTGGCGGTGGCCCACCCACAGTTGCTGCGGCGTTTCCTGATCCCAACTCAACGCACACTGGCTGCCGCTAATCTCAAAGCTCAGATGGTTTTTGCGCCCGGCACTAACCTGCGAGACGCTAAAGCAGCCTTTGCTGCCGTCGTCAAACCGCACCAGCACCGACCCGCGGTCTTCGGTGGTCACCGGTTTATCCTCCAACTGCCGACCAACCGTCTGCGAATTAAACGTCGCACCACCGGCCACGTCCGCTTTCCGCGTGGGCCAGACGATCGCGAGATCGGCCATCACCTCAACAATGCGTTTACCGGTGACAAACTGCACCGTGTCGCACCAGTGCGAGCCAATATCGGCCACCGCCCGCGAGCCGCCGCCCAACACCGCATCAACCCGCCAGTTGTAGTCGGTCTCCAGCAGCATCCAGTCCTGTAAATAGCTGCCCTGCACGGCAAACAGACGTCCAACGCTGCCATTGCGTACCATGCTGGCCGCCTGCTGCACCATCGCAAACTGGCGATAGACAAAACTCACGCCGTGCACGACCCCCGCCTGCTCCGCCAGCGTCACCAGTTCATGGGCCTCTTCGGGGGTCATGCACAGCGGTTTTTCAGAAAATACGTGCAGTCCAGCACGCAGTATCTGCCGGTTGATGTCGGCATGCAGATGATTCGGCGTACAGTTGTGGACCACCTGCAGCCCCGGGTGCGCCAACAGCGCTTCCACACTGCCATATGCATGAGGCACCTGTAGCACGCTGGCCCGCGCCTGAGCCACCGCCAGCGAACTGTCGCAGAGTGCCACCACCTGCACATTCCCCAGTCGACGCAGCGCCTCAATATGCGCAGGCCCAATAAACCCGCTGCCAATAATGCCAACCTGGATCATTTGCGTACCTCATCGCCTGCGGCGAAATCATCAAATGCGTGGGATGAAACCGGAATAATATGCCGCTGAATAAACTCACGGCCTTCGCGGGCACCGGTTTCTGCGTCTTTCAGGCAGCATTCCCACTCCAGTACCGCCCAGCCGGGATAATCATATTGTGTGAGCTTGCTGAAAATCGTTTTGAAATCAACCTGCCCGTCGCCTAATGAGCGGAAGCGTCCAGCGCGGTCGATCCACTGCTGGTAACCGCCGTAGACGCCGCTGCGGCTGCTGGCTTGATACTCCGCATCCTTGACATGAAACGCTTTTATGCGCGAGTGATAGGCGTCGATGAATCCGAGATAGTCCATCTGCTGCAACAGCAGATGGCTGGGATCGTAGAGCATATTGCAGCGCGGATGATTATCCACCAGCGCAAGAAAACGCTCGAACGTGATGCCATCATGCAGATCTTCGCCGGGATGAATTTCAAAACAGACATCAACCCCTTGTTCATTAAAACCGTCGAGAATCGGCCGCCAACGGTCAGCCAGTTCCTGAAATGCCTCGGCAAAACGCTGCGCATTATGCGGCGGCCAGGGGTAAAAATAGGGCCACGCCAGCGATCCGGAAAACGTGGCGTGCGCCGTCAACCCCAGTTTTTGCGAGGCTGCCGCAGCCTGGTGTAACGTCCGCGTCGCCCACGCCTGTCGGGCCTGTGAATTGCCGCGTACCGCCTGCGGCGCAAAACCATCAAAAGCGTCATCGTAGGTGGGATGAACGGCAACCAGTTGGCCTTCGAGATGGGTGGATAATTCGCTGATCGTCAGTCCGTGCTGCGCCAGCATTCCGCGAATATCATCGCAGTAAGTCTGGCTAACAGCGGCCTGTTCAACATCAAACAGCGACGCATGATTACACGGCATCTGTATGGCTTTGTAGCCCAGACCCGCGGCCCACTGCGCCAGCCCGTCCAGGGTATTGAACGGAGATTGCCCACCGATAAACTGCGCCAGAAAAATCCCCGGTCCCTTAATGGTTCTCATAACCCCTCCTGAATATTACGCCTGCTCTTTCTCGTCATACTTGAAAGAGAAAAGGAAAATCACGGCAATCACCGCCGCTGCAACCGCCGGGATCCACCAGAACGGGATCCATGACTCAGGTACTGCCTGCCCCGCCACCAGACGGTTATACAGCGCACCGGAAATTTGCGAGCCCAGCAGCATGCCGATCCCGTAGGTAAACATTACGATCATGCTTTGCGCCTGGCCTTTCACCTTTTCCCCGGCAATACGGTCGGTGTAGATAAAGCCGACCACAAAGAAGAAGTCGTAACACACTCCGTGCAGCAAAATACCGAGATACAGCAGGATGCGCCCTTCTTCGCTGATGCCCAGCGCAAAGAAGGCGTAGCGCACAAACCAGGCACACATACCGATCAGCAGCATGTATTTCACTCCCAGCCGTCTGAACAGGAATGGGATCACCAGCATGAAGAAGATTTCGGACATCTGACCGAACGACATCGCGGTACTGACATCCCCAACGCCCGCATCCGCCAGAAACGATGCGGTGTACGCGTAGTAGGTCCCCAGTGGTACCGAGATTAACGTGGCGCAGAGTGAGAAGACGAAGAAATGACGGGTTTTGAGTAAGGCGAAAGCATCGGCGCAAAACAGATCGCGGACTTTTACCGGCAACCCTTTCGCGGGCGCAGGCGTGTTTGGCAGCGTCAGGCTGTAGAGCGCCAGAATCACAGAGATAACCGCCGCCAGCGTAAAGATGCCGGTGGTATCCGAAATACCGGTCACGCCGATAAAGATCCCCGCAACAATCCAGCCTATGGTGCCAAACACCCGTACTACCGGGAAGGTTTTATCTTTATCCGACAGGCTGTGAAACGCAATATTATTGGTCAGCGCCAGCGTCGGCATGTAGCACAGCGTGTAGCCAAACAGCAGGCCAATCAGCAGCGCACCGTTTTGCGCTACCAGCGCCTGCGGCACAAACCACAGGATCGCCGCCCCGGCGAGGTGCATCACCGCCATCACTTTTTGCGAGGCAAAAAAGCGATCCACCAGCATACCTAAGACAAACGGCGACAAGATTGAGGCTATCGGTCCGGCGGAAAACGCATCGCCAATCAGCAGCGACATATTGTGCTGGCTCATCACCAGTCCCAGCGTGACGGACCAACTTCCCCAGATAAAGAACTGTAAGAACATCATCAGCGACAGCCGCGGCACCAGCAGCCGGTACTGTACGCTCTGTTTTCCACTACTCTCGGTTGTCGACACCATTTTTTGCCCCACCCTTAAAAAAGTAATCGATTACAAATAGGTTCAAATGAAAAGTAATCGATTACAAAATAAAGATCCTGTCAGTAAGAACAGAACTGGGAGATCAATCACGATAAAGTTCAGGGAGTGACCGATCTCATCGCAAAGGATGAGATCGGTAAGGGATTAGCGGGCTTTACGGCGCAGCAGTTTGAAGGCCACAAACAGGAACAGGATCCATGCCGGTAGCAGCATCGCCGACAGACGCATCTCATCCATGGTGCACATCAGCACCAGAATCATGCCGAGGAACGCAATACACAGGTAGTTTCCGGCCGGGTACAGCAGCGCTTTAAACTGAGTGTCACGCCCTTTGCGACGCATTGCCGCGCGAAAGCGCAGGTGCGCCAGGCAAATCATGATCCAGTTCAACAGCAGCGTCGCCACGACCAGCGCCATCAGCAGGCTGAAGGCCTTTTGCGGCAGCGCGTAGTTGATCAGCACCACCAGCGAAGTGATCGCCCCGGAAAGCACCAAAGAGTTAACCGGTACGCCGCGACGGCTGACGCGGGTCAAGAACTTCGGTGCATTGCCCTGCACGGAGAGGCCAAACAGCATGCGGCTGTTGGAGTACACGCCGCTGTTATACACCGACAGAGAAGCCACCAGAATAACGAAGTTCAGCGCGGAAGCCACCACGTTGCTGTCAAGATTATGGAAAATCATCACAAACGGGCTGCTGTTTGATTTCACTTCAACCCATGGGTATAGCGCCAGCAGCACCACCAGTGAACCGATGTAAAACAGCAGAATACGATACACCACCTGGTTTACCGCTTTCGGAATACTTTTTTGCGGATCCTGCGCTTCTGCCGCAGTAATACCGATCAGTTCCAGCCCACCAAAGGAGAACATGATCACCGCCAGCGAGAGGATCAGCCCGTTCCAGCCGGTGGCAAAAAAGCCGTTATAGCGCCAGAGATTATCGATACTTGCCTGTTCGCCACCGTGACCAGAAAACAACATCCAGACGCCGAAGCCAATCATGCCAATAATCGCCAGCACTTTGATCAATGCAAACCAAAACTCGGTTTCGCCATACAGTCGCACGTTGACCAGGTTGATGGCATTGATGATCACGAAGAATACGGCGGCCCAAATCCAGGTAGGCACATCGGGAAGCCAGTATTGCATGTAGATCCCAGCCGCCGTCAGTTCAGCCATGCCGACCAACACAAACATCACCCAGTAGTTCCAGCCAGACAGAAAACCGGCAAACGGTCCCCAGTATTTATAGGCAAAGTGGGCAAACGATCCGGAAACGGGTTCTTCAACCACCATTTCGCCCAGTTGGCGCATGATCAGAAACGCAATGATCCCGGCTACGCCATAGCCCAACAGCACCGCCGGTCCTGCCATTTGAATCGCCGGGCCAATGCCCAGAAACAGACCCGTACCAATTGCGCCGCCCAGCGCAATTAACTGAATATGGCGGTTTTGCAACCCCCGCTGAAGCGTCGGCTCACTCGTTGACGCGGCATCGGACACGCTGGTGTCGGATGCAGATGACGCGTTTTTCACGCCCTACCCCTGTGTCGTTTATATTGAAGGGGCTTCTTTTAACATTTCAACCTGGTTGTCGCAAGGCGCAATCGTTTGGATACGCCGGGCATCCTTGCCCAGCGCACCGAGGCGCAGGAAAAAAGTCACAAATCAACGGGCGTTAGCGGAAGCCAACGCGTTGTTGTTATTTATTCAGATCAATACGCACCACGTTATCGGGTGCATCCGTGGAGTGGTCTTTATTGAATTTCTGCTTCACAGTGACAAACAGCGTTTGCCCATCTGCAGAGAGCAGCAGGCTATTCGGGTTCGGCGGCAGATCCCAGCTTTTCTTCACGCTGTAGTCGGTTGCATTCAGGCTAAGTAGTTTCCCGGCATCGCGCTGGGTAATATAGATTTCGTTGCGCTTTGCATTGAATTTCACCGCTAACGAATCGCCAACATCGAGTTGCTTGAGCAATTTACCGGTGTGGATATCCAGCACCAGAGTCGTTTTCGCTTGCGAGTTATCGGTGACAAACAAACGGCCCGTTTGCGCGTCTTCTGCCATATTCAGCAACAGCGCAGGTTTCTCACCCAGCGGCTTCCAGCGTTTCTCTATACGCTGATTACGCGGGTTGATCACCAGGATTTCGCCGCCGCCATTGGCGGCATAAATACGCTGAGTGACGTCAGAGTAATGCAGACCGGTCATCCATTTACCGGTGTTTTTGATACGGGTTTTCAGCTTCAGGGTTTCGGCATCCACCACCCAAATTACCGCCGGGTCAGCCACCGCGCCAATATAGAGCAGGCCATTATGCAGCAGCACCTGGCGCGCACCGTACGGGAAACCTTCGGCATTACGTTCCGGGAACAGTACACGATTTTTCACTTTACCATCGGCGATATTCAGGGCGCTCAGGCCGCCGTCCAGTGAGTTAGTAACGTACACCGTTTTACCGTCTGGCGAGAGCGCCATACCAAAGTTTTTCATATCGGTATGGCTTAGACCGAGAGTCTTGAGCGTTTTCGGATCCAGTTTGTAAACCACTCCGCCCTGGACATCTTTAAATCCTTCCGCACTGGCAACATACAGTGCATCGCCCGCCGGACTCAGCGCCATTTCATACAGACCATCAGCCAACGCACGCTGCTGGACATCAGTAGCAGCTGGCGTCACAGCTTTTTCCTGTACCGCCGTACGACTGGCTGGCGTTGAATGTGCGGCACAGCCACTTAGCGCTGCGGCAATCAGCAATGCCAGAGCGGATGTTGTTTTTTTCATTGCGGGGATCCTTACCAGAGTGTACGGAAATGGTTAACAACAAAAGAGAATGAGAACTATACGCATTATCTTTATTGAATCAAGAATAATTAGCTCGTGAATAAAAAAGATGAAACGGAGGTTTGAAGAGTGCGACTGACGCGCGCTACCTCCGCTTTCTTATAATTACCGTGAATTATTCTGGACGAAAAGGCACCGCAGGCCACAAAATGCACCTTACTGTTTTTTCAACATTTTTAAACGCGTTCCCCAGGTCAAGTTCCTGTCACGCGCTTTAAGCCACGCCGGGCAGCGACCGTCATGAATAAGATCATTAAACGTCTTGAAATCATCAAAAGTGCCATCGAACTGGAAGATGACGAGATCATTTTCCAGCAACTGGTGCATTTGAAAAATGATGCGTTGACGGACGTACCCAAAACGATCGTTCAGGCACTTGAAGCACGACGCTTCAGCGATGCCCTGCATGAAATCACCGGCTGGCTGCAATCACAGCGAGCGGTATCAACGTGGCAAGATCCCGGCATCGCTGCCAGCAAACTTGAGCTAAAAGCACTTGAAACACAGTTGCGCGACTTAATTGATAAACGCAATGCACGCATTCAAATCCTTGATGACTTCAACGACTTGTATCATCAGCACCTTGGGCCACTGATGAGTCGTATTCTCGAGTTGCGTAAACATCTGGCCGCCAGTGCGCAACGTAAGCAGGAAGCTGAGCGCAAACGCCGGGAAAAAGATTATCAGTCCTGTCAGCACTTTATTTCTCAGGCGGTCGATCAACTGGCGCAACTCAAACAGCAGTGGATGAGCCAGCGTTCAGACTCGCGCGAATCAGTGGAAACCCGGCAGCGCATTCAGCAGCAAACGGAGCTTATCACCGCCCTGCTGGCGGAAATTCGCGAACTGGAAAACGACTTTTCCCGCCAGGATGACAGCGCCACCCGCCAGGCGCAGGAAGAAGCCCGTCACGAATATGATGAATATCAGGAGCAACAGCAGGACGCGCAGCATCGTTATAACCGCGAACGGACACTTTCTCATGATGAGCGCAATGAACTAAAACGCCTGTGGCGGCAGGCCAGTCGCCTGTGCCACCCGGACGTGGTTGCGGATGACCTGAAAGATAAAGCGCACCAGATGATGGTACAGTTGAATCAGGCGCGACAAAATGCCGATCTGGCCGCCGTTCGTACGCTGCTTACCCAGTTGCAAAACGGTCTCGAACCGATGATGGCAAGCGACCGCCTTAACGATCTGCAACATTTACGCCGCAAGATACAGCAGCTCAGAGAGCAAATTAGCAGCTTGCTCAATGAAATTAGCGAACTGGAAGCTGAGAACGCCTGGCGCCTCGCCGCCTCTGTGACAGATAAGGAAGCCTACTTTGCCGACCAACAACGGGCGTTAACCGAGATCCGCAATACGCTGGAAGATCAGGTACGCCAGGTCGAGCAAGAACTGCTGGCCGGATAAGCCGACGACGTACAAAAAACAAGCTAATCGCTATTCTTTCGTGTGATTTTCAAATTAAGCACAAAAAGACAACTTTAGAATTAAACCCTTGATATTTATAAAATCAAAGCACATAACACCATAAAACAAAATGAAGACGTAAATAAATTTGAATATGGCAATATTTTCATCCCTCCCCTATACACCCTCCGCGCCAGCCTGGTTTAAGTTAAGAATTATCTTACAGCGTTCTCATTGTGCTAAAAATGAGCCCTATCCAACTGAATTACGCTCTTTTTTGGCGACCTTCTTAGCCACACCTATCAGAATCCCCTGTGTCTTTAGGGTTATCCAGTCCGCAATTTTCTCGATTCATAAGCGAAATCTATCAATCATCTGCCCAGAGGTGATTTAAACGATTTTATCTTAAATTTTAACAAAGTGTAATATCAACATTAAGAATAGTTAAAGATTTTAATAAATACAGAAAGTATCTGTTGAACCCGAAATAAATAAGGATACGTTCAAAACACAGAACGGGATATTCGTTTTAATTAACATTTCACGCATCGCGAGGAACTCTTTTTAATAAAAAAAGAGGCGATTGCTTGCATCAAAATTTCAAGGAGATCGTTATGTCTAAAGCTGTATTTTTGGGTGACTCACTTTACCCGTGGCTTGGCATGCGAGAAATTTTACGTGGTTCAGCATTATTTACGGATATCACGTACCACTCCTCTCAGACGCTTTCTGCCGTCAACATACATTCTCATAAATTGGATTGCATCATTATTAATCCTGGCAATTCTGATTTTTTAAAATATGCCAGAATTATCCGCAACATGGCCTTACGCCCTGCGACGATGATTATCGTTCTGGCCGATGAAGCCACTTTTTCACTTTTTCAAACCGTTTGCGGGATGAACATGCATTTTCTCGATCAAGACGACTCTCTTGATCAACTTTTGCACGCGTTCACCTCTATCACTCAAATAAAAAAATCACGCACTATCAAAGCAGTACATAACAAAATAACCGCAAACGAATTTAACGTCATGATGATGTTGGCCCGCGGTTGGACGCTGACTCAAATCGCTGGCGCATCGCAAAAAAGTGAAAAAACCATTGGGACGTACAAAAGCAACATTGCCAGAAAGCTTGGCAAAACCAATACCCGGCTCAAGTACACCATCTCGCACTATAGTCAGCCGTAACTGACTTATTTAAGGACAACCATAACGATTATTTTTTAAAAGGGACTCGCTTTCAGTTCGTCTTCTATTCCGCGAAACCCGGAAGGTATCCCCATTTTTAAAAATCGACCTGCCAGGTAGCACTCCCGCGTGCCAACCATAGCCAACAACTCAACGTAATAACGCATGCAATATAAAATGCAGATAAGGGTTATATATGAATAAAGTTTACAGCATTATTTGGAACGCGGTACTCGGTATCTGGGTTGTCGTTTCCGAATTAACCAAAGGCAAGAAAAAAAGCAGTTCGCGTAAAACTGTCGCGGTATTGGCGGCCAGTGCATTAAGCGGTGCTTCAATGCTGGCATCTGCGGCACCGATTATCGATACAGGTGAGCACAATATTTATACTGACTATCAGAGAGGTATTTCAGCTGAGGTAAATGAAGGAATTCATAATTATGGCTTCTTATATGAAGATAACTCTACCGGTCAGGCGCTCAACATCAGCGGCGCAATCCCAACGATTGCCCCAGGTCAAAGCGGCGTTGTGGAGTCAACCACCATCAGAGAGCTGCTGCAAAACGGAAAAATCACCCTAAAAGCCACCGGGCCGGATCAGAACGTCAAAACGATCTCCACCGTGGAGCAACTGGCAGAATACCTGACTCATACTCAATCGGCGAAACCTTCGCAGAGCATAGATTTTGATGTTTTTGATCCGGCGCTTCCGGGAGAACCCGAGCCAATTAAAGTCTTCGATACCAGCGCATTAGCCGGTTTTATCACCGAATCACAAATCGGTGATGCGGTGTTGAACACTTATGATCCACAGCAAACGCAAATCTATAAGCAATTTGGTATCGCTCTGGCGACAAACGGAGGCATCGCCAATCTGAATATTGGCAACGACACGCTTAACGTACGTGACAAGGCCAATACCATCGAATTGCTGGCCAAGGACTCCTCACTGCTGGAAGCGCAGGGCGCCAACAGCCAGGTGAACTGGAAGTCCGATAACTACATAAAATTCAACGCTGCCCCGGTTGTACCAACGGAAACATTTAACGGTTCACAAACCACCTCCGTATTTGGCACTGATGTAACGCTACTGGCTTACGGTTATAACGACACCGGTGAGGTTATCGAAACAGGTACCAAAACGTTCTCGATTACAACGGCCGCGGAGCTGGCTGAGTTCAATAGCTGGCTATTAGGCGAAAGTGATGACGCCGCACAAAAACCGGATGGACAAAAAGTCAGCCAGATCCAGCTGTGGCTGGATGCCGAAAATAGCCAAATAACGACGGTATCCGCTGCGCAAGCGAAGTATGCCGAGTTGATTGAAAACGTGCTTAGTTCCGGTAAAAAATCTGACGTTATCACTTGGGATTATGACGTCTGGACCGACGGCCTGTCGCATACGAATAACACTACCGCCGGGCGTGGTGAACTGCACGCCATCTATGCCAACGGCGCTGGGACTACCGGCACCCTGAACCAAGGTGCGATAATCGCCGTTGACGGCAGCATTAATGGCGTAATGAAAGCCATTGACGGTGGGGTTATCACTAACCTCGGCGAACTGAACGCATTGCGTTCCTCCGGCGGGCAAAGTCTGGCCATCGGCATGCTGGCGAAAGACGCCACTGCTACCAACCACGGCACCATCAACTCCGGGTTGTTTATTGATAAAGACGGCAATCAAAAGGTCAGCAGCTACGGCGCATTTGGCATGCAGGGGCAAGGCGCCAGCACCATTACCAACAACGGCACCATCAACCAGGCCATCACCACCGATAACTTCGGTACCGCCTCTGCCGCCGACCCCTGGAGTAAAGATGATCCTGATACCTCGCTGACGCTGGCCATTGGCATGCAACTGTCCAACGATGCGCAGGGCGTGAATAACGGCGTTATCAATATCGTCGACGGGAGCAAAAACGGTGCATCCTATGGTAAAGGCACTGCCTTTGGCGTAGAAGTCGCCGACAACGCGACCTTTACCAACGCGCAGAATGCCTCTATTTATCTTGGTCGCAACGCCAATGATCTGTCCCTGGATGCCACCCTGCCAGGCGGTTCCAGCCCAAGCGCCGGGATCATGACCAAAAGTGCCAGCGAGGTCATCAATAAGGGGCTCATCACGCTGGGCGTCGGCATACGCAACGCTGCGGGGATCTTGATCGGCAACGCGACAGGCAACGTGCTGAATACCGGCAATATTGTGGTCAATGGCGATGGTCGTGGAGGGAATATCAAGAACTACGGCATCACTGTTCGTGACAGTGGCGCTGAAAATGGTCAGATCATTCGCAATGACGGCAAGATCAACGTCAATGGCACCAACAACGTCGGTATTCACGTCAGCGCGACGAAAAAAAATGCCCTGGTGACCACCAGCGACTCAGGCTCTATTGTGGTAGACGGTACCGGCGGTGTGGGTAACCGTAACTACGCTATCTGGGCTGAGGGTGGCGTTAATGGTCAGGCGACGGTCAACGTCGATTCCGCTATCACACTTAACAAAGCCGGGAACATCGGCGTGCACGTGCGTGATAACGCCATCGCGAATGTCGACACCCTGAGCAGTCCACTATTCAACAGCACCAACCAGATTGGTTATTACCTGTATGGCAAAGGGGCTACCGCCAACATTGGTCAGGCGGTGATGAATGACAACGGTCAGGCTAACACCACTATTTTTCGTATCGCTAATGGTGCAAAACTTGCAGGTAATACGACCAACCCGAAAGATAATTCGAGTTCCAATCTCGACCTGACCTTAAGCGGCAAAAACTCCGTCGGCGTCTTCGCCACCGGCGCAGGCAGTAGTGTAGACACCGGCGAAGCCACGTTTAGCGTGAAAGGCTCCGATTCCGCAGCCCTGCTGATTGAAGGCGGCGCGAAAGGGACCATCAGCGATAAAACCACCATCAATTTAACCGGTGAAAGAACCATTGCCGGGATTGTTGACGGTAAGGCACATAAGTTGAATGGCGACGACGAGCAAGGTAACCCGACTGAAACTACCCTCACCTCAAACGCGAAGATCACCTCTGAAACTGGCGGTAACGAGGTTATTGCCTATGTGGCAAGAAATCTCGGCAATCTGACCCTTGGTGCCAACGCCATTATCGATCTAGCCAGCACCGACAGCATCGGTGTTGATGTACAGCAAGGCGGGCGTTTCACCAACAATTCCGACAAAGCCCTGCATGTCAGTGACGGTATCGGTGTTCAGGCTTCGGGAGCCAGTGCGCAGATTAATAAACTGGGCCAAATCCTGGTCGATGATGGTACTGCCGGTGTTCTACTGACTGAAGGTGCCAGTTTACTGATTAATGGCATTTCCGGTGACAGTATTACCACCAACGGTTCCGCTGACGGTATTCGACTCGCCGATAAAGCCGGCGCGCTGTCCGCGCAAAGCGTGATGATCCGCGCCGATGGAACTGGCGCAGGCATTCAAAACGATGCCAACAACAACAATATCCTGCTGCGCAACGTGACCATTGACTCCAACGATGGCGCGGGGATCCGCACCAGCGTGGCGCTCACCATGACCGATCGTGACAGCGAGGGAAATATCCTCAACGTTCACGGGAAAGGTACCGGCTTCGCCTTTGAACAACGCGATGGCGGCGAAACATCGGGCGACCTGAGCATAGGCAAAGGCTATACCATTGAGGTCCTTAAGGCTGAAGGTAGCGGTATTCGCGCAAATACTGATGGCGCGCTCACCACCAATGCCGATATCAATGTACGTGACGGCGCAGGCGGCTCGGCGATCATCGCGAAGAACGTCCTCGCCGTCAGCAATAGCGGCAAAATTATCTCTGCCAGCACCAGCGCACCGGTGATTGATGCCAGCGGTGACAGCAATAAAAAAATCACCAACACCGGCACCCTGCAGGCCATCAACGACACGGCCGTAGCCATTCAGTCTGGTAAAGGCAATGACGCCATTGATATCAGCGGCGGTGTGACCAGCGGCGTGATCAACACCGGTGAAGGTAAGGACACCTTTAACTGGCAAAACGGCACCTTTGCGGGCGAGGTGAATTTCGCCGGCACCGGCGGCAACAATAAAGCCAGCATCGGCAATGTGATGCTGGATAAAACGCGCCACATCATTACCGCTGCGGGTACGGGCAACGCCCTCACCTTCACCAACACCCACGGCGACAGTGCAAAAATTGGCAGCCTGAACAGCGACAACCAGACCACCGGCACCAACATTGGCACTGGCTGGGACTCGCTGACCATTACCGGGTCAAACGCGGATGTCCGCGTCGTTGAAAATCTGAGTCTGGCGAGCAAAACCATTGCCGTAAACAATGGCGCAACGCTGCGTACCGGCGACCACGTCGAGTCCACCAGCACCGCCGCGACCATTGGCAATTATGACGTGAAAACCCAGGGCACCAGCAGCAGGGTTATCTTTGATACCCAGGGCGATACGTCAGTCGCGCAAATTTACAACGGTGTCATTAGCGGTGACGGGAAATTTGAACGTAAGGCAGGCGGGACCACGGTCTTTACCAACAACAACAGCTACACCGGTTCTACCACCATTGATCAAACGGGGACGCTGCAGTTAGGTTCCGGCGGCGATACCGGCGAAGTCAGCGCCGTATCAAACATCCTCGACAACGGCGTACTGGCGATTAATCGCGCCAACGACGTGCTGCTCGGCGGCGTCATTTCGGGTATCGGCGCGCTGCAGCAAATCGGTGACGGCATTACCCGTCTGGCGGGCAATAACACCTATACCGGTGACACCACCGTCACCCACGGTACGCTGCTGGTAAACGGTAATCAGAGTGCGGCTACGGGCGCAACCACCGTCAGCGGCATGTCCACGCTTGGCGGTAACGGTATTATCGGCGGCAACGTGCTGATGAACGACGCCTCGACCCTCAGCGCGGGTGACGGCGGTGCGGGAACGTTAACCATTAACGGCGGCCTGCAACTGGGCAGCAAAACCACCTCCGCCTTCGAGCTGGGTCAGGCTTATACGCCGGGTGGCGCGCTGAATGACCTGATTACTGTCACCGGCAACCTGCAACTGGACGGGACGCTGGACGTCACCACGTCTCAGGGCGGTAATTTTGGACCGGGTGTGTACCGTATTTATAACTACGGCGGCACGCTGGATAACCGGACGCTGGAGCTGGGCGCGGTGCCAGACAGTCAGGATAAGAGCAACATTTTTGTCCAGACCTCTATCGACAAACAGGTCAACCTGGTCAACGCCAACGGCGTCACGCTGCAATTCTGGGACGGCGCAACCGTCAACCAAAGTCACGGTAAATCGGGCATTGAAGGCGACAGCAAGATTGACGGCGGCGATGGCAAATGGATGGCGATTGGCGATCAGGGCGACAACAACTGGACAACGGCCACAGGCGAGGGCAACGCGCCGTGGGCGCAGAAATCCTTCGCCGTGTTTACCACCAAAGGCGGTACCGTCACCGTGGATGACGCCAAAGGTGACGTCAATTTCTCCGGAGCACAGTTTGACGCCGACGGCTATGTCGTGAAAGGCGATGCGCTCAACGCTTATGCCACCACCGAAACGGCCACACATGCGGGTCAAACGCCGGGCACCGGTGAACTGCTGCTGCGCGTCGGGGCCGGTGGCGCGGGACAAAACTATACCGCGACCATTGAATCCATCCTTCGCGAGGCCAGCGCCCGCGATCGGCTGATGCTGGTGAAAACCGACCTCGGCCGTCTGATCCTCAGCGGTGATAACGAATATCGCGGCGGCACGCGCATTGACGGCGGCACCTTGCAAATCTCCGCCGACAGCAACCTCGGCCAGAGTGGCACGGATTTGGTCATCAATAACGCCTCCACGCTGCAACTGGGCGCTGATTTGACCAGCAACCGTACCATCGAGCTGGGCGCCAATGCTAACGCGGCGGTGTTTGATCTCAATTCGCACCATTTCACCCCAACCGGCGATATTACCGGAGATGGCAAGCTGAAAGTGACCAGTAGCTCAAGCGATGCGGGCAGCACCTTAACGCTTGACCGCGCCAACAGCTACCAAGGGGAAACCGAAATTGCCGGGACCGGAAATAGCAATAATGTGACGGTTAACGTCAGTAAAACCGGGGCGTTCGGCAGCAATGAAAGCAGCACTGTTAACGTCAATAACGGCGCAACGCTGAATATCAATGGTGCAGACACCAGCCTGACATCGCTGACCATGAACATCGCCGACAGTCTGTTAACGCTGGCCGATACCGTCACTGCCGCCAGCGCCAACCTGAATCTGACAGGTAAAGCGAAAGCAGTATTACGCGATAAAGCCACCGCTGCTAACGCGACGGTCAACGTAGCGAAAGACAGCACCCTGGCACTGGAAGACAACGCCAGCGGCGGCAATGCCACGGTAAACAACAGCGGCCTGATGACCGCGGCTGATAACGCGATGGCGGAAAATACGGTGGTCAAAAACCTGGCGGACGGCCTGGTGGATGTCAGCGCAGTCAACAGCGCCACCTCCATCGGTTCACTGTCCGGTGCGGGTAATGTCGAGCTGGGTAACAAGCAACTGTCGCTGGGTAATCTAAATCTGGCTGACACTATCAGCGGCGTTATCAGCGGCAACGACGGCAGCCTGGTGAAAATCGGCGACGGTACGCTGACCCTGACCGGCGACAACACCTGGACCGGCATCACGGATGTTGACCAGGGCGTGCTGCTGGTCAACGGTAATCAGTCTGCCGCAACCGGCCTGGTCACGGTGAAAACCGGCGCTACGCTCGGCGGTAACGGCATTATCGGCGGCGCGGTGGATGTGCAGGATAACGGTCACATTACCGCCGGTGCGGCCATCAACAGCGTCGGTAAACTGACCACCGGTTCGCTGACGCTAAGCGATAACGCACAGCTAGATTATCAGTTTGGTCAGGCCTATACCCCAGGCGGAGCTTTCAACGATCTGATTGATGTCAACGGCGATCTGACGCTTGACGGCAAGCTCAACATCGAGACCTCACCGAACGGCAGTTTTGACGTTGGGGTTTATCGCGTGATCAACTATACCGGCACGTTGACCAATAACGTGATGGATATTGCTAACGCACCGGAAGCCGCGGACAGCCTGTATGTACAAACCTCGGTTAAAAATCAGGTAAACCTGGTCAACCATGCCGGGCTGACGCTGCGCTTCTGGGACGGCACCGGCGGTGAGAACGGCAACCTGAAAAACAACGGCGTGATTAACGGTGGCGACGGGATCTGGCAATCCAGCCAGGGGAATGACAACTGGACCACCGATGAATCCACGCCAGAAGGCGCGCTGAACGCGCCATTTACCGATGCCGCGTTTGCCGTCTTCCAGGGCGAGGCGGGCAATGTGACGGTCGATAACAGCAAAGGCGACGTCATCATCAGCGGTGCACAGTTCGCCACCGACGGCTATCGCGTCGGCGGAGAGGCTATCACCACCGATACCGCCAATACGCTGATACGCGTTGGCGATGGTACGGTAGACGGCGTTAACTACACCGCCACCATTGACAGCGTGATCCGCGGCACCGGCGGTCTGAATAAAGGTGATCTTGGTACGCTGATCCTCACGGGCGACAATACCTACAGCGGTGGCACCACTATCACTTCAGGTACGCTTCAGGTAGCCGGTGATACCCACCTTGGCGCAGCAGATACTGGCATCACCTTTAATGGTGGTACGCTGAAATATGGCGACGCGTTCGATACCGCACGTCAGGTAACGCTGGAATCCGGTGGCGGGACGTTCGACACCAACGGGCACGATGTATCCCTGCTGACCGAAGTCGAAGGTCATGGTCAGTTGATTAAAACCGGCAAAGGTTCACTCACCCTGACGCTGGATAACACCTACACCGGCGGTACCACCATCAACCAGGGCGTATTACAACTCGGCACCGGCGGCGATATCGGCAGCATTCAGGGTGATATCGTTGATAATGGCGTACTCAGCGTCAATCGCGCTGATACCCTGGCATTAACCGGTGATATCAGCGGCAAAGGTCAACTGCACCAGACCGGCAACGGCACCACCGAGTTGCAGGGTAAAAACAGCTACAGCGGCGCAACGCTGATTACCCACGGCGTGCTGCAAGCGGGTGATACCAACACCCTGAGCGCGGCGTCGCACCACTATGTGGTTGCGGACACTACGCTTAACACCCAAGGCTACAACCAGACGGTAGCCGGGCTGAGTAACGGCGGCGATGTGTCGCTTATCGGTCAGCAAATTGGTACAACCTTAACCGTCAAAGGAGACTACACCGGCGAGAAAGGCACCCTCAACATGGCAGCCACGCAGAATGGTCGCGGCGCGGGTATTGCCGATCGCCTGATTATCGACGGCGGTAAAGCCAGCGGGAAAACGTTGCTTGATGTTGACGGCTCCGGCCTCGGCGCGCCTACCGTGGGTGACGGCATCGAAGTGGTCACCGCGCTGAATGGCGCCACCACCACCGCGCAGACCTCGCGAGACGCCTTCCATCTTGCCGCTGAACGCATGGCTGCGGGTGCATTTGAGTACCAACTGCACGCCGGTAACGCGCAAGGTCAGGGTGAAAACTGGTATCTGAGAAGCGAATACCGTCCGGAAACCATGCTGTACTCCGGCCTCGCCAGCGTCGTTCGCCAGGGTGACATCAGCCTGCTGGGTAACATGCACCAGCGTATGGGTGACGAGGTGAAACCGGGTATTGATGAAGATAACCGTGCGTGGGCCAGAATGATTGGTTACTCCGGCAAAACCAAACTGGATGATGCGACAGGGACACAAACCAGTTCACATACCATGGGCATCCAGGTCGGCGTCGATATGTACGCCAATGAAAGCTGGAAAGCCGGGATGTATGCCAGCGTGCTCGACATCGACAGCAGTGTTAAAGGCACCAAAACCGGCAGCGATGGCAAAGGCGGTAATATCGATGACAACGCGTTTTACGTTGGCGGTTATGCCACCTGGTTCTCGGATGACGGAATGTATGTCGACAACGTCCTGCAGTACGGTAACCATAAATCCCGTCTGTCGGCATCCGGAAATAACGGCTCGCATACGGTGAAAGGCAATACGCTGACGGCATCAACGGAAGTGGGCAAGTCATTCCGCTTAGGCGCCAGCGCCTGGAGTCTGGAGCCTCAGGCGCAGTTGATCTATCAGTACAGCAACTTCGATAACAGTACGTTGGATGGCGTCACCCAAACGAAGGTCAAGATGGATACCGCCGATTCGTTTACCGCGCGTCTGGGTGTACGTCTGGTCGCAGACTATGATACCAACCACGGTAAATTCCAGCCTTACGGCCGGGTGAACGTCTGGCAGGGTCTGGGTTCAAAAGACAAGACACAGTTTAGCAATGCGGTTGCCACCACTACGCTGGAATCGTCACAGCAGTACTCCAGCACCGAAGTCGCCGCCGGTCTGAGCTGGTCTATTGACCGGAATGTGCAGGTCTACGGTGAATTGGGTACGCAATTCAGCAATGGCAGCAGTAAGTCGCAGATTGAAGCCCCGGTGAATGCATCTATTGGCTTTAAGAAATCGTTTTAATCTAACGTAAACGTAGCCAGCCCTCTGTTATTACAGGGGGCTTTTTTATGCGCGAGGGAATCAACATCGGTTGTCCGGCGGTTGTCCGGATAACGCGCGTGCACCGCCATCAGGAAAAAAGCGTTATAGCCCAGGGAGAGAGTGATTAACGGCTAAATTGGTTTAACAGTGCGGGAATGTCTTCGGCCATCACCGGAGGAGAGATGAAAAAACCCTGAATTTTATCGCAGCCAATCAGCGTCAAACGTTCTAACTGGGCATGGGTTTCTACCCCTTCAGCCAGCACTTCAATGCCAAAATTGTGCGCTAATGAAATAATACCCTCAACGATCTTTGCCGATCGGGTATCGGGCTCGATGCCTGCAACAAATTCTTTATCAATCTTTAAGGTATCAAACGGATACTTCAGCAGATAATTAAGGTTCGCGTGTCCGGTACCAAAATCATCAAGCGCCAGCTTCACCCCAATCGCCTTCAGTTCTGTCATGTTTTTAGCGGCTATCTGGCTGTCGCACAGCGGCGACGTTTCCGTGATCTCTATTTGGCATCGATGAGCAGGCAGTCCACTGGCGGCGAGATTTTGTCTGACACGTTGTGGGAGCAGTGGATCGCAGAATTCAAGGGCAGAAATATTAACAGAGAGAGAAAGAGGGTCTGGCCAGGAGGCGGCAATATCCCATGGAGGGTTGCTTACCATCTCCTCTATGGAAAATATATTGCCGCTATTTTCCAGCGCCGTAATAAAAACATCAGGGGAGATCATGCCCATCTGTGGGCTATTCCAACGTATTAACGCTTCAAACCCACTAATAGTGTGGGTTTGTAAGTTAAAAATAGGTTGATAAACCATATAAAGCTGACTGGTATTGAATGCTTTTTCAAGCGCCGTTAGCACATCACTGGAATCTAACACACCCCTTCCCCCCCATCACCACAACAAAAACCAGTCGAAATCACTCCCAAATTGTATCTACTTTTACGTATTTCACATCAGAAAAGAATATTCAGATCAGGGTAAAAAAGACAAGCTATGGGTAAACCTAATAATTAATTTATTTAAATCAGAGGTATTGGCCAGTCCCAGTTTCGTAACTACCCGCATCTTGTGCGCTTGAATCGTTTTATAATTCAAACTGACTAATTCAGAAATTTCTCTGGCAGTATAACCACTTACCAATAGATTGAGGATCTGCTGTTCTCTTTCAGTGAGCCTTTTCTGCGACCGATACAGTCGGGGATTCCATTTCCCAACCGCCAGCGTAGCCAGTTGTCCAAAATCACGCAGTGATGACTTTTCCGTCAGGACAATGGTCTTTTCCACATATAATAACTCAACACATAATTTCGCTACCAAACTGTCAGCGACAATGACAATAACGTTATTATAAAATTTAAATCGGTTTTTATTCAAAAACTGCACAATTGCAGAACACGGTTGTTCATTGTTAATGATATTAAAAACCATTGTTTGATGTTGGCACAATGATGATTGCTGCAACATATCCTCAAACGGGAATGTTTTGATAGGGACATGTTTACTTGTCAGATAGGCGAACATACCGCTGCCCACAAAATTATCAGTGCCGCACATCAACATCCTGTTCACCGTTCCTTATAAACTTCGAATCTTATTACTCATTAAAAATTTGATGATTATTTTCTCGACTTCCGCCTCTTCACGACGGTTCTTATAGTCAAACTCGCACGATATCTGGTAGCAGGAGTACAACTGATTATCATCATCAAACTCATTGATCATGACGACATCAATCACTTTGAGATCAAGCAGTAAACTGCCAAACACATCAAAATCCAGGGCGGCACCTTTAATAACCGCATCTTTATAAAGGAATCGTGCATTCACATCCTTAACGATTAATGCGCAGCCCCCCTGAGAAATATTTTTAACCTTCAGTGAGTAATTTTCGCCGTTTTTGTAACGACCAGAACAGAAAAAATCATAGCCCTTGAGGAAGGAGAAACGCTGATTTTGTCGCTGTTGCGCAAAGAAAATCATATCCGGGATAAGGTACGACAACCCTACTTGCGCATCACCTGCGGACGCCTGTTCGTATCTGGCGCTAAATTTAACAATCCCGCTATCACTGTGCAGGATGAAGTATTGGACCTTTTCAGGAACGATGTCTTTGTGCGGAGAAAGCACAAAGCGCTCGAAATCAATCTTTTCTAACTGTGTGATAACGCTGTTGTTTTCACATAAGACTTCCAGTTTAGTCTTCTTGTGCAACTCTTCGCGCAGGATCGCTATGATTTCAAACTTGTTGTCCTTTGCTAATCCAAAGCTCATTCTCAAACCCTTATTTCCATATTTAAGAAATGTTCCGGTCTTGTTCGCAGACAAAAACACGAAATCAGCATCCACTCCTGGCGCTTAATTACCTTAGTGGATTCCATGTCAAACTGTTGATAAAAATTTAAGTTTTTAACTATCTTTAATGTTTTATTGATATGTAAAAACGTTTGATACGGGTTAATTCTAGCTGAAGTGAAGTCTAAAACCACGCTAAGTTGCGCAACAAGCATAACAAAAAAGAATAACAAGACGTTTTCAGCAGGGGTTTGGGGATAACGAATTTAGCTTATGGCAAAAAAAAGCCAGCATCATGCTGGCTCCGGTAATTACCGTATTAAACTCTAGTGGCATACTATCTTACAGAGGGTACAACGTGAGAAAATCAGTACTGCTGCTTAACGAGGGTCCGGGCTGAATCCGCAATAATCATTACTGCACCCGCCAGCATTAATGTATCTTTTAACACTAGCCGCCCGGCCCCCGATAAATACGGGAAACCGTGGTGCAGATCGCCTAGCGGCATAACCCATGCTTCCGGCGTGGTGATTAAAAAAGACAGGGTGACAATCGGTGTGGCGAATGCCAGAATCCCGCCGATTAATCCCAACCTGCGGCTGAGCGGATTTGCCAGCACCAACAAGGCAATAATTATCTCAACCACGCCCAGTCCATTAGAGAAGCTGTAGGTATTATTCGCTGCTTGCCATTCCCGCTCCTGCGGTTTAAATTCCCCTTCATGCGTCAAATGCTGCTGATACTCTTGCGGATGTTCATAAAAAAATGACATTGGCGGACTGTTGGCCACGAATGGCGTAATACTGTCGGCTTCGTATGGAACGAATTTTAATAATCCAATCCAGATAAACACAATGGCGATGCTCAGGCGAATCAGGGTTAATCCGATGCGATCGGCCTTGCCCAGTAAGCGAAGATATTTTTCCATACCAACCGCCCTTACTTGTACAAAATCGCCGTAGCGTAAGTGCTGCTGTCAATACGCATTGAGGTGATTTTCCACGATGATGCCTGTTTCTCCTGCGCCAGTTTTGCAATGGCCTCCTCAATCACAGAAGGCGCGGCTGAGACGGCTGACACGCTAACGTGGGCAATTTCGGTTGGCGACTGCGCCAGCGCGGAAAACGTGACAGGTGCAGTCAGTAAAGAGGTCATCAGTAAAGTTGCTTTCAACATATTCATTTCTATTTCCATTAACCAGTCAATTCAGTGTTAATATAATAAACTCACACATTCTATTTATTGCCATCCGTAACGCCAGAATAACTGTTCATACGTATTATTTAGGTACTGTGCTACACGCATAAAAAAAGCCCCACACGGGTGGGGCAAAAAGGCAGACACAGCATTTTATTATTTAACTAATGCGAATAGATCGTTTAATGATTCGCTCATGCTCGGGTGGGTAAATATTTGGTCACGTAAAACGGTATAGGGTAATCCGGCATCCATAACGGTTTTAACGATATTAATCATTTCATGTGAATCTACACACAATAGCGAGACACCTAATATCCGTTGGGTATTCACATCAACCACGGCTTTGAGCATACCGCGCGTATCATCCATCACCCGAGCCCGCGGGATCGCCGTAACGGGTAACGTCACGATCTGAACCTCCGCCCCGCTGGCTCTGGCCTGCGCTTCACTCATCCCCACGCGAGAAAGCGGCGGTGTCATAAACACGGAATACGGCACATTCTGGCGGTCGCCGGTGTTGCGCAACCCATCGCCCAATAAACTGTCGCGCACAATGCGGAAATCATCCAGCGAGATATAGGTAAATTGCAATCCGCCAGTCACGTCGCCCATGGCCCAGATATTATCTGCCGAGGTGCGCAGATATCTATTCACGATAATTCCGCCCCGATCGTTGACGTCCACGCCAGCATTTTTCAGTTGCAGTGCTTCCGTTGCCGGTTTACGCCCCGAGGCGATCAGTAGCGCGTCCACCGAATGCGTCTCTTCTGGCATCTGTATCTGTACCGCACCGTCCTGGGACGATACAGAGTGTACATTGGCGTTCAGAATCAGCTCGACACCTTTGTCGCGCAAAATGCGGGCAATGGCATCAGCGACATCCCGGTCTTCACGCGGTAAAAATAGCGGCGCGGCTTCAAAGATAGTGACCTTGCTTCCAAAATTGGCAAACATGGACGCGAATTCCACACCAATGTACCCGCCGCCCAAAATCCCCAACCGCTGAGGACGCTGCGCCAGATTCAGCAATCCAGTGCTGTCGAATACGCCAGGTGTGCTGGATAATCCTTTAATATCAGGCATCGTCGACTGCGCACCGGTATTAATGAAAATCTTCTCGCCGCGGAGTTCACGCGTGCCGGTCGCCTGGATGACCCGCACAGTATGGTTGTCAACAAACTCAGCGCGCCCTTCAATCACATCGACATTGTCCAGACCGGCAAGGTTATGGAAGTTTTTATCACGCAGAAAGCGAACAACATCTGTTTTGCGTTGCATTGCGGCGGCAAAGTCATGCTGCATTTCGGCATCATGCACCAGCGTTTTAGTGGGTATACAGCCGATATTGATACATGTCCCGCCATACATGGTGTTGGACTGCTCAATAATCGCCACCTTCCAGTCTGCTTTTGCCAGCGTCGCCGCCAGCGTTTTACCTGCTTTGCCAAAACCAATAATGATCGCCTGATACTGATTCATTCTGCCTCTTTGCAAAATCACTGTTCATTTGTTAACCCGAAGTATAAGGACTGACGAACATGAACAGCGTATCCATAACGCGCTTATTTATGTCAAATCGTCTAAAGTGAAATATGCAAATTTGTGAAAGCACAAACCATATTACCAACTAACCATTTGATGGTATTAATTTAATATAAAATTATAGCGATAATGGCGATATCTCCCTAAGGGTATAAAATTGTTCAGGAGTCTTTATGGACGCGCTTAGCCGATTATTAACGCTTAATGACCCGCAGGGGTCTATTGATAAAAACTGCTTGTTGAGCAGAGACTGGCAGTTGCCACATGCTGCGGGAGAGCTGTCGGTTATTCGCTGGCATACGGTAACTCAGGGTGCGGCTCAGCTTGATCTCCCGGACGGCTCGTCCTACACGCTGCATCCTGGCGCAGTGGTTATGCTGGCACAAAACTCCGCCCACAGGCTGTGCCAGTCAGGCGAGGAACAAACGCATCTCGTCTGCGGAAGCCTACGGTTGCAGGCATCTTCACGCTATTTTTTAACCGCACTGCCGGAATTGCTCATTCTGGCCCCCGAGGAAAATAGCCCTGTTGGTCAGTGGCTGAGAGCCATGATTGAACTGCTGCAACTGGAATCAATGAGCACGCTGCCAGGTTCTGAGGTGGTATGCAGCCAGCAATGCGCCACGTTGTTTACCCTTGCTGTACGCGAGTGGCTGACACGGGCCGCGCCGGGCAAAAACATGTTGAATCTGCTGCTGCATCCCAAACTGGGGGTTATCGCTAACCTGATGCTGGAGTTGCCCGCTCATCCGTGGACTGTCGAAGAGCTGGCGCAGCGCGCGCATATGTCGCGGGCCAGCTTCGCGCAACTGTTTCGTGAAGTCTCAAACTCCACGCCGCTCGCGGTCTTAACCACATTGCGTCTGCAATTCGCCGCCCAGATGTTAGCGCGTGATTCACGGCCGTTGATCGTGATTGCTGAGGCGGTGGGCTATGCCAGCGAATCTTCGTTTCACAAAGTCTTTCTGCGTGAATACGGCTGCACGCCGGGTGAGTACAGAAAGCGGGTCAAGGCGCTGGAAAAATAGCGTTGCGCCGTATTACGTTCTCCGGCGCAACGCTATTCAGGCGTTATTTCTGCGGACGATGGCGGTGCAGCCACATCAGCTTATACGCCGCCGGAATGATAAACAGCGACAGCAGCGGCGCGGTGATCATACCGCCAATCATCGGGGCGGCGATCCGACTCATCACCTCCGACCCGGCCCCGGTGCCCCATAAAATCGGCAGCAGGCCGGCAATAATCACCGCCACGGTCATCGCTTTGGGGCGCACGCGAAGCACCGCCCCGTGATACAGCGCCTCATCCAGCTTAGCCACCGTAAAGGTCTGCGGATTTTCCAGCGCGGGCTCCGCCTCAATGGCGTGGCGCAAATACATCAACATCACCACGCCAAACTCGGCGGCAACACCTGCCAGCGCAATGAATCCAGTGCCGGTCGCCACCGACATATGGAACCCCATCCAGTAGAGGAACCAGATCCCACCCACCAGTGCGAACGGCACGCTGGTGATAATCAGCAACGCTTCACCAAAACGACGGAACGCCAGATACAGCAGCACGAAGATGATCATCAGCGTCATCGGCACCATCAGTTTGAGCTTATGGCTGGCGCGTTCAAGCAGCTCAAACTGGCCCGAAAACGCCACGCTGGTCCCTGGTTTTAGCTGGACGTTTTCGCCAATCGCTTTTTTCAGATCGTTTACCACCGAGACCATGTCACGATCGCGGGCATCGATGTAGATCCAGCTGGTCGGGCGTGCGTTCTCGGTTTTCAACATCGACGGGCCTGAAACAACCTTCACATCCGCCACATCCGCCACATCCGCCAGCGTGATTTGTTGCTTCATGGGCGTCAGGACCGGCAATTGCCGTAACGCTTCCGGACTGTCGCGATAGCTTTGCGGGTAGCGAAGATTGATCGGATAGCGGGCAATCCCTTCCACCGTTTCGCCCACCATCGCACCGCCGACCGCCGAGGTAATAAACAGCTGTACATCGCCTACGGTCATGCCATAACGCGCGGCCTTTTCACGTTGAATATCGACGCTGAGATAGCGCCCGCCTTCCAGACGTTCCGCCAGCGCAGACGCGACGCCCGGCACGGTCCTCGCCACCTCTTCGATTTGCTCTGCCGTGGCGTCAATGTCCGCCAGCACGGTACCCGAGACCTTAATCCCGATTGGACTTTTGATCCCGGTAGACAGCATGTCGATGCGGTTACGAATCGGCGGTACCCACAGGTTTGCCAGGCCCGGCAGCCGGACCGTTTTATCCAGTTCCTCGATGATTTTGTCCATCGTCATCCCCGGACGCCACTGATCCTGCGGTTTCAACTGGATGGTGGTTTCAACCATTTCCAGCGGCGCGGAATCGGTGGCGGTTTCGGCCTTACCGGTTTTACCAAATACCCGCGCCACTTCCGGCACGGTCATGATCAGCTTATCGGTTTTTTGCAGCATATCCGCCGCCTGCGCCGCCGAGATCCCCGGCAGGGTCGACGGCATATACAGCAGGTCACCTTCGTTGATCTGCGGTAAGAACTCGCCGCCGACTTTATTGAGCGGGAAAATAACCGTCAGGATCGACAACACCGCCACCAGCAGGGTGGCCTTCGGCCAGTGCAGCACCTTCAGCAACAGCGGATGATAAATGCGGATCAGAAAACGGTTAAGCGGGTTACTGCTTTCCGCCGGGATCGTGCCGCGGATCCAGAATCCCATCAGGATTGGGATCACCACAATCGCCAGCAATGCGGCCCCAGCCATGGCATAGGTTTTGGTGAACGCCAGCGGGCCAAACAGTCGCCCTTCCTGCCCCTCAAGGGTGAAAATAGGGATAAACGACAGGGTAATAATCAGCAAACTGATGAATAGCGCCGGTCCCACTTCCACCGAGGCGTTGGTGATCACCTGCCAGCGCGTGGCGTTATCCAGCTTTTCTCCCGGATGCTGATGCGCCCACTCTTCCAGCCGCTTATGCGCGTTCTCAATCATCACAATCGCGGCATCAACCATCGCCCCTACAGCAATGGCGATGCCGCCAAGCGACATAATGTTGGCGTTCAGTCCCTGGAAATGCATCACGATAAACGCAATACACAGCCCTAGCGGCAGGGAAATAATGGCGACCAGCGCCGAGCGGATATGCCACAGGAACAGCGCACACACCAGCGCCACAACGATAAACTCTTCCAGCAACTTGTAGCTCAGGTTATCAATCGCGCGGTCGATAAGCTGACTGCGATCGTATGTTGTAACTACCTCAACGCCTTCCGGCAGGCTGCTTTTCAGCGTCTCAAGTTTGGCTTTGACGGCGGAGATTACGTCACGTGCATTTTTACCCGAGCGCAGGATCACCACGCCGCCCGCCACTTCGCCTTCACCATTCAGTTCAGCGATGCCACGGCGCATTTCCGGTCCAATTTGCACGCGGGCAACATCGCGCAGGTAAACCGGCACACCGTCAGCCCCGGATTTCAGCACAATAGTATTGAAGTCATCGAGGGTTTGCAGATACCCGCTGGCACGCACCATGTATTCCGCTTCCGCCATCTCCACGGATGAGCCACCCGCCTCCTGGTTAGACGCATCCAGCGCCGATTTCACCGCAGCCAGGCTGATACCGTATTGCGTCAGCTTCATCGGGTCGATAACCACCTGGTACTCTTTGACCACGCCGCCTACCGACGCCACTTCTGCAACATTGGGAATCGTTTTCAGCTCATACTTTAAAAACCAGTCCTGCAGAGAACGCAGCTCGGCCAAATCGTGTTTGCCGCTGCGGTCCACCAGCGCATATTCAAAGATCCAGCCGACGCCGGTGGCATCTGGCCCCATTTCCGCGCTGACGCCTGCGGGCAGTTTTCCCTGCACCTGGTTGAGATATTCCAGTACACGGGAGCGTGCCCAGTAAGGGTCGGTGCCGTCTTCAAAAATGACATACACGTAAGAGTCACCAAACTGCGAGAAACCGCGCACCGTTTTCGCGCCAGGCACCGACAGCATGGTGGTGGTCAGAGGATAAGTGACCTGATTCTCAACGATTTGTGGCGCTTGTCCCGGATAGCTGGTTTTAATAATCACCTGCACATCAGAGAGATCCGGCAGTGCATCTACTGGGGTGTTGATAATGGTCCATGTTCCCCAAATACTGAGGAACAACGCCCCCATCATCACCAGAAAACGGTTAGCCACTGAGCGGCGAATAATCCATTCAATCATGTGTTATATCCTCAGTGTGAATGGGTCGCCGGGGTCGGCATTGCGGGCATAGCCGCGGCGTCTGGCGTCCCACTCTTCCGGGCGCGCATGCGGTCCAACGCCCCGGCGATATTCGCCTCGGAATCAATCAGGAACAGGCCGCTGGAGACCACCTTCTCACCTTCCGTCAGACCGGAGCGGATAGCCGTTAGCCCCTGAGATTCATGGAATACGGCAACCTGCTTCGGCACAAAGCGTCCGTCGTTATCCACGGTGATCACCCGCTGCTCGCTGCCCGTATCAATCAGCGCTTTGGACGGGATCAGCAGCATCGGCTCACTTTGTGTTTTCAGCTTGAGGTAAGCATTCATCCCCGGCTTGAGTGCCTCGTCAGGGTTTTCGACCTGCAAACGTAACTGGAGGGTTCGCGTCGTGGCATCCACGCTCGGCAAAATACTCCACTTGCTGATGGTGAATGTTTTATCCGGCCAGGCGGGTACGGTAATCGCAAACTGCGAGGCGTCTTTAATCAGCCAGGCGATAGACTCCGGGACCGATGCGCTGACCCACACCGGATCCATGCCCTGAATTTTTGCTACCACGTTATCTTTCGAAATGTTCATGCCGGTGCGCAAATCAAAGGCGGTGATCACCCCATCGATGGGGGCGCGCAGGGTGAAGCGGGTTTGAATTTTCCGCGTCGATTTTAAGCGCTGGATGTCCTGTTCGGGCATCCCGGCCAGACGCAATCTTTCGAGAATACCGTCGACTTGAGTGGCGGTACCGCCGGTCTCGCGCAGCAGCAGATATTCGCTCTGCGCTTCAACCCAGTCGGGGATGGTCAGATCAATCAGCGGCGCGCCTTGCTTAATTTTATCGCCAACGGTCAACGGATACACTTTTTCGATAAATCCCGCTGAGCGGGCTTGCACAATCACAAACTGATATTCGTTATAGCTAACGTTGGCCGGGAACGTTTGTGCATACTGCAGCGGTCCACGACGTACGGCCTCGGTTTTTAGCCCCAGATTTTGGGTTTGCGTCGGATCGATTCGCACCCCGGCACTGTTGCAAAGTTAGCGATGAGGCA
>NZ_SZWP01000105.1:0-121319 GCF_005280825.1 Citrobacter sp. wls829
ATGACCTGCTTATTCGCACCTTCCTTAGCGTCAGGGGGTAAATGTGTTGCGGGTTATAAACCCGTGGCTAAAGGCAGCAAAGAGACGCCGGAAGGCTTGCGGAACAAAGATGCGCTAGTGCTGCAAAGCGTTTCTTCCCTGGAATTGCCTTACGAGGCGGTCAATCCTATTGCGCTCAGCGAAGACGAAAGTAGTGTGGCGCATAGCGGCCCGATCAACTACACCCTGTTGTCCAATGGACTCGCCAGCCTGAGCGAAAAGGTTGATCACGTGGTGGTCGAAGGGACCGGCGGGTGGCGCAGTCTGATGAACGATTTGCGTCCGTTGTCGGAGTGGGTGGTTCAGGAACAGCTACCCGTGCTGATGGTAGTGGGGATTCAGGAAGGCTGTATTAATCATGCCATCCTTACGGCGCAGGCGATTGCCAGTGACGGACTGCCGCTGATTGGTTGGGTAGCGAACCGCATTAACCCCGGATTGGCGCATTACGCTGAAATCATCGACGTGCTCGGCAAGAAATTACCTGCCCCGTTGATCGGCGAGTTGCCGTACCTGCCGCGCGCAGAGCAGCGAGAGCTGTCACAGTATATCCGACTGTCAATGCTCGGCAGCGTGCTGTCGGTAGATAGAGTCATGGCGTAACGTTCGCGATAGCACGGAAGCCACGACGCAAGCAATCAATAAGCCGGGGAGTAGACGATACTCCCCGGTCATTTCACAGACCATCAGCGTAGACATAATCGGTGCGTGCGTTGTCGCCGCCAACAACGTCGCCATCCCGGTTAATCCCAGCAGCACCGCAATCTCATCTGTACCGGGAAGCCAGAATCCCCACAGGCGACCCAACAGCATACCAACCGACAGGCCGACAAACAGGGTCGGTGTGAACACTCCGCCTGGCGCGCCAGAACCACTGCTGGCCAGTACAGCCAGTAATTTGCAGATAAAAATCCCGGAGATAACCGAAAGCAGCGGCGGGGAGAGTAAAAACGACTGCACCACGCTGTAGCCATTTCCCCAAACGGTTGGTGTGAATATCGACAGCACGCCAACGATCAATCCCCCCAGCGCCAGCTGCCACGGTGGTGAAAGTTTCAGGCGTAAAAAACCGGTGTGGCTGGTGGTCATCAGCCACATAAAGAGAGGGCCGCAGATCCCTGCCGCCACGCCGGTACTGACAATCATCAGATAGTCCAGCGCGTGCAGCTCTCGCGACAAATGCACGGTATAAAGCAGCGCGTTGCTGTCACTGAGTAAATGAGTGGTGAGCAAGGCGACAACGGCGGAGACGACAACCGGTCCCAGCGATGCCAAAATTAACGTGCCAAACAGGACTTCAGCAATAAACAGGCTGCCGGCCAGTGGCGCATGGTACGCACCGGCCATGCCGGCGGCAGCACCGCAGGCAATCCATAACTTCCATTCCGTGCGTGGGGTAAAGCGTTGTGCAAAACAGGATGCTGCCAGCGCCGCCAGTAAGATCATGGCGCCTTCACGTCCGATGGCACTCCCGCTGGCGACCACCAGCAATGACGCCAACGACTTCACCAGGCTGGCGCTAACGTCAAACTGGCCGTCAGTTTGCAGTGCTTCCATATAATCCGTAGGCGCCTGCGGGCGCTGCCGGTTAAATTTCTGCCAGCCCCACAGCAGTAAGCCTGCGGTAAGGCCGCCCAGAGCCGGGGTCAGCATGCGTCGCAGTGGTGACAGACTGGACGCCGCATTAACCAGACTGCCGGTATCATTACTCAGGAAAAGCCACTCCAGGAGCAACATGGCGTGGCGGAACCCGGCCACCGCCAGTGCTGCCAGGATACCAATCAGCGCAGCGAACACCAGACGGCGAAGCATCGCGCGCAGGTCGGGATAGGCGTGCAAATGATGCATTAACGAAATAATGGCTTCACAGCGACGGGGATCAGCAACTGCGACTGCCAATGCGCCAGCGTGAGTCGGGCCAGTTCCCCCAGGGCCTGATAAAACGGATGATCGGCTTTCTCGATAAAGACTTCGAGGAAACGGCCCGACCAGGGTAACAGATGCCAGGCCAGCAGTTGTTCGCACGCGTTGTGATGGCCATTTTCAGCAAGCCAGGCGGTTAATAGCAGCAGAGAGCCGAAGTGATCTTCGGGTTCGTTTTGCTGCATGTCGAACTGGATACCGTTGTCGCGCATCCACTGACGCAATGCCAGCGTGGATTCACCAAACAAGACGTTTTCACGATCCAGCCAGACGGAACCCCATGGTGGAGAAGGCAGTGCGTACGGACCAACGAACAAACGCTGCCAGGCCTGTGAGAGTGATTCATCGGCTTCAATCTGAAACTGGCTAACCAGTTCGCACAGCGTATCGTCAGACAGTGGCCATTGCGTCTGCCAGCCATTGACTCTTAGCGCACTAATGAGCGGGGCCGCTTCTGCGCTGTCTGGCGCATAGTAAAATAGTGCACCCAGCACGCGCGCTGCGGTGGAGAAGTTGTCACGTTGAGAAAAAGAGGTCATGCAAACAATCCTGAAAAGTGCGGGCTTCCCCGCACTCGTGAGTTAACCTGCAACAGCCATACCGACTGTCATATGCAGACCGTAAAACAATCCGCGGCCAATGATTTCACCGGCAAGCAGGAGAATTAAGCCGAGCGCCAGACCTGTAATATGAGGTTCTTTGCGGCGGATCAGGGGGCAAATCCAGCAACCCAGACCGGCGGCGAGCAACAGGATGCGCCAAACCTGCAAACGGCCATACTCGGGTACCAGCGCCGTTGCGTGTTGCACCGAACTGTGAATTTCACCGAGCGACACGCCCTGTAGAGCAATAACCCCAATGCAAACCAACAGGGCCAGAACGCTAATGCTGGCGTATGTCGCGGCGTTAAATGAGACGCGAACGGTACGCAGTAGCAGGGCAGCAAACAGCGGGCCACTCAGCAACACCGTCATGAAAAAGGCCACGGTGGTGTAACCATTATACCAGGTCGGCACGGTCTCTATCTGGTAAACCTGGGTCATCGCCCAGACAAATACAACGCCGAGGAGCATGCTCACCAGCAGCCAGATTTTACCCAGCGCTGCGGGCATTTTACCGAGAAAAGCCACCAGCCACCAGACGCCACCGATGGCGAAAAATAACGATCCGCTGGCTATTTCGTTACTCAGCGCCGAGGCACCGACCCGGTTTAGTGAATTAAGTGCCCGCAGTGGAGAGCCCAGGTGCATTACCGAGGCGAGAAACCCGATGCCCATCACCACCCACAGAAAGAACATGCTGCGAACGAGACGCTGTCTTGTCGCATCATCTTTGGCGGAGAGCCAACATAGCCCGCTCACAATCAGCGCGCCAACGACGCATTGTCCTAGTACCGTAAACAGTACCAGCGGCCATTCATGCCATCCATTGCCCATGTTACACCTCCCTCGGGTTTGCCAGATAACCGGTGGTATCCCCGGTTGGACGGCTGTTGGCGTTGGGTTTAATCACAATGTTCGGTTTGGTAAAGTGTGCACCCGGTAGTGGAGCCACCGCCGCCAACGTCCCGTGCTTTTTGCGCAGTTCATCAATGGGGCCAAAGTCCAGCGCGCGTAACGGGCAGGACTCAACGCAGATGGGTTTTTTACCGTCGGCAACGCGGTCATGGCAGCCGTCACATTTGGTCATATGTCCTTTGGTCGCGTTGTACTGCGGAGCGCCGTAAGGGCAGGCCATATGACAATAGCGGCAGCCAATACACACGTCCTCATCAACAACGACAAAGCCATCTTCACGTTTATGCATGGCTCCGCTCGGACACACCTTAGTGCAGGCCGGATCTTCGCAGTGGTTACATGAGATCGACAAATAATAGGCGAAGACGTTTTGCTGCCAGACGCCGTTATCTTCCTGCCAGTCACCCCCTGCGTATTCGTAAATACGCCGGAAGCTAACATCCGGGGTTAAATCTTTATAGTCTTTACAGGCCAGTTCGCAGGTTTTGCAACCGGTGCAACGGGCGGAGTCGATAAAAAATCCGTACTGCGCATTCATGAGCTATTCCTTAAACCTTCTCAATCTCAACCAGGTTAGTGTGCTGCGGGTTACCTTTGGCTAACGGTGACGGGCGCTGGGTGGTCAGCGTGTTAACACAGGCACCATGGTCAATTTTGTCGCCAGACATATCGGCATCGTGCCAGGCACCCTGGCCCATTGCGCTAACGCCGGGGAGAATACGCGGGGTCACTTTTGCGGGAATACGCACTTCGCCACGATCGTTATAAACACGCACCATATCGCCATTGGAAATACCACGCTTTTGCGCATCCAGTGGGTTAATCCAGACTTCCTGGCGACAGGACGCTTTGAGAACGTCGATGTTGCCGTAGCTTGAGTGGGTTCGAGATTTATAGTGGAAACCAAATAGCTGTAGTGGGAAATGACTGCGTTTGGGATCGTCCCAGCCTTCAAAGGTCGATGCGTAAACAGGCAGCGGACTAATCACGTCATCTTTCTCTAGTTCCCAGGTACGGGCAATTTTTGCCAGTCGACTCGAGTAGATCTCAATCTTGCCTGACGGTGTCTTCAGTGGATTGGCATCAGGGTCTTCGCAGAACTTCTTGTAGGCGACATAGTGCCCGTTAGGATCTTTACGCTTATAGATCCCCATTTTTTTTAGCTCATCATACGAAGGCAGTGCAGGGTCTTTAGCCAGCATTTTGGCATACAGGTACTGCAGCCATTGTTCTTGCGTGCGTCCTTCGGTAAACCGTTGGTAGATGTCGTCTCCAAGACGTTTCGCGATTTCGCTCATTATCCAGTAGATGGGTTTACGCTCGAATTTTGCGGAAGTCGCGGGTTGAATAAAAATCAGGTATCCCATATTCCCGGCGTAATCGTTCGGAATAATGTCTTCTTGTTCAACGGTCATCAGGTCGGGCAGCAGAATATCGGCATATTTGGCGGAGGATGTCATGAAATTCTCAATGACCACAATCATTTCGCATTTCGAATCATCCTGCAGGATCTCATGCGTTTTATTGATATCCGAATGCTGATTGATAATGGTATTGCCCGCATAGTTCCAGATAAATTTAATCGGTACATCCAGCTTCTCTTTTCCGCGCACGCCGTCGCGGGTGGCAGTCATCTCGGTTCCACGTGCGATAGCGTCGGTCCAGCTAAAACAGGATATTTGCGTCTTGATGGGATTGTCGGGCAGCGGCATGCGCTCAATCGTAATGGTATAGGTGGATTCGCGTGCGCCACTGTTACCGCCGTTGATGCCCACATTACCGGTCAGAATGGGTAACATGGCAATGGCGCGGGAAGTCAGCTCACCGTTTGCCTGGCGCTGTGGCCCCCATCCTTGACAGATGTACGCTGGTTTGGCGCTCCCAATCTCTCTGGCCAATTTAATAATGCGCGCGGCTGGGATCCCGGTGATGTGCGATGCCCATTCTGGTGTTTTTGCAATGCCATCGTCGCCGTCACCCATTATATAAGCTTTATAATGTCCGTTTGCGGGAGCGTCGACCGGAAGGGTTTTCTCATCATAACCAATACAGTACTTGTCGAGGAACGGTTGATCGACAAGCTCCTCAGTAATCAGTACCCAGGCAATTCCTGCCACCAGTGCGGCGTCAGTGCCCGGACGAATCGGGATCCACTCATCTTCACGACCCGCTGCGGTATCGGTATAACGAGGGTCGATAACAATCATTCTGGCATTTGAGCGTTCCCGGGCTTGCTCCAGGAAGTAAGTAATACCGCCACCGCTCATACGCGTTTCGGCAGGATTATTGCCGAACATAACGACCAGTTTCGTGTTTTCGATGTCTGAAGTGCTATTGCCGTCGTTTGAGCCGTAGGTGTAGGGCATTGCGGCTGCAATTTGGGCCGTACTGTACGTCCCATAGTGGCTGAGGAAGCCGCCATAGCAGTTCATCAGGCGCGCCACTAGCGAGGCATAAGGGGAAGAACGGGTAATGTTGCCACCGACAATGCCGGAGGTGTAGTTAATGTATACCGCTTCATTGCCGTATTTCTGTATGGTATTTTTTAGACCGGCGCTGATGGTGTCCAGGGCTTCCTGCCAGCTAATACGTTCAAATTTACCTTCACCACGTTTACCAACACGCTTCATAGGATAATTAAGCCTGTCAGGGTGATTAATACGTCGGCGGATAGAACGACCGCGCAGGCAGGCGCGGACCTGGTGATTACCATAGATGTCATCGCCGGTATTGTCGGTGTCTACCCAACAAACTTCGTCATCTTTGACATGTAACTGCAAAGCACAGCGACTGCCGCAGTTAACTGAGCATGCGGCCCAGACGATTTTTTCTTCAACCGGCGAGATTGATTGCTGTACCGCAGCGGCGGCGGTACGCATCCCGAAAGGCAGTGACACGCCACCTGCGGCAAGCGCGAGTGTACCGATAGCCGAGGACTTCACTAACGTCCTGCGGCTAATACCTCCATATTGGTCAACTTCAGACATAACCCACTCCATTATAGGTATCGCTATATATTACGTGTCACAACGAAATTAATAGCATGCTAATGATGGGCTGAGTTTACCTATTCTGGGGTAGGGCTTATTAATGCATATCAAATTAAGCGTAACCCTCCGCGAACGGAGGGCAGGTTTATTGCGGTTCGGCGGGGTGACCGTCCTGAGATGGCGTACTATTGGCGGGGGCGTTGCCGCTGCTGGTACGCGCGTAAAGGATTTTATGCGTGTCGTTGGCACAATGTCCCACGACCAGAGAATCCGGTCGATCGGCCTGGTCGTTTGGCACGATACTTAAGGTGAAGCTGTCTTGTGCAACGCCATTATTAATAATACGCTGCTCAATATCGCTCCTGACTCTCTCGCACGATTCAGGCGCCGCCAGAACCTGTGGGGAGGCGAGGATAAGCAAACTTGCGACAATTCCTGTAGAGAATTTCATCACCAACTCCTTTCATGACAGACATTTATTAAGATTAGCATTTCTGGTGTAAATAACTGTATTTGCTAATATGATTGAGAATAATCTCTTTATGCCGGTGAAAAATGTGAAGAAACAGACCTTGTTAGGTTTCCTGTGCGTCGTGTTGATCGGCTGTGATAACGGCAAGGAGTTGGTTTCCTTCACGCCGGAAATGGCCAGTTTTTCCAATGAATTCGAGTTTGATCCGCTGCGTGGTCCGGTAAAAGATTTCAGCCAGACACTGCTGAATGAGAACGGTGAAGTGGCCAAGCGTGTGCGTGGCACTCTCTCGCAAGAAGGCTGCTTTGATACGCTGGAATTACACGATACTGAGAGCAACAGCGGAATGGCGTTAGTGCTGGATGCTAACTATTACCTGGACGCCGAGACGCTGGAAAAAAAGATCCGTTTACAGGGGAAATGCCAGTTGGCGGAATTACCTGCTGCCGGGGTGGTGTGGGACACCGACGATAACGGCTTCGTTGTTTCAGGATCGGGGAAAGAAATGCAGGTGCAGTACCGGTACGACGCGGAGGGCTATCCGCTGGGAAAAACCACCATCAGTAAAGACAACACGTTACGTGTTAATGCGAAACCGTCAGCCGATCCGCTGAAAAAACTGGATTATACGGCAGAGAGTCTATTGAACGATCGTTCGTTGGGAAACGTCACGCAAACGTGTGAATACGATGATCATGCGAATCCGCTCAACTGCCAGCTTGTCATCGTTGATGATAGCGTGAAGCCGGCAGTTGAACACCATTACACGATTAAAAACACCATTGATTACTACTAACCGCGTTACTGTGCAGTAGCCTGCAACAGGTTGGAACCGGGTGTTTTATGTTCCGCCAGATACTGATGCTGGAAGATACACATGCGGATGGTGTTACGGTACTGTCCGTTAATAAAGAACTCGTGAATCAACTCGCCTTCCACCATAAAACCAAGTTTGCGGTAGATGTGAATGGCTTTTTCATTCTCTTTATCAACGATCAGATACAGCTTATATAAATTGAGTACGGTGAAACCGTAATCCATCGCCAGTTTTGCCGCGCGTGTGGCGAGACCTTTGCCCTGGAAATCTGGCGAAATAATGATCTGGAATTCGGCACGGCGGTGTACATGGTTAATTTCCACCAGTTCCACCAGACCGGCTTTTTCACCGTTGCACTCCACCACAAAGCGGCGTTCGCTTTGGTCATGAATATGCTTGTCATACAGGTCCGACAGCTCAACGAACGCTTCGTACGGTTCTTCGAACCAGTAACGCATCACGCTGGCATTGTTATCAAGCTGATGGACAAATCGTAAATCTTCACGCTCCAGCGGGCGCAGCTTAACACTGAGGGCGCTTGTCATAACGTATCCTTTCCATTTCCTTTATTGGGCATAAAAATTATGGCGCGACGGTACGGCCGGTGCGGCGGTCAAGGCAGCGCAGGGTGTTCGGTTCCCAGTAGGCATTAATGTTGGCGCTTTGCTCGCATTTATCGCGGCTGTCAAAGGCCACGTCGGCTTTATCCCACTCTTTCTCAGTGCGCGTATTTACTTTCTGGCGTAACTGACGCGTGTCGTTCCACTGTTCCTTTTCCATCGCCGCCTGTTGACGACTTTGGGCACTGTCGCCGGACTCAATGACCAGTTTGCTGGTTTCAGCAAAGGCGGAGGAGGTGTATACAACCGCCGCCAGCGTCAACATGGCCGTCAGGCACAGGCGTTTGCTCAGTGTGTTGTTCATGGTGAATTCCTTTAATGAGAAAGGCAAAAAACGATAAAACAGGGTTAAATTCTACACCATTCCTGTTCCGGGTCATACCCGCCTGGCGGATATGGATAAACTGCTCGCATTCTGTCGTATCATGTTTAAACCAAACGTCACTGAATACTGTCCATGCTTAAAACGACATTACTTTTTTTTATCACCGCGCTGTGCGAAATTATCGGCTGCTTTTTACCCTGGCTCTGGTTAAAGCGAGGCGCAACGGCCTGGTTGCTTCTTCCGGCCGGGGTGTCACTGGCCTTGTTTGTCTGGTTGTTGACGCTGCACCCGACCGCGAGCGGGCGCGTATACGCGGCGTATGGCGGCGTGTATGTGGTGACCGCACTGATGTGGCTGCGCATTGTCGATGGTGTAAAACTGAGCTTGTACGACTGGTCTGGCGCGCTGATCGCGCTGTGCGGGATGTTGATCATCGTGGCTGGATGGGGGCGCGCATAGCGCCTTTTTTTGTGATCAGCTAGCGATTTTACGATCATTATACTTGTATGGTAGTAGCTCAGTTGAGTAGATTTCCTGCATCAGACACAGCGATGTAAGGAATAGAGAATGAAGATTGTAGGGGCTGAAGTTTTTGTCACCTGTCCAGGGCGTAATTTCGTCACGCTGAAAATTACCACTGAGGACGGGATCACGGGGTTAGGTGATGCCACGCTGAACGGACGTGAGTTATCCGTTGCGTCCTATCTGAGGGACCATGTGTGTCCGCAACTTATTGGCCGCGACGCGCACCGCATTGAAGACATCTGGCAGTTCTTCTACAAAGGCGCGTACTGGCGTCGTGGTCCGGTCACGATGTCGGCGATATCTGCCGTTGATATGGCGCTGTGGGATATCAAAGCGAAAGCCGCGAATATGCCGCTTTATCAGCTGCTGGGTGGCGCGTCCCGCGAAGGCGTGATGGTTTACTGCCATACCACTGGCCGTACCATTGATGATGTGCTGGAAGATTACGCACGCCATCAGGAGATGGGCTTTAAAGCTATTCGCGTCCAGTGCGGCGTGCCGGGTATGAAAACCACCTACGGTATGTCAAAAGGCAAAGGCCTGGCCTATGAGCCAGCGACCAAAGGGCAATGGCCGGAAGAGCAGTTGTGGTCGACGGAAAAGTACCTTGATTTTACCCCTCAGTTATTTGACGCCGTGCGTAATAAATTCGGCTTCAACGAACACCTGCTGCACGACATGCACCATCGCCTGACGCCGATTGAAGCCGCGCGGTTTGGCAAAAGCATTGAGCAGTATCGTTTGTTCTGGATGGAAGATCCGACGCCAGCTGAAAACCAGGAATGTTTCCGACTGATTCGCCAGCACACGGTGACGCCGATTGCGGTAGGGGAAGTCTTCAACAGTATCTGGGATTGCAAACAGCTGATCGAAGAACAGCTGATCGACTACATCCGCACCACTATTACCCATGCGGGCGGCATCACCGGCATGCGTCGCATTGCGGATTTTGCGTCGCTGTACCAGGTGCGCACCGGCTCTCACGGACCTTCTGATTTGTCACCTGTCTGCATGGCTGCTGCGCTGCACTTTGACCTGTGGGTGCCAAATTTCGGCGTACAAGAATATATGGGTTATTCCGAGCAGATGCTGGAGGTCTTCCCGCATAACTGGACGTTCGATAACGGCTATATGCACCCTGGTGACAAACCGGGTCTGGGTATTGAATTCGACGAAAAACTCGCGGCGAAATATCCGTACGATCCGGCCTATTTGCCCGTCGCGCGCCTGGAAGATGGCACTTTGTGGAACTGGTAAGGAGTGGTTTGCTATGAAAAGTATTGTGATTGAAAAAGCGAATACGCTGGTGATTGAAGAAAGAGCAATTCCTACTCCAGCGTCGGGCGAAGTCAGGGTCAAGATTAAGCTGGCAGGAATTTGTGGCTCCGATAGTCATATCTATCGTGGGCATAATCCCTTCGCAAAATATCCACGCGTCATCGGCCACGAGTTTTTTGGCATTATTGATGCGGTAGGCGAGGGTGTTGATCGTTCGCGTTTAGGCGAGCGAGTATCTGTTGATCCCGTGATCAGCTGTGGACACTGTTACCCCTGCTCAATAGGTAAACCGAACGTCTGCACGTCGTTGGTGGTGCTGGGCGTCCATCGTGATGGCGGCTTCAGTGAATTTGCTGTTGTACCGGCAAAAAATGCCTGGCCGATCCCGGACTCAGTGAAAGATGAGCATGCCGTTATGGTTGAGCCTTTTACTATTGCGGCAAACGTGACCGGACAAGTTAAACCCACAGAAAACGACATTGCGCTGATTTACGGTGCGGGGCCGATGGGGCTGACGACCGTTCAGGCACTTAAACGTGTTTATAACGTAAAAACGGTGGTGATTGCCGACAGGATTGAAGAACGTCTGGCAATGGCTAAACAGTGTGGTGCTGACTGGACCATAAATAATGGTCAGCAATCGCTACAGGATTTTCTGGCTGAAAAAGGGTTAAAACCCACAATCATCGTGGATGCAGCTTGTCATCCATCTATTTTACAGGAGGCTATTACGCTGGCGTCGCCAGCGGCACGGATTGTGTTGATGGGATTCTCCAGCGAACCTTGCCAGATTGTACAGCAGGGCATTACCGGGAAAGAACTTTCCATTTATTCATCACGGTTAAACGCGAATAAATTCCCGGTGGTTATTGATTGGCTGGTTAAAGGGCTTATCGACCCGAATAAATTGATTACCCACACTTTTGACTATCACCACGTTACAGACGCAATCGAATTGTTTGAGAAAGACCAGCAGCACTGCTGCAAAGTTTTACTCACATTCGCTGAATAATATTAATTACTGCGAGTAAGTGGTACGCATCTTACCTCTTAGAGATAGCCAATATGAATCAAGAAAAACACGAAAGATCAACGAAAGATCTGGTGAGAGCCGCCGTTTCAGGATGGTTAGGCACGGCTCTCGAATTTATGGATTTTCAGTTATATTCTTTGGGTGCCGCACTGGTATTCCATGAGATATTTTTCCCGGAACAATCAGCCGCCATGGCGCTCATTTTAGCGATGGGCACATACGGAGCTGGTTATATTGCTCGTATCGTTGGGGCATTTATATTTGGAAAGATGGGGGACAGCATCGGGCGTAAAAAGGTGCTGTTCATTACCATTACCATGATGGGGATTTGTACCACGCTAATTGGCGTGCTGCCGACCTATGCGCAGATTGGTATCTTTGCGCCAGTGTTGCTGGTGACGCTGCGTATTGTGCAGGGATTGGGTGCCGGTGCTGAAATTTCTGGCGCGGGAACCATGCTTGCAGAGTATGCGCCAAAAGGAAAACGCGGCATTATTTCCTCCCTTGTTGCGATGGGAACAAACTGCGGGACGCTCAGCGCCACGGCCATCTGGGCGGTGATGTTCTTCGCGCTTGATCGCGAAGAGTTGTTAGCCTGGGGCTGGCGTATTCCGTTCCTGGCTAGTGTGGTGGTGATGATTTTCGCCATCTGGTTACGTATGAATCTCAAAGAAAGCCCGGTATTTGAGAAAGTAAATGATGGGGAAAATGCACCTGCATTGAATGACCCTTCAGAGAGTTCGCTGGGTGCGATGTTCAGCAGTAAATCTTTCTGGTTGGCAACCGGATTACGCTTTGGTCAGGCGGGTAACTCAGGTTTAATTCAGACCTTTCTTGCCGGTTATCTGGTACAGACGTTGTTATTTAATAAATCAATACCCACCGATGCGTTGATGATAAGTTCTGTTATTGGATTTATTACTATACCGCTTCTGGGGTGGTTATCTGATAAATATGGTCGTCGTTTGCCTTATATCATCCTGAATATATCAGCCATCATTCTGGCTTATCCAATGCTGTCTATTGTGGTTGATAATTCGTATAGTCCTGGCGTCATCATGACCGCGCTGATTGTTATCCATAACTTTGCCGTATTGGGGTTATTTGCCCTCGAAAATATCACCATGGCTGAAATGTTCGGTGCTCGTAATCGATTTACGCGTATGGCCATTTCAAAAGAGGCTGGCGGATTAGTGGCCGTTGGTTTTGGTCCCGTGTTAGCCGGTATTTTCTGTAACATGACCCAGTCCTGGTGGCCTATTTTAGTGATGGTCATTATCTACTCACTGATCGGTTTAGTTTCAGCACTCCTGATGCCTGAAGTTAAAGATCGTGACCTGAGTGTTCTGGAAGATGCGGCTGAGGTGAGTAAAACCGAGAAGATCCGTGCCGGTGCGACTCAGGTCAGTTGATGCGCTAATCAGCATGGTCGGGAATTCGGCCATGCTGTCACATAACTTCAAATGATGTCATACCAATAGTAAAAAGTTTAATGCAAATCAAAACATACAACCATACAGGCGTTACTCTGAGACAGTCCTGATTTCATTGATAAGTAGGTCATACCATGCAAAACAAACTCTTGGCAGCTAAGGCTGCACTTCCTGACTACGATCGTAGCAAACTGGTCCCACGTATTGTTCATCTGGGGTTTGGTGCGTTTCACCGTGCGCATCAGGGCGTTTACGCGGATATCCTGGCGGCCGAGCACAACAGTGACTGGGGATATTGCGAAGTTAACCTGATCGGCGGCGAGCAGCAGATTGCCGACCTGAAACAGCAGGATAATCTGTATACCGTCGCGGAAATGTCGGCCGATGCCTGGACGGCGAGAGTGGTTGGCGTTGTCAAAAACGCGCTGCATGCGCAGGTTGATGGTCTTGAGGCTGTTTTTGCCGCCCTGTGCGAACCGCAGGTGGCTATCGTTTCTCTCACTATTACCGAGAAAGGATACTGCCACTCCCCGGCAACTGGACAACTGATGCTGGAAAACCCGCTGATCGCCGCCGATCTGCAAAATCCGCATCAGCCCAAATCTGCGCCGGGCGTCATTGTTGAAGCGCTTGCTCGCCGCAAAGCTGCCGGTCTGGCCGCATTTACCGTGATGTCCTGCGATAACATGCCTGAAAACGGTCATGTCATGCGTAACGTGGTTACTGCGTACGCGCGTGCGGTGGACGCCGGGCTGGCAGACTGGATCGAACAGCATGTGACGTTCCCGTCGACCATGGTTGACCGTATTGTTCCTGCCGTAACGCCCGATACGCTGGATAAAATTGAACAGCTTACCGGCGTGCGCGATCCGGCGGGCGTGGCGTGTGAACCGTTCCGTCAGTGGGTGATTGAAGACAACTTTGTTGCCGGTCGTCCACAATGGGAAAAAGCAGGAGCTGAGCTGGTGGCCGATGTTATCCCGTTCGAAGAGATGAAGCTGCGTATGCTTAACGGCAGCCACTCTTTCCTCGCCTATCTCGGCTATCTGGCGGGATACCAACACATTAACGACTGTATGGGGGACGACAATTATCGTGTTGCCGCCCGTGCGCTGATGTTGCAGGAGCAGGCCCCGACGCTGAAAGTGAAAGGCGTTGATTTACAGCAGTATGCCGATCGTTTGATTGAACGTTACAGCAACCCGGCACTGCGTCACCGTACCTGGCAGATAGCGATGGACGGCAGCCAAAAACTTCCGCAGCGTATGCTCGATTCCGTACGCTGGCATCTTGTGCACGGCAGCCGTTTCGACCTGCTGGCGCTGGGTGTGGCGGGTTGGATGCGCTACGTAGGTGGCGTGGATGAACAGGGCGACGCGATTGAGATTAGCGATCCGTTACTGCCGGTTATCCAGAATGCGGTGCAAAGCAGTAAAGAGGGCGAAGAACGTGTTCAGGCGCTGCTGGCAATCGATGCTATCTTTGGTCGTGAGCTGCCGCAGGTTGAGTTGTTCAGAACCCGCGTTACCGAAGCGTATCTGGCGTTACTGGCGGAAGGGGCGAAGGTGACGGTGGCGAAGTATGCCGCGAAATTGAAGTAACGACGTATAACATTGATGTCGCCATCCGGCTTATACTCCAGCCAGATGGCGCGTTATTTGCTGGCACTCACACCAATCAGTTCATACCCAGACGAATCAATTCCAGAGGGGCGTATTTACCTTCACAACCCTCGATTTCCACTGTTTTCCCGCGGCGAATTTGCTCTGCGGTCAGGCCATCGGAATCAATAGCCTTGATGCGGCCAGTAATGCCAGTGTCACTGATCATGACGCGGCTGCCGGTGGTGATTGCGTTACGGTTACGATCGTATGTTTTCATGGTGGTTTCTCCTCTCCAACTTACCGTCAAAGCCCGTGGGCTTTTAGACCCACGTAACGAGCGCAATATAAATACGCTTCTCGTTAAAGAATTTTTTTGTTTTCGATCAAAATCACAGCTTTTTTTTGGCGGTTCAGAGGGGGAGATAAAGGGATGCATAAACTCACCCCGGAACGAGGTGAGGGAGTGATTAATCTTCGCTAAACCAGTCGCTATTTTCCTGACGAATCAGCTGAACAGATTCACCAATTTCCTGCAGGTGCAACATCATCGCGCGCTCAACGGCATCGCTGTCATGCTTCTCCAGCGCGGCAAAAATGTCGTGATGCTGACGCAGGAGCATTTCCGGCGGGGAGACGTGATCGAGGCTCATATAGCGAACGCGATCGATGGTTGCCTTGATGTTTTCCACGGTGTCCCAGGCGAGCTGACAATCCGCTATTAACGCCAGCTTCTGATGAAACTCATCGTCCAGCAGGAAAAAATCGTTAAGCTGTTTACGGTCAATAGCGATGCGCTGCTGATGCAGATTCTGCTCGAGTTGATAACACTGGTTATCAGTGATCATCGACGCGGCGCGACGGGCAACCGCGCATTCAATTGCCTGGCGAACAAAACACCCATTTTGCACCTGCGACAGCGAAATCTTGTTCACGTAACTGCCACGCTGAGGACGGATCTGAATCAGGCCGTTCTCAGCCAGTTTGATGAATGCTTCGCGTACTGGCTGGCGTGATACATTAAAGCGGACGGAAACCTCTTTCTCCGAAAGCGGCGTACCGGGCGCAATCAGACACTGCACGATGTCGCGACGAAGAATACGATAAATCTGCTGATTTACCGGCTGTGTAGGGTTGAGTTGCGTTTCTACGGTCATTCATTCTTACTTTTTAGAGAGTTAACCCGAATACTTTATCACTTATTCGGTGGTATCTATACCCGGCACAAGGCCGGGTATAAAAATTAACCCCGGTGGACGCTCAAGCCTGCAAAAGACTGTGCAACAGGCATCATTTCAAGGGTGTTAATGTTGACATGCGCAGGTAATGACGCCACCCACCACACGGCTTCAGTGACATCTTCCGGCGTCAGTGCGGTGGTGTTTTCGTAGGCTTTGACGGCTTTATCATCGTCGCCTTTGAAACGCACGTTAGAGAACTCCGTACCGCCAACCAGGCCCGGTTCAATATCGGTCACGCGCACGGCAGTGCCATGCAGGTCGGTACGTAAGTTCAGGCTAAACTGGCGAACAAACGCTTTTGTTGCGCCATACACGTTACCTCCGGCATAGGGCCAGCTACCGGCGGTTGAACCGATATTGATAATATGACCACGATTACGTTCGACCATACCCGGCAGTACGGCACGGGTCATATAAATCAACCCTTTGTTGTTGGTGTCGATCATGGTTTCCCAGTCGTCAACGTTAGCCTTATGGGCCGGTTCAAGACCCAGCGCCAGACCGGCGTTGTTGACCAGAATATCTATGTTGCGCCATTCGGCTGGTAGGGCGGCCAGCATCTCTTCAATTGCGGCACGGTTACGTACGTCAAGTTGTGCGGTATACAGGTTATCGCCCAGCTCGTCTTTCAGCTCTTGCAGACGCTCATGACGGCGTCCGGTGGCAATAACTTTATGCCCATTCTCAATAAAACGACGCGTAATGCACTCACCAAAACCTGCGGTTGCTCCGGTTACTAAAACGATCATCTCACTGTTCCTCAACGCTTTTTATGTGCTATTACCATACCACGTCAATAAATCGTTTTCAGGAGTGAAAGATGTCGTTAACGAATCCTTTTTTACGTCAAAGCACTTTGCCTTATCAGGCTCCGCCATTTGATCGCATAGACGTGCATCATTACCGGCCCGCGTTTGACGAAGGTGTTCGGCAAAAGCGTGCCGAAATCGATGCCATTGTGCAAAATTCACAGCCCGCAAATTTTGCTAATACGCTGCTGGCACTTGAGCAGAGCGGGGCACTGTTAACGCGCGTCACCAGCGTGTTCTTTGCCATGACAGCAGCGCATACCAACGATGAATTACAGCGTCTTGATGAAGCGTTTTCCGCTGAGCTGGCGGCGCTGGCGAATGATATTTATCTTAACGCGGCACTTTTTGCGCGCGTAGAGGCCGTCTGGCGACAGCGTGCCGTGTTAGGACTGGATGCAGAGTCCTTACGGTTGTTGGAGGTCGTCTATCAGCGTTTTGTACAGGCTGGTGCCCAATTGAATGAAGAAGACAAAGCGCGTCTCAAATTGCTGAACACCGAATCAGCCACGCTGACAAGCCAGTTCAATCAGCGCCTGCTGGCGGCGAATAAATCAGGTGCCCTGGTGGTGGATAATGTCCATCAACTGGATGGATTAAGCCCGGAAGAGAAAGCCATGGCGGCTGCAATTGCCAGGGAGAAAGGGCTTCAGGACCATTGGGTTATCCCGCTGTTGAACACGACACAACAGCCTGCGCTTGCCGCGTTACATGACAGGCAGACCCGTGAGACGCTGTTTACCCGTGCATGGACGCGGGCTGAAAATAATGATGCCAACGATACGCGCGCCATCGTTCAGCGGCTGGCGGAAATCCGAATGCAGCAGGCGAAGTTACTTGGTTTTGCTCATTATGCAGCGTGGAAAATTGCCGACCAAATGGCAAAAACGTCGGAAGCAGCGCTCACTTTTATGCGCGCTATCGTTCCGGCTGCGCGTCGGAGAGTCCATGATGAACTGGCTGAAATCCAAAATGCCATAGATAAAGAGCAGGGCGATTTTAGCGTGCAGGCCTGGGACTGGGCCTATTATGCCGAACAGGTTCGCCGTGAAAAATATGCTCTTGATGAGGCACAGCTGAAACCCTATTTTGCGTTAGATACGGTGCTGAACGATGGTGTGTTCTGGACGGCAAACCAGCTCTATGGCATTACGTTTATCGAGCGTTTCGACATCCCTGTATATCACCCGGATGTACGGGTATGGGAAATTTTTGACCACGACGGCACGGGGCTGGCGTTGTTCTACGGTGATTTCTTTGCCCGGGAATCAAAAAGCGGTGGCGCATGGATGGGGAATTTTGTTGAGCAATCGATGCTTAACGAAACCAGACCGGTGATTTACAACGTCTGTAACTACCAAAAACCTGCCCAGGGTCAGCGTGCCTTGCTGCTGTGGGATGACGTCATTACGCTGTTCCATGAGTTTGGACACACGCTGCACGGCCTGTTTGCCAGTCAACGTTATGCCACACTCTCAGGAACCAATACCCCGCGTGATTTCGTTGAATTTCCTTCGCAAATTAATGAACACTGGGCGAGTCATCCACTGGTCTTTGCCCGCTACGCGCGCCATGTTGAAACCGGGGAAAGAATGCCAGAATCGCTGCAGGATAAGATGCAGCGGGCCAGCTTGTTTAACAAGGGCTACGATATGACCGAGTTGCTCAGTGCCGCATTACTGGATATGCACTGGCACACGTTGGAAAACGGCGAGAGGATATTGTCAGTAGCGGAGTTTGAGCCGTGTGCGCTGACTACGGAAGGGCTGAATATTTCTGCTGTGCCGCCGCGTTATCGCAGCACTTATTTTGCTCATATTTTTGGTGGTGGCTATGCCGCGGGATATTACGCCTATTTATGGACGCAAATGTTGGCCGACGATGGCTATCAGTGGTTTGTCGAAAACGGTGGATTAACCCGTGAAAACGGCCAGTATTTTCGTGAGGCAATCCTCTCTCGCGGTAATAGTGCTGATTTGCATGGTCTGTATCCCGCATGGCGTGGGCGTGAACCAGGAATTAATGCAATGCTGCGCAACCGGGGATTAGAACAGTAACCGGGATAATACGGTCAGCTTACAATCTGACCGTATTATCGGTGGCCGAGACTGCGGCATATTAATTACTATTAATAAATTTACATAAATTTTCTTTATAGCCGCTAAACTATTGTCTATCAGCAATACTCACACAGGGAAAGGATTCGTGATGATGAGAAAAACGGCAGAAATAGATTCAATCTTGATGGAGTTGAATCACTCGATTGATGCGCACTATAAATGGCTAGTCAAAATGTTTCACTGCGTGGTGTCATCTGATGTCACTCAGGCGGATATTTCAGGTAAGAATTCGCACTGTGCCTGTCAATTCGGACAGTGGCTTACCCCGCGCCTGGTCAAGGATGACGCAGATTATAGTTATTTGAGTAAGATAAATGCGGCCCATGAAAAAATGCATTTATTAGGTAAGGACTTGCTATCGGTAATAGTAGAAGAACGCAGTCAGTCATGGCATTTCGACAGTTTTCAGGATGCGCTTCTGGCTTTTACGTCGGCGGTGATGGATTATAAAATACATTTACTGACTATCCGCAGTAATATCGATGTTTTAACCGGCTTACCTGGCCGAAGAATGCTGGATGAGTCTTTTGACCAGCAGTTACTTGACGCGCAACCGCTTAATTTATATTTATTATTGCTGGATATCGACCGTTTTAAATACGTCAATGATACCTACGGTCATCTGGTTGGTGACGTCGTACTGCGCAGTCTGGCATCAAATTTATTGTCATGGACTCGTTATGATGAGATCGCGTATCGCTACGGTGGCGAAGAGTTCATCATTCTGATCAGAACAAAAACGGATGAGCAGGCATCTCTCGCGGGCTTGCGCCTGTGTCGTCTCATTGAACAAAAAAAGATCTCTTACCCGCAGGGGGAGATTGATATTACGGTAACGGCTGGCATCACTCGAGTTCGTCAGGGCGAAACGCTGGACACGGCTCTCGGGCGTGCTGACCGAGCCATGTATGAAGGGAAGCAGACTGGCAGGAATCGCTGCATGTTTATGGATGAACATGAGCAGATCACACGGGTGGGTGCCAAAGAGCGGGTAACGACGCAAGCCTGAGCGTGAGTTTTGTTGAGATGATTTGGTTTCGTTTAACGTTCATTGGGGTTGTTGATGATACGTTGGGTGACTATTCGTTATCTGCGCAGGGAATTGCCTGATAGCGTATAAAGCAAAACACAAATCTATCCATGCAAGCATTTACCGCTGGTTTATCCGGCGGTTTTTTTTACCTGTCGTTCAGGTAGTCGGCATTCAGGTCAAAAAAATGGCCCCTTGAGCAGTGATGCTACAAGGGGCCGGTTCGGTGCAGGACTATCGTCGTTCATCAATCATCCCATCTGTGGCTAAAGTAGGCGGCCAGAAAACCAGAAAATAAAATAATTCCCAGAACGGCCATAAAAACATTCATATTACCCAGCATTGTTTATGCTCCTTTATTTGTGAGTTTCCTCTCTTACCTTAATTTCACCTCGTTAAGGACTATACTAGCAATTTAATCTTAAACAAAGATTGAACCAGGTGAATTATTTCGTCTGAATAGTAAAGTTATCGCGTTATTGGCAGAGAAAAATAAATAAGGATGTCAAAATATGCGGAGCAGGGAAAATATATCGGGGTTTTCTGAAAAAACGACAGGGCAGCACATGCTCTGTCGCCAGAAAAATTAACAGACTACAGGCTGGCCCCAGGGTTTAGCTCGCATGCCTTTTAGCATCAGCGCCCAGGCCAGAATGATGGCAATCATCAGCACCACAAACAGCGACCATGACGGCAGGGTCGTCAGAATAACGCCGCTGACTAACGGGTTAAATGCCGCGCCAAGCCAGCCCAGTGACTGGGCGGAGAAATAGCTCGCTTTCATCCCCGCGGGCGCAATGTTGTCGATAAGCATATATTCGCCCGGTGCGTAAATGATTTCGCCGATGGTAAAAAACGCTGCAGAAATGCCCCACATCAGCAGACTGTTGCCGGAAAAAATAAAACCCACTAATCCCAGCACAAAGAATAATGTTCCGCCGGCCATTAACGGGCGGATGTTGGCGCTGGAAAGACGGCGCCCGACGGCATATTGCAATGTAACCACCATTGCCGCGTTGACGGGCAGGACCACGGCCACCACTTTTTCTGCGAAATCACCGTCAGCAACCACCATCACGTACTGAGAAATACAGGACGCAAATGCGCCGCCCACAAACGAGGCCAAAAACGCTGACAGGGTAAACCAGCATAACGCTTTATCGCGCAACAGTACCGAGGGGGACCAGACGGATGCGTTCAGTCCCTCGGATGGCACTTCTGAATGTTTCACCCACGTCTGGATAAATACCAACGGGAAGGCTGAGCAAAGCGCTGCCAGCCAGAACGGCAGGTTGATACTTTGCATCACCAGCAGCGTGCCGAGCGGCGGACCCACGGTCCAGCCAATGTTGAGTACTGTATAGTTAAGTGAGAAAATTTTGGTCTTGTTGGTGGCAGAGAGGTTATCGGCAAACCAGGCTTTCAGCACGGTGGCAAAGACGGAGTAGGCGCAGTTGATCAGGGCAAAAAGCAACACCACTACGATAACATTATGCACCAGAGGGATCGCGATAAAGCCAGACGCAAAACCGGTAATCGCCAGCAGCATATAGCGTTTTTTATCGAACTTATCGGCCAGAATACCGAAGCCCAGGCTGAAGATAACGCCAATAGTCAGGGCGACCGTCATGGCGTAACCAATCAGATCGACGCTCAGGCCGTACTGTCGGTTGAGATAGATGGTCATAAACGGGAGCGTGGCACCCCGCCCAATCGTCAGTAATAGTGAGGAGGCGAGTAACGCGAGAGTGGATCTTCTCAGAGTGGTATTCATTTTCTTGCCCGACAATGCATGTTGTTATGTTTTTATTAAATTTCAGACAGAAATAGCACGTCAAAAGTGTGATGTACACTCAAAAAGTTGTCTGAAAATGCCCAGTTATACCTACCTGTATTAATGATCTGTTACCCGGCAACGATTTCCGCTACTTTAACTTGTTTACAAAAATTTAATAATTTCAGGGGCGGGTGAATGTCACGTAAAGACGGGTTGTTAGCACTACTGGTCGTGGTGGTATGGGGGCTAAATTTTGTCGTCATCAAAGTGGGCCTGCACAATATGCCGCCGCTGATGCTGGCAGGGCTACGTTTCCTACTGGTGGCATTTCCGGCTATTTTCTTTGTTGCCCGCCCGAAAATCCCTCTCTCATTGCTGCTCGGTTATGGCCTGACCATCAGCTTTGGCCAGTTCGCGTTTCTGTTCAGCGCCATAAAATTTGGCATGCCCGCTGGACTGGCGTCACTGGTATTGCAGGCGCAGGCATTTTTCACCATTGTGCTGGGCGCATTCGCTTTTGGTGAGCGTTTACAGGGCAAGCAACGGGTTGGCATCGCGCTGGCAGTGTTTGGCGTGCTGGTGTTGATCGAAGCCAGCCTGAATGGACAGCACGTGACGATGCTCGGCTTTATGCTGACGCTGGCGGCAGCGCTGAGTTGGGCCTGCGGCAATATCTTCAACAAGAAAATTATGCAACATGAATCCCGCCCGCCAGTGATGTCGCTGGTGGTGTGGAGTGCCTTGATCCCTATTTTACCGTTCTTTCTGGCATCGCTCGTCCTTGATGGCCCAGGTCTCATCGTACACAGCCTTATTGCTATTGATATGACGACTATTCTCTCACTGGTCTATCTGGCATTTGTGGCGACGATTGTGGGATACGGCATATGGGGGACGTTGCTGGGACGCTATGAGACCTGGCGCGTGGCCCCGCTGTCTTTACTCGTGCCAGTGGTTGGGCTGGCGAGTGCGGCAGTGTTACTGGATGAAACGCTAAGTGGGCTGCAACTTATCGGCGCGCTGTTGATTATGGCGGGGCTGTACATCAACGTGTTTGGTTTTCGTTTGCGCAGGACCGCTCAGGCGAGGGGATAACAGTAGCCCCGCCGTGGCGGGGCATCATGACTTATAAACTGCGCATGTTGTAATAAGGCACACCCAGTTCGTCGGACTTGTCGCTGCCGGCACCCATATGATTAAAATCAAACGGGGACTGCTCCTGCGTAGGAGGCATAATTATTGCGTCGCGATTATTGGGTGTTATGGGCTGCGCGGTTTGTTCCGCCATGCTCTGGCCCGAAACAACAAGCAGCAGGGCCAGCATTGCAGATGACAGAAGTTTCATGATTTCCTCGGTTACGTCTTTATCAGGCGATTAGCAGTTACATTGATTCAGCGGATGCAAATACCGGGATTCGCCGTGCATATTTGTCATACGGTACTTATGGGGGGGCACATCAAAATAGTTTTTGAAGGTCCGGGTCAGCGTTTGCTGAGACTCAAAGCCATAACGCTCCGCCAGGTAGAGGATCGGTTCGTTACTTTCTTTTAATTTTTGCGCTATTTCAGTCATTTTGCGGCTGCGGATATATTGACCTAATGAATGGCCGGTTTCTTTTTTAAACATCCGTTGCAGGTGCCATTTGGAGTAACCTGAACGCTCTGACACCTTTTCCAGTGACAGCGGTGATTCAAGGTTATTCTCGATCCAGTCCAAAATGCTATGAATAGTGATTGTGTCAGTATTGCGTCTGGACATCGTCATACCTCTTTCTGTTTACGGCAGGATTTTCTTAAGCAAATGCTCAAGTGTTGCCACTTCGTCCGCCGTTAAGTTTTTTGTTAGTTCCTGGTGCAGGTCTTGCCCGACTAATTGATGGCACTGCTCACAAATTGTCGCGCCATGCTCGGTGAGTTTCACCAGCACGCCGCGTTTGTCATGTGGATTAGGAAGTCTTTCAATCCAGCCTTTACAGGCCAGTCTGTCGAGCATACGCGTCAGCGCACCAAGATCGACAGACAGCACTTTTTTCAATTCAACAGGGGTGATGCACACCGCGCAGCGGATGGAGCAAAGCACCTTAAACTGCGATGCCGTGATATCCAGCGGTGACAGGTAGTCGTTTAGCAAACGATCTTTTTTCTGATTAACCATATAGATCAAACGGCCCAGTGGGATGATTTCGTTGAACAGATCACTGGTGTTTTTCACAATGGTTGCCCTGGCAAGTAGTTAGTCACGGCTGATATTATTGCTTAGGCAAATATAAGTCAAATGAATGGGTCGGCAAATGCCACGTTTTGCTAAAACGTCAGCACCTGGCTAACCGAACGTTCGTTTCAATATTTTGATTTCACAGGCTTATGCGTAGAGGAGAAAAATGAATCCTTACATCGCGAAAATGGCTTAAACGGGTGTTTTCACCGTATACTTGCCGTTGACGATTAACGCACAGGAAAGATGAATTATGATGGATTTGTTTAAGGCCATAGGTCTGGGACTGGTAGTCCTGTTACCGTTGGCGAACCCGTTAACCACCGTGGCGTTGTTCCTCGGCCTTGCCGGCAATATGAACAGCGCAGAGCGTAACCGTCAGTCATTAATGGCGTCTGTCTACGTGTTTGCCATCATGATGGTGGCGTACTATGCCGGGCAGGTGGTGATGAATACCTTCGGGATTTCGATTCCCGGATTGCGTATTGCGGGTGGGTTAATCGTTGCGTTTATCGGCTTTCGGATGCTGTTCCCGCAGCAGAAGGCGCACGACTCTCCGGAAGCGAGAAGTAAGTCAGAAGAACTTGTAGACGAACCGACGGCCAATATTGCCTTCGTGCCGCTGGCAATGCCCAGTACTGCCGGTCCGGGTACCATTGCGATGATCATCAGTTCGGCCTCGACCGTACGTCAAGGCTCTGAGTTTCCGGACTGGGTTATTATGGTCGCTCCACCGATCATTTTTGCGGTGATCGGGGTCATTCTGTGGGGCTGCCTGCGCAGTTCAGGCGGAATTATGCGTCTGGTCGGCAAAGGGGGCATTGAAGCGATTTCCCGTCTGATGGGCTTTTTGCTGGTGTGTATGGGCGTGCAGTTTATTATTAATGGCGTACTGGAAATTATCAAAACCTACGCATAAAACCTACGCTTAAAAAAAGGGTCCGGTATAGTCTTCCAGCGCGACCGGCCACTTGCGAAAGATAATCACGGACCATATCAGCGCAGCCAGTGCGGGTATCGCACCGATGTAACCGATTGTGGACATCGACCAGTGCAAACTGACCTGATTTCCCACCAGTGCGCCCGCGCCGATACCCAGATTAAAGATCCCGGAAAACAGCGCCATGGCGACGTCGGTGGCATCGGGTGCCAGCGCAAGCACTTTCACCTGCATCCCCAGACCTATCACCATAATGGCCACACCCCAGAAAATACTCAGTATGGCGAGGTGCATCTCGCTGTCAGCGGCTGGTAATAGCAGCACCAGGCACACCGTCAGTAACGCGATAGCCGCACTTATCAGCCCGGATGCATGCTGATTACCCAGCTTGCCAAAGATGAGGCTGCCGATAATGCCCGCCGCACCCAGAACCAGTAACAACACGGTCGCAAAATTGGCACTCAGTTCGGCAACGGTCTGAACAAAGGGTTCTATATAGCTGTAAGCCGTGTAGTGCGCGGTGACCACAATGACCGTCAGTAAATAAATGCTCATCAGCGCCGGGCGGCGAAACAGCAGCGGCAGGCTTTTTAGCGAGCCTGAATGCTCACTGGGTAGTTTTGGCAGCAGTTTAATCAGACAGAGCAAGGTGACTAATGCGGCGACGCCGATAGCGAAGAAGGTTGTGCGCCAGCCAAAATACTGGCCGACGATACGGCCAATAGGCAGACCCAGCACCATCGCCAGCGCGGTCCCGGTAGCAATCAGGCTCAACGCCTGCGCACGTTTGCCGGCGGGTGCCATGCGAATCGCTAATGACGCGGTAATCGACCAGAAAATGGCGTGTGCGAAGGCAATACCAATACGGCTAATGACCAGCACGGTAAAGTTCCATGCCAGGAAAGAGAGCACATGACTGGCGATAAACAGCGCGAAAAGGCAAATCAGAAGTTTGCGTCGCTCCACCTGACTGGTAAGCAGCATAAACGGCAGTGACATCAGGGCAACGACCCAGGCATAGATGGTCAGCATGATCCCGACCTGCGCTGTTTGCATATTAAAGCTTTGCGCGATGTCGGAGAGCAAACCGACGGGAACAAACTCCGTGGTATTGAAAATAAAAGCGGCAATAGCCAGCGTAACGACCCGTAGCCACGCGACCTTGCGGGAAACAGTGTGTGTTGTCATATCAAATAAATTGGATTAGCTGCGAAAAGGTGAGGTCACGATCTTAAAACGGTTACTGGTGGAAATACAATCATTTCGTGATTCAAATCACATTTTTATGCCTAATGCCTGGAAAGGAGGGCCGGGTGAACTTGCGCCACCCGGCGTCAGCTAATCTGCATTCTGCGCCAGTTGGGGGTTCAACACCTCAATAAATGCTTCCAGTTGTCGCGTCATCGCTCCCCGACGCCAGACCAGCCATGTATTGAGCCAACGCCAGTTTTCACTCAACGGCCAGGCGTTAACTTGATGGTGTCCCGGCATACTTTCCAGCATCGATCGCGGAATCAGCGCAATTCCCGCCCCGGCAATCACGCAGGCGAGCATGCCGTGATACGACTCCATTTCATGGATGGTGCCCGGCATTGCGCGATCGGCGTGAAACCAGCTTTCAAAATGGCGGCGGTAAGAGCAGTTCGCGCGAAAGGCATAAATACTGCAGCCGTTGACGTCGCTGGCCCGCTGTATGGGGGCGTGTCCGTGAGGGGTAACGATCATCATCTCCTCAAGGTAGACCGGCATGCCTTCCAGTCCCGGGTGGGTGATCGGGCCATCGACAAAGGCGGCGCTCAGCGTCCCCTCCAGTACACCGTCCAGCATGGTGCCTGAAGGCCCGGTAGCCAACGCAAACTGGATTTTAGGGTAGCGTCGATTATATTCAGCCAGCGTCGCGGGAATGCGTACGGCAGCGGTGCTTTCCAGCGAACCGAGAGAGAACAGTCCCTGCGGCTCATCGCCAGCAACGACCATGCGTGCTTCCTCTACCAGGGCAAGGATCCGCTGGCTATAGCGCAAAAAATTGTGCCCGGACGGGGAAAGTCGCAGGCGCTGGTTTTCACGAATAAACAGATCGACGCCAAGGTCGGCTTCAAGCTGGCGAATACGCGTGGTGAGATTGGACGGCACACGATGTACCTTCGCGGCGGCCTGCGTAATGCTGCCGGTTTCCGCCACCGCATTGAACATTTCCAGTTGCGTCAGATCCATTATTTTTCTCTATTCGTGAATGGTGTAGTTAATATTATTCATTTTTCAGAAAGAGTAAATACGCTCATGATATGACCATACCCTGCAAAAAGAGAGACAGCTATGACCATCACATCAGCAACACATGCGATTTCCGTCAATCCTGTGAACGGCGAAAGGTTAACGGCGATGCCGTGGGCTAGTCGGGATGAGATTGCCCATGCGCTTGATCTGGCCGCCAGTGGATTTAATGAATGGAAACACACCACCGTGGCGCATCGGGCGCAGATGCTGCGCAAGGTTGGGCACGCTCTGCGCCAGCGTGCGGAAGAGATGGCGCAGTGTATCTCACGGGAAATGGGGAAACCGATAAAACAGGCTCGTGCAGAAGTGGCGAAATCCGCGGCGCTGTGTGACTGGTATGCAGAGCATGGACCTTTGATGCTTAATCCTGAACCAACACAGGTGGAGAATAACCAAGCGGTGATCGAATATCGTCCTCTGGGCACTATTCTGGCCGTTATGCCGTGGAACTTCCCGCTGTGGCAGGTCATGCGCGGTGCCGTGCCTATTTTACTGGCCGGGAATGGTTACCTGTTAAAGCATGCACCGAATGTAACCGGGTGTGCCGGTATTATTGCGCAGGCGTTTGCTGATGCCGGTATCCCGCAGGGGGTATATGGCTGGGTGAATGCCGATAACTCGGGCGTTAGCCAGATGATCAACGATCCGCGTATTGCCGCCGTTACGGTAACGGGAAGTGTGCGAGCCGGGGCGGCAATTGGTGCTCAGGCGGGGGCGGCGCTGAAGAAATGCGTGCTTGAACTGGGTGGATCCGATCCGTTCATTGTCCTTAACGATGCTGACCTCGATCTGGCCGTGAAGGCGGCAGTCGCCGGTCGTTATCAGAATACCGGGCAGGTTTGTGCGGCAGCGAAACGTTTTATTGTTGAGGAAGGGATTGCGGCAGAATTTACTCAGCGTTTTGTGGCGGCGGCCAGTGCGCTAAAAATGGGCGATCCTCTGAATGAGGAAAACGATCTCGGCCCAATGGCACGCGTTGATCTGCGTGATGAACTGCATCAGCAGGTTGAGGCTTCGCTGGCTCAAGGGGCGACGTTGTTACTCGGTGGCGAAAAAATTGCCGGAAAAGGTAACTACTATGCCATCACGGTTCTTGGTGACGTGACACCTGAGATGACCGCTTTCCGCCAGGAATTGTTCGGCCCGGTAGCAGCAATTACCGTTGCGAAGAACGCAGAGCATGCGTTAGTACTGGCGAATGAGAGTGATTTTGGCTTGTCGGCAACGATTTTCACCGCTGATGAGACGCTGGCGCAGAATATGGCTGCACGCCTGGAATGTGGCGGGGTATTTATCAATGGTTATAGTGCCAGTGATGCCCGCGTTGCGTTTGGCGGGGTGAAGAAAAGCGGCTTTGGTCGGGAGCTTTCGCACTTTGGCCTGCATGAGTTTTGTAACGTGCAGACCGTCTGGAAAAACCGTATCTAATCTTCAGGGTGTCTCCACACGGGACACCCGTCCACGCATATCATCTGCATCCTGACGCGGTGCATTCAGCTCTGTTATACTCGCAGGCCTTTCAGACCTGCGAGCAAGGAGCATGTTGTGGCCAGGGCCATGGACAATTCAATCTTAGAAACCATTGTGCAGCAGGTTCGCCCGCTGATTGGTCAGGGGAAGGTCGCTGACTACATCCCCGCATTAGCCTCCGTTGATGGTTCCAAACTGGGTATTGCCATTTGTACCGTTGATGGTCAGCACTATCAGGCGGGTGATGCGCAAGAACGTTTTTCAATTCAGTCGATCTCGAAGGTGCTCAGTCTGGTGGTGGCGATGCGTCATTATCAGGAAGATGAGATCTGGCAGCGAGTAGGCAAAGATCCGTCAGGACATCCGTTTAACTCTCTGGTACAGCTGGAAATGGAGCAAGGAATACCGCGCAACCCGTTTATTAATGCCGGGGCGCTGGTGGTTTGCGACATGCTGCAGGGGCGTCTGAGTGCGCCACGTCAACGCATGCTCGAAGTCGTACGGGCGCTAAGCGGTGTGCCGGATATCGCCTATGATGCGACTGTTGCCCGCTCTGAGTTTGAGCATTCGGCACGTAATGCGGCCATTGCCTGGCTGATGAAATCCTTTGGCAATTTTCAACATGATGTTGCCACCGTTCTGCAAAACTATTTCCACTACTGTGCGCTGAAAATGAGCTGCGTGGAGCTGGCGCGTACCTTTGTCTTTCTGGCTAATCAGGGGCATGCCTTTCATCTCAATGAGCCGGTGGTCACGCCGATGCAGGCCCGACAAATTAATGCGCTAATGGCGACCAGTGGTATGTACCAGAACGCCGGTGAATTTGCGTGGCGAGTGGGGCTGCCGGCAAAATCCGGGGTGGGGGGGGGTATCGTGGCGATCGTGCCGCATGAAATGGCGATAGCGGTCTGGAGCCCGGAACTTGATCCGGCAGGGAATTCACTGGCAGGTATTGCGGTGCTGGAGCAGTTAACCCAACAGATGGGGCGTTCGGTTTACTGATGAACTCGCTCGAACCGCTGTTTTCCCGACTGGCGAAATCGACCTTTCGTTCACGGTTTCGCCTTGGTGACAAAGAACGACGCTATTGTATGGAGAAAGGCGCGCCGGTGATTGAGCAACATGCCGCCGATTTTATTGCCAAACGCCTGGCGCCTGCATTCCCGGCCAACGACGGTAAGCAGACGCCGATGCGCGGGCATCCGGTATTTATTGCCCAGCATGCGACGGCAACCTGCTGTCGCGGCTGCCTGGCAAAATGGCATGATATTCCTCAAGGGCTGGCGCTAAGTGCAGAACAGCAGCGTTACGTTGTCACGGTAATTTATCACTGGTTAGTGCGGCAAATGAACCAGCCATAGATAACATAATCCTATGATAAGACCCCTTGTGTTGCGAAAAAGTTAAACGCACTATCATGGGGACTATCTGAGGAGAAAAAAATGGCCACTGGTACCCCCTGCATCGTGCTGAGCGCACAACAGATTGTGTCGAGAATCGACGAGCTTTGTGACGTTCTTGAACAGTGCGTGAATGACGGTGCATCTGTAAGTTTTATACACCCCTTCAATCGCGATAAGTCACTGCCATTCTGGACGGGCGTTGCGCAAAGCGTTGCCCGTGGCGAGAGAATTGTGCTGGCGGCTGAAAACACGCAGGGTATCCTGGTGGGAACCGTCCAGCTTATTGTCGATCAACCTGAAAACCAACCGCATCGTGCCGACGTCGCCAAATTACTGGTACATCCGTCTGCACGACGAACGGGTATCGCCCGGGAATTGATGAATGCGCTGGAAACGTGTGCGCGTCAACAGCATAAAACTACGCTGGTGCTCGACACGGCCACCGGTAGCGCTGCGGAGTTGTTCTACCACAATTGCGGCTGGCAAAACGCGGGCATGATCCCCAACTACGCCCAAATGCCGGATGGAACGCTGACGGGCACCACACTTTTCTATAAATCATTGTAATTTGTTACCAGGGATTGATCAAAACAGGGTTTCAAGGTATTAAAGTTTGCTAACCTATTGGACCAATTCAATCAGGTTGTATGACTAATCAAAAAGGGAACCCATTGTGCAAACACTAAATCGTCGCGATTTTCCCGGTGCTCACTATCCTGAACGCATCATTCAGTTTGGTGAAGGAAACTTCCTGCGCGCCTTTGTTGACTGGCAAGTTGATTTACTGAATGAACATACCGATCTGAATTCTGGTGTGGTCATTGTTCGTCCTATCGAAAGTACATTTCCGCCATCACTGAGCACGCAGGATGGTCTCTATACCACCATCATTCGTGGTCTGAATGAAAAGGGCGAAGCCGTCAGCGACGCGCGTTTAATTCGCTCGGTTAACCGTGAAATCAGCGTCTATAGCGAATACGATGAGTTCCTGAAACTGGCGCATAACCCTGATATGCGTTTTGTTTTCTCCAATACAACGGAAGCCGGGATCAGTTATCACGCGGGCGACAAGTTCGACGATGCGCCTGCGGTAAGCTATCCGGCCAAGTTGACCCGCCTGCTGTTTGAGCGTTACAGCCATTTTGACGGCGCGCTGGATAAAGGCTGGATAATCATTCCTTGCGAACTGATTGATTACAACGGCGATGCGCTGCGTGAACTGGTGCTGCGTTATGCGCAGGAGTGGGCGTTGCCGGACGCGTTCGTGCAGTGGCTGGACACAGCTAACGCGTTTTGTTCTACGCTGGTGGACCGCATCGTTACCGGTTACCCGCGTGACGAAGTGGCCACACTGGAAGCCGAGCTGGGTTATCACGATGCATTCCTCGATACTGCAGAGCACTTCTACCTGTTTGTGATTCAGGGGCCGAAGTCATTAGCGACTGAACTGTGTCTGGACAAATATCCGCTGAATGTACTGATTGTTGATGATATTAAGCCGTACAAAGAGCGTAAAGTTGCCATCCTTAACGGTGCGCACACCGCGCTGGTACCGGTAGCCTACCAGGCAGGGCTAGACACGGTGGGTGAGGCGATGAATGACGCAGAGATTTGCGCTTTTGTCGAAAAAGCCATTTACGAAGAGATCATTCCGGTGCTCGATTTACCGCGTGATGAGCTGGCGTCGTTCGCCAGCGCGGTGACCGGACGTTTCTGCAACCCGTACATCAAGCATCAGCTGTTGTCGATTGCCCTGAACGGAATGACCAAATTCCGCACGCGTATTTTGCCGCAGTTGCTGGCAGGGCAGCAGGCCAATGGTCAATTGCCGGCGCGTCTGACGTTTGCGCTGGCGGCGTTGATTGCTTTCTATCGTGGCGAGCGTAACGGTGAGTCTTATCCTGTTCAGGATGATGCCCACTGGATTGAGCGCTTCCAGCTGCTATGGAGTCAGCACCACGATCGTCAAATAAGCACGCAAGCGTTGGTCCACTCAGTACTGGCGGTCAACGAGCACTGGGAGCAGGATCTGACGCAGGTTCCCGGTCTGGTTGAACAGGTTTCTGCCAATCTGGACGCCATTCTGTCCAACGGTATGCGCGAAGCCGTGAAGCCACTGTGCTAAAATAGTCACATAATTACCCGGTTTAGGCCGGGTTTTTTATACCTGTTTATTAGTTACAACATACAGTGTGTTTCTTAAATACAGTTACCGTCTGAGACTGTAGCGCCTCATTTGTTCAGACAGGTAAAAAGGCGGGATTTAGTGCGGTGAGGTGCTTGCAACATTGATCGCGATCACGTTTAATGGCGCGGCTTTCACATTTTCCGAAGATAACTATGATTGTTCGACCTCAACAACACTGGCTGCGTCTGATATTCGTCTGGCATGGTTCAGTGTTATCGAAGATTTTCTCGCGCCTGCTGCTGAATTTTCTGCTTTCCATTGCCGTTATCATCATGCTGCCATGGTATACGATGCTGGGTATCAAATTTACCCTGGCGCCATTCAGCATCCTGGGCGTCGCTATTGCTATCTTTTTAGGCTTTCGCAACAATGCCTGTTACTCGCGCTACGTTGAGGCTCGACACCTGTGGGGACAATTAATGATTGCCTCCCGTTCGCTACTGCGTGAGGTAAAAAACACATTACCGGACGACGTCGAGCTGGGGCAGTTTGTACGTCTGCAAATCGCCTTTGCCCACTGTTTACGCATGACCCTGCGTCGTAACCCGCAGGCGGAACCATTAGCGAAATATCTCAGTGCCGCAGATTTGCAAACTGTCTTTGCCTGCCAATCACCAGCCAACCGTATTCTGCTGTTGATGGGGGAGTGGTTAGCCGTACGCAGACGTAATGGCGAGCTATCTGACATATTATTTCACAGTTTAAACAATAGATTAAATGATATGTCGGCGGTACTTGCAGGTTGTGAGCGGATTGCTAATACACCGGTGCCATTTGCCTATACCTTGATCCTGCATCGCACGGTCTATCTGTTTTGTATCATGCTGCCATTCGCATTGGTGGTCGATCTGCACTATATGACGCCGTTCATTTCCGTGCTGATTTCATATACGTTCATTTCTCTGGACACGTTGGCAGAAGAGCTTGAAGACCCGTTCGGCACGGAAAATAACGACTTGCCGCTGGATGCGATTTGTAATGCGATTGAAATTGATTTACTGCAAATGAACGATGAAACGACTGTACCTGCTAAACATATGCCCGATAAGCACTATCAGCTGACATAACCGAATCAATTTTCGCCATGTCCTTTTTGCCACCATACCGGCATCATATCGGAAAAAGAGTGAAACTGTGGCGCCAGATTCTCATCATCGGGATCGTCAAATCCCCCGGCTAACAGGGCAATAATCGGGGCGTCATCGATGGCGCCCACGGAACTACCACACTGTGGGCAAAAGGCTCGGCTGGATATTTCTGATGATCGCCAGGTAGCAGGTTGACCCGCAATGCCCGTCCATTCTACGTTTTCAGCGTTAAATTCAATCCACACTACGGTGGGCGCACCCGTATGTCTGCGGCAAATATCACAGGAGCAGGAATGTGAGTTGTTGGGATTCGTTGCGGTAAAGCGTACCGAACCACACAAGCAACTGCCAGAATAGATTTTAGACACGACGACTCTCTTCAGCGAAACGTTATCTGACACTAGCAGATGACAAGCCTCGCCACTAGAAGCACATCTTAAAAAAGCGATGGCACGCATATGCGATACCCGGTGTAAAGATAAAACAGACAATTAAATGAACGACAACCTGTGATTGTCAATACGAAGGCTTGTTTATCTCCGCGGAGCGTAAGGCCATTCACAGAATAGATCATTGTCTCGATAAAACCGTTGAAAGTGTAATCATGGCGTTCGTATAAAAAATCCATGTCGTCAGGGGGATTAACCTGCTGACGCTTTAAAAGGATGTACGCACGATAATCAGGAGGATTATCTATGAAAAACTTTCAGCTAATGCCTGCAAAACGCCCCGGCCGATTAGCGATTATTCCCGGACTGCTGTTAGCGTCAACAGGTCTGCTGGTACCTGTAGACGCCATCGCAGAGGAACGGCTCTGTGAACGTGAATCCGCCGCGTTATGCACGGAAAATAAAAGTAAAACTACAGTGCAAGCCAGTCGCATATTATTGGCGGCCCAACCGTATACACCCGCCAATGCCACCAGTGATGCGATCATTAATAATAACGCCAGTGTTCTGTTATCAAATACTGAAAATACTGACGACGTCTGGAATACTTTTCGTGGCCTGATTGTTGGTAAAGATTCTGCAGGTGCGTTGGTCATTGATGGGCGCCAAATTTCTTCGCTTACAGGCTCAATTGGTCGGGGAAGTGCCGGCATTGTGACCCTGACCAATGGGGCAATCTGGACACTGAGAGGGGGAAATCTTGTTTTAGGGACTAACAGCGGCAGTGGCCGCTTATTGGTGGAGCTTGGCAGCCAAATAAGCGGAATTAACGAACTCCGCATCGGCGAATTTTATGCCGGCGCCTACGGCAGCGTCATGATTGACGGAACGGGATCTACTGTTAAAACGAACTGGGTCGTGGTGGGCGATCAGGACACCGGCAAGCTCGATATTCTTAATGGTGGGCAGCTGGTCGCAACCGAACACATGAATATCGGCTATGTTGGTAAAACAGATCGCAATAACTTGTTTGGTAACGGTGCCGTCAGGGTTGATGGTGAGGATTCGTTACTGGATATCGCTAAGCCGATTTTGTTAGGGGGATACGGAACCGGCAACAATGATGCACGCGGCGTGCTAACCGTGAGTAATGGTGGCACGGTAAAATCCGGGAAATATTTATGGTTAGGCGTCGGTAAGGGAAGTACAGGCATTGTCAACGTAGGGTCTGAAGAGGGGGACGTCGCACAGCGCGCTGGCGTCATTAACGTTCCGTGGATCTATCTTGGCGATACTGCCGACAATACCAGCACCGTTCAACTGAATTTTAATCATAACAGTGACGATTTTTCACTCGCAGCAGATATAACCGGACGTGGTCAGGTCAATCATAATGGTCCGGGAACTACATTATTGTCGGGAAATAATGCCTACACAGGCACCACGTCGCTACGCAACGGTACGCTGCGGGCTGGCAGCACGGATGCCTTTAGTCGCAACTCAGATTTCACTGTGGATGAGACGGCGACTGTCGATCTGAATGGTTTTAGTCAGACTATCCGCTCGCTGTCGCTCGACGGTATGCTCAGTTTTGGCCAGCCGGGAACGGACGAGGCACTAAAACGTTCCAATAGTATCCTGACCGTTAGCGGTAATTACAGCAGCAACAACGGTCTTCTTATCCTCAATACAACAGAAGATGCCGTGCAACAAAAAGCGGTGGTGAACCAACTTCACGTGATGGGGAATACATCAGGGACCACTCGTGTCGCTTTGCAGGCACTGGGCAGCCAGACGGTCAGTAATCTCAATGGTGCACGGGTAGTGCGGGTGGACGGCGAGTCAGGTGGTGAGTTTGTTGCAGTTGGCCGTTTGACCGCGGGCGCCTATGATTACGCACTACTGCGGGGAAATAATACGGATGACTCCGCACTCATTCCTGATTCGAATCATTGGTATTTGACCAATACGTGAACTCCTTCTGAAGAACCGATACGCGATCCAGAAGAACCAATACGTGACCCAGAAGAACCGGATATTGATCCCGACACACCGGTGTTACCTGTCCAACAAGAAGAACCCGCATCTCACGATTCGGTTTTACGCCCTGAATTAGGCGCCTACCTTGCGAATAAATCGGCGGGAAATACGCTGTTTACGACACGTTTGCACGATCGCCTGGGCGAAAGTCACTATATTGACCCCATAACGGGTGAGTCAGACGTGACCAGCATGTGGTTACGCAACGTCGGTGGGCATACCCGGTTTCGTGATAGTAGCGGGCAGCTGAAGACGCAAAGTAACCGTTATGTTCTGCAAATAGGTGGTGATGTCGCACAATGGAGTTCAGACGAGGTTGAGCGCTGGCATCTGGGCGTCATGTTCGGCTACGCAAACAGCCAAAGTAATACGCGGTCAGACGTCAGCCATTACCGCGCTGACGGTTCGATATCAGGTTACAGCGCCGGATTGTACGCAACCTGGTATGCCAACAATGTGGAGAAAAGCGGGGGATATCTTGACAGCTGGATGCTTTATAACTGGTTTGATAACACCGTTCGCGGTGAACAACTGGCGACAGAGAAATATCGTTCACGGGGGGTGACCGCCTCGCTTGAAGCAGGATATGCCTTTAAGTTGAAGGAGACGGCACGCCTGAGTTACTGGCTACAACCCCAGGTTCAGTTGACCTGGATGGACGTATCGTCTGACGATCATCAGGAGGCAAACGGCACCGTGATCCGAGATAAAGGCAAAGGGAATCTGCAAAGCCGGTTGGGGGTTAAAGCGTATTTGCGAGGCTATAACCAACGCGATGAAGGAAAAGATCGGCTTTTTCAGCCATTTATTGAAACTAACTGGCTTCATAATTCCCGAAATTATTCGATATCAATGAATGAAATACAGGGTGACGTTGATGGCGCAAAAAATATCGCTGAACTCAGAGCAGGTGTTGAAGCGAAAGTAAATACGCGTCTGCACCTTTGGGGAAACGTAGGTCAACAAATTGGCGACAGTGGTTACAGTGATTCTCAGGCAATGTTCGGTGTGAAGGTGTTATTCTGACAACACCCCGCATCCTAAATCAGGATGCGGGGTGTTTATTTCGCCACTACCATTCGCACGCGGAAAATGTATTAACCAAAAGTGTTAATTCACAAATCGCATAATAATCTTACGGTGTGAAAATATACCGACAGGCGTGTTACAAGGTTATTTCATCTAACTAAAAGACAGTGGTTAAGATCAATTGATTCCTGCGTACTATCATGTAAAAAAAGTAATGGCTCGTCGAATCGCTAATATCTCTTTATTGATCATCTTAAAATCAACACTGTATTAACCCATGAGATATATTTCATTCCCGTTTTTTTACAATAAAGCATTTGACGTTGCTTATCCTCTCTTTATGAATAGTGAATAAACAGGTTAATTTTATGATAAATCAGTCAAATAGGGCAGGTGAACAGTCCCAACAAAAACACCATGGTCATTTTCATATTCCAGACGAGATCCGCCATCTTGGTGATATGTCGCTTTACAGGGCGGTAGCCTGGTGGGGTTTTCTGCGTAAAACTGAGTTTACTCGGGATGATGTTAGCCAGGCGTTTCAGATAGATTTGAGACGCTCCAGTGGCATACTTAGCTATATTTGTCATCGACATGGGTATGATGATATCACATTTGAAATGCGTAAAATCCCAGTACAGGGCGGTTGTTGTCAACTTGCCGTACGAATTCTCAAGGTAGTAACGCCCCCGACATCGGTAAGAAAACCAGAAAAAAGCAGCAATACCAGAAAGGACGTGAAAACAAACAATCAACTGGACCAGCTTATGGCCCGTTGGATGTTATCAAGGCCGACTGGTAATAATGCAACACAATTGGAGGCATGGAAAGCGGGGTGCCCAATTTATGATAATATCAAATTCACCGAAGAGTAATTGTTGAATAGTCACTTTTCGAAATAAAATAATACCAACTAAATACTATTTCTATTTACCTACATTAGCCTCTGCAATGAAAGGCCAATGCAAGTATAAGGGGATTAAAAATCGCGTCTGGCAACAATAAACAAGCGTGGGAATGCCAGCAGGATTTTGCCATTTTCCTGCAGCGGATATTGCTCCTGTAGAAGTTCATGGTATCGAGCCAGATACTTTCGTTGCTCACTTTCGCTCAGATCTTGCAACCAGGGACGTAAGCCTGTCGCACTGACCCAGTCGATAATCGACTGATGTGAATCCATAATGTGGTAATAGGTCGTGCGCCAAATATCAACGTCACATCCCGCTTCAGTCAAAATATCATAATAAGCATGCACGCCGGGAAGAGGCGATCGACCGCGATTGGGATAATCCTGCTCATAGGCGACTTCACGCATTAAAATATGTGTTGGCTCCAGCCAGTTATCCGGCATTTGCACAGCAAGTACGCCGTTACGGTGTAACTGCGAGACAAGATATGGGAATAATTCGTAGTGATCGGGTACCCACTGTAATGAAGCATTCGCATAAAGCAGATCAAGAGGTTGCTCCGCCCGGAACTCGCTGATATCTGTTTCAACAAAATGACAGTTCGGTAAGGTTGCACGCGCCTCGTTGAGCATATTTGGCGAAGAGTCCACGCCTGTTATGTTGGCCGAAGGCCATCGTTGATACAGTAATGACGTGCTATTTCCCGGACCGCACCCCAGATCGGCGACTGAACGAACATTTTCTAACGCTACTCTGCTCAATAATTCTGCTGCGGGTCTTGAGCGTTCGCTGCCATATTGCAGATAAAGTGCAGGGTTCCAGTCGGCCATGTAGCTATCTCCTGTGTAAGATGAGATCGTATTCAATCTTCACGTTAAGCGTACGACATTATGGCTGTATTTGCTGAAGCGGGAAGGGCGCAGAAAAGTGTCTAGCGCGTAGAATAACGCTGAGTGATGATGTAAACATAATGGTAAGGAATGCAATATGATTGAAACATCAAGGCTCATTTTAAGGCAGTGGGGAAAAACAGATATGGCAGCATTTGCCGATCTGAATGCAGACCCAGATGTGATGCGCTTTTTTCCGGCACCGATGACGAGACAGGAGAGCGACAGTCTGGCAGAGAGATTCAGGGACGGAATAGAACAACGCGGCTGGGGTTTTTGGGCCGTTGAATCCAAAGAAACGCATGAATTTGTTGGCTGTGTCGGTCTGCACCCGCAGCCTGATAAATTTCCATTTTCTCCCTGTACCGAAATAGGCTGGCGTCTCAGCAAAACGTACTGGCATCAAGGGTTAGCCATGGAGGCTGCTGAAGCCTGTCTGCAATATGCTTTTACGGTTCTGATGCTGGATGAAGTCGTATCGTTTACATCGGTACTCAACAAACCTTCAGAACACTTAATGAAACGGCTTGGTATGAAAAAAGTGGAAGAGTTTCCGCATCCAGCGTTGCCGGCAAATCATCGGCTGTCCCCGCATGTTCTGTATCGAATACAAAAGATTTCTGTATTGGTTAATTCTGAAGGCCAAGGATGAAAATGAGAGACAGTATTCGAGCAAAGATAGTGAAGGTATGTGAAGCCAAGATTGCAGCTAAAGGATCCGATGTGGGAGTCTCATTTTATGCTTTTTTTGCCAACAAGAATGATGACCCTGAATTGCTCATGGAAGTAGCCCAATGGTGGATTATGGAAATGAAACTGGATCACTTTGAGAAAGCCCGAAAAGTTATAGCGCTTGTATTGTAGAGCGTACTTGAGGTCATGGTTTTGTCTGTGAATCGTACAATGACAGACATCATAACTATGTGAGGGCCGCACTGGAGAAATAGCGTTCAGAGTCTATCAACAACCAGACCAAGGATGACCATAAAGCGCTGGATTTTGTCTGATTCCACATTGGTGCGCATAATGTATATTATGTTAAATGCAAAAGAACATGTAAAAAAGACGTGTTAATGCAGTCTGAATCGTGCCTGTCCGTTTGATCCCTTCCCTGTCGTGACGCTGCGTGAATTCTGCAGATTTTCACCAGTAATCCTGCACACGATTTCACGCAGCACACCACGCAGACATAAAAAAACCGGCCATTGTGGCCGGTTCGTCGTGACGGTTTCTGACTTAATGTATTTTTGCCTGGGCCGCTGCTTTCTCAGACTGACGCTCTGCAGCTCTGACAACGGCCATAAACGCTTTGACACCCGGATCCACATCCGGCGACAACATGCGCATAATTGATTTTGAATTCCTGCCGACCTCGTCTGAAATCGCTGGATAACCGCACGTGACCTTAATCAGCGTGCGCAGCATTCCTTTTGCGACTTCGATTTCACCGGCCAGGATTAACTCGTGGATCTCCTGGATAATCTGAACACGTGACCCGATGTCCTCTTTAAGCAGGCGAATTATTTATCGTCTGAAATCGTTTTGCATTCATACTTGCCACCTACACTGGCAGCGGTCAGACATAATTCACCGGTTATCGGTTCGTATTTTAGCGTTGCACCTGGCATGACCTGCGCGTGTGTAACCGTGCCGCCGCCTGACCTGTTTGTTTTTGTATACGACGCCGCCGAGAACCCAAAAAAGTGACAACGTAACTTTACCAGAATGTATTTACTGACCATCAGTGACCCTGCTAGCGCGTGCGACTTTTTCGGACGTCAACATGTGTGAATTTACAGCAGTCAGCGTCTTGATGGCACTGACCGTCCAGATAAAAAAATAACCACCACACATCCACCACTCTTATGAATTCAGCTCATAGCGCCTATTTAAGCAGCGTAATTATCTTTAACCGCAACTTCGTTAATCTGGGTCTATCGCGTGAACACGCAAGCGGAAAGTGGCTACAGCTGATGGACACACCCCAGCCTGCAAGGCTGGGGCTTCATTAGAGGCTAACTAAATATTCTTATCGAAGAAGACGTCTAACTTTTGCATTGCCTGGTCAACGTATTTGGGCACCCAATACGTCTCGATATGGGTAGCGCCATCGATCAGGACGGGTTCTTTGTCCTTCGTACCGGTGGCTTTCGCGAACGCATCTTCAGTCATATAGAGCGTATCCGCTTTTGTACCGGCAATCATCAGCAGCGGTTTATTAATGAGATTGATATGGCAGCGGAGCAAAATCCCGCTGTCCATATCGCCCCCGCAGGCAGTCAGAATGCGGTGTTCGGGCCAGCCGATAACTTTACCGGGCGCGTCAGGGTTGATCCTCTCTTCAAACCGGATAACGACATCCCTGTTTCCGGGGCTTATGTCACGTTTGAACCCGGTGCGCGTTCCGCCTGGCATACGCATCCGGCAGGCCAGCGGCTGATTGTGACCTCGGGTGTTGGGCTCACCCAACAAGAAGGCCAGCCGGTGCAGGTTATCCGCGCCGGTGATGTTGTCTCTTGCCCGGCGGGCGTCAAACACTGGCACGGGGCGGCACCCGGCAGCGCGATGACGCATCTGGCGATAACCGGGATTGTGGATGGCAAAAGCGTTAACTGGATGGAGAAAGTGACAGATGAACAATACCACGCCCATTAAGGCATTAACGGCAGCGGTACTGCTGACCTTTGGTTTTGGTCTCGCAGCGCATGCTGCGCCCGGCAACAAAGGAGCCTCAGAAATGAACCACGAACAAACGGTTTCAGATACGCTGTCAGCCAGCCAACAGGCCATCCCGTTGATTGCGGCATCGATGGCCAGCAGTCAGATGGATAAGCTGAATGCAGCCCTCAATCAGGGTCTTGACGCAGGACTCACGATAAACGAAACCAAAGAGATTCTCGTCCAGCTTTATGCCTATACGGGCTTCCCCCGTAGCCTGAATGCACTTAATGAACTGATGAAGGTCGTCGAAGCACGTAAACAACGTGGTATCAAAGACCTTGAGGGTAAAGAGCCGGTTGCCCCGATCCCTGTCGGGGATGAACTTCGCCGTGTCGGTACCGCAAACCAGACAAAAATCTCAGGCGCTCCCGTCCAGGGCCCGCTGTTTGATTTTGCCCCAGTGATTAACCAGTTCCTGCAAACGCATCTGTTTGGCGATATTTTCGCCCGCGATAACCTCGACTGGCAAAGCCGCGAGCTGGCAACGGTTGGCGCATTAGCCGCCACTCCGGGCGTGGAATCACAACTGCTGTCACATACGCGAGCCAGCATGCGGGTCGGCCTGACGGCAGCGCAGTTGCGCCAACTGGCAAAGGTGCTGCGTGAACATGGCGAAAGTGATGCAGCAACGCGAGCTGAAAAGGCGTTACAGCAGGCGCTCGATAGCAGATAAGTTAAGTTGGCTAGAGACGATACGCAGTTAATCGTCCGCATTCATGAGTCTGCCAAATAAGGGCAATCAGGGGTGCTAAATAATTAACGCTGACAACTCAGATATGATTGAACGGCAAACATAACAGAGGATGTAATATTGAAGACAATCTTAAAAACGCTGGCCATCTGCATCATGGCGGGTGGCCTGGTGGCTCAGTCGGTCTATGCCGAGCCGCTGGTCATTCAGGAACAGGGAAGCTTTTCTGCAGGTGGCACTATCATCACCGCGCCTGGAACATTTGACGCGAAAAAACCGCTGGATTCTGCTGGCCAAACCTATCATGGCGATCATGCCTCTGTGTTCTACCAAATTCCGGAAAATCCGCATAAATACCCTATCGTCATGCTGCACGGCGCAGGTCAGTTCTCCCGTACCTGGGAAAGTACCCCGGATGGTCGCGAAGGGTTCCAGAACATCTTCCTGCGTCGCGGGTTCTCAACTTATCTTGTCGATCAGCCACGCCGGGGCAGCGCCGGTCGCACGACTGTAGAAGGTACTGTTACGCCAAAACCGGATGAACAGATGTGGTTCAACCAGTTCCGCGTTGGCGTGTGGCCAGAGTATTTTAAAGGCGTTCAGTTCTCTCACGACAAAGAAGCACTGAATCAGTATTTCCGTCAGATGACCCCAAATACCGGGCCGTTTGATATCAATGTCATCTCTGATGCGATGTCCGCCGTCGTGGATAAATCCGGCCCCGCTATCCTCTTCACCCACTCTCAGGGTGGCGGACCAGGCTGGTACACGGCGATGAAAAATGACAAGGTCAAAGCCATTGTCGCCTTCGAGCCAGGCAGCAGCTTTGTCTTCCCGGAAAAAGAACTCCCTGCCCCTATGCCAAGCGCATTCGACACGCTGAAGGGTGAGCCTGTGCCAATGGCGCAGTTTATGGCACTGACCAAAATCCCGATTCTGATTATTTACGGCGATAACATACCGGATAAACCTGTCGCCATGCCCGCGCAGGACAGCTGGCGCGTACGTCTGGCAATGGCTCGTGAGTGGCGTGACGTGGTGAACAAACATGGCGGGGATGTGACGGTGACGCATCTGCCAGAAGTGGGAATCAAAGGGAATACCCACTTCCCGTTCTCTGATTTAAATAATGTGCAGATTGCTGATTTGGTGAGTCAGTTTTTGAAAGAGAAAAATCTGCAATAGAAAGAAGTCGTATTGAGCCTTCATTATTGAAGGCTCAATACTAATATCAGCATTAACGATCGTGAATTTTTACACCAAGACAGCCACGCACAAATTCAGGATTAAAGTGTTTCACGGCATCACCAACGTAGCCTAAATCGAGTGAGCTGATTTGCGCCATTTCGCTCTCAGTCAATGAGAAATCCCAGATGGCAAAGTTCTCTTCAATACGTTCCTGACGGGTGGATTTAGGGATGACAGTGACACCACGCTGTACATTCCAGCGCAGGACAACCTGAGCAACCGTTTTTTTGTGAGCATCGGCAATTTGTTGCAGCATTTCATTCTCATAGGGCTTATGTCTTCCGCCACCTAAGGGCGCCCATGCTTCCGGCTGAACGTTGTAATACTTCATAGTTTCAAGTGCAGCAGGCTGAGCAAAGTAAGGATGCAATTCAACCTGATTCACCATTGGCTTGATTCTGACGGTTTCGCAGAAGTTTGCTAATACATGAGCATAGAAATTGGACACCCCAATTGCCTTAAGCTTACCGGCATCATAGGCATCTTCCAGTGCACGCCACGCGCTGAAATAATCACGCATGGCCTGATGCAGTAAATAAAGGTCAAAATATTCCAGCCCAGATTTTTCTAACGACGCTTCAATCCCTGCTTTGGCCATATCGTAATTGGCCATGTCCTGTACCCACAGTTTGGAGGTAATAAATAGCTCTGCGCGGCTACATAACCCTTCGGCAATGGCCTCGTGCACTGCGTCACCAACGGCATCTTCATTACCGTAAACTGCTGCGGTATCGATAAGGCGATAGCCAGCACGAATAGCAGTCAATACAGACTGTTTACATTCTTCTTTATCTGTTACCTGAAAAACACCAAAGCCAGCCATCGGCATTTTCAGGTTGTTGTTTAATAATGAATAATCCACTATTGAATTCCTCTGTTATACCTAATCAATCATTCTAGAATAAAAAGACAGACATGAGTAAGGCGCGAAATCTGATATGACTTATGCACGATTTTCATAAATTACGCCCTCTGAAGCCGACCCGGTTAAAATCAGTAAATTGCCCATCCATTAAGTGCCCCTTCGCTATGCATTACGCTACACTACCCCTTCACTCTCTTTTGGCAGTAAGGGGCACAGGTTGGCACGGGAAAACCTTAATGATTTAATGGCGTTTATAGTCGTCGCGCGTGAAAAGAGCTTTACCAAAGCAGCGGCGCATTTAGGCGTTTCACAATCAGCCCTCAGCCATACCATTCGAACCCTCGAATCCCGTCTTGGGATGAAACTTCTGACCCGAACCACGCGCAGTATTTCGTTGACCGATATAGGGCAATCCATGTTGGATGACCTCGGCCCTTATATCGATGGGATCCAGGGGCGATTACAGTCACTGAAGGACCTCAACAGTAAAGCCGCCGGTACGGTACGTATATCAACGTCAGATTATGCGATCGGCTCTGTTATCTGGCCCAAGCTTGAGCCGCTACTCAAGGAATACCCGGATATTACTCTAGAGCTGATTGATGACTACGCGCTGACGGATATTGTCTCCGGCCGCTTTGATGCAGGAACGCGGCTCGGAGAGCAAATATCTAATGGCATGATCTCAGTGCGTATCGGCCCGGATGTACGCTTTGCCGTCGTGGGTTCTCCTGACTATTTTTCCCGTCACCCTTACCCGCAGCATCCTAACGATCTTATTGATCACAACTGCATCAACCTTCGGTTTCCAACTCACGGTAATTTGTATGTCTGGGAGTTCGAAAAAGAGGGTAAGAGCCTGAACGTCAAAGTTAGCGGTCAGCTTGTGTTTAGCCGTATCTATCAGAATCTACAGGCTGCCATAGAAGGATACGGACTGGCATATGTTCCCCGTGATATCGCTGAGAAACAGCTCGCCCACGGCGAACTGATTAGCGTCCTTGAAGACTGGTGTCCTTACTGGGATGGTTATTACATTTACTACCCGGAAAACAGAAATCACTCGAAAGCTTTCCAGCTCGTTATTGACGCGCTGCGCCACTACAAACATCCCTGAGTATTCCCTGGCAGGATTAACGACATATGACTCCAGGGAGAATAAAGCCAGCACCTGTTCAGGTCCTGGCTTTTGCTCATCGTCATCCGTCAGGTGTGATTTCTGCCTGTAAATACCTCTTTAAATACGGGTAATGCCGAGAAAATGTTTGGCCAGCCCGCCACAAAGGCCAGCTGTGTCAAGACCTCTGAGGCCTGAGTCTGGGTCAAACCATTATCCATCGCCCGATTAAGATGATACGGCACTTGCGCCACTTGTCCGGCGGTAACCAGTGCGCTGACGGTTACCAGGCTTCGGTCCCGTGGTGCCAGACCCGGCCGCAGCCACAGGTCGAGGAATAGCGCATCCGTGGTGTATTTCACTACACCTGGTGATACCTTGCCAAAGTTTGACTCAACCATCGTGGCACGTTGGTTTTCCGACGCTTTATCAAGAGGCAGGAAATCCACTTTATCCCCTGACAATGACGCCGTATCGATATGGCGTTGCGCAAAGACGTTGCGGGCAACCAGCGCCGCAGAGGTGGCATTTGGCCAGCCAGCATAAAATGCCAGATGGGTAATTACTTCAGAGATTTCAGCAGGCTTAACGCCGCTATCCAGCGCCACGTTAAGGTAGTGCGGAAGCTCAGCCGTATCATTGCGGCTGATGAGTGCAGCAACTGTGACAAGGCTGCGGTCGCGACGCGACAACTCCGGACGATTCCAGAGATCCTTTTCAATAAATCGTTCAGCATACGCAGCCATAGCGGGTGCGACTTCAACGACAGCGTCATGTGTATCTTCTGGTGTCATTTTCAAACTCCTGTTTTGCGTGGTTTGGGAAACGCATCCGCTCATCAATAACAGAGAAACAATCGCCAGGAATGCCCTGTTTATCATTCATGTTCTCCCGCCGAGTGACGATTATTCTGTCATCAGTTCAAATCTGGCGCTGTAGGCATCAGGGGGGACGGGCAATGCGTCAGGCTCATCTAATTGCCCCAGTTTAATTAAGCCAGACACATAACTATGGGATTTATAAAAAATAGCCAGATTTCCCCATGGGGCATAAATCGTTATATCCCTTTTTTTGCTGTCGTTCCTTCGGGTGAACCTTCGGTGGTCAACCGGGAAGGTAAGTCACTTATTTTCTCCTCTCCTGCAGTATCTGCTTACTCTGCGCTCAGCGAGGCCATATCAATGACGAAACGGTGGGCCATGTCTCCCTGCGCAAGGCGGGTGAACGCATCGTTTATCTGATCGATACTAATCATTTCGCACTCAGGATAGATATCATGCTTCGCGCAGAAATCCAGGACTTCCTGAGTTTCCGCAATGCCGCCGATCAGCGAACCCGCAACGCGACGGCGTCCCATGATCAGAGGTACCGTGAGCGGTTCATCCATCAGACCAACCTGGCCGACAATGACTAACGAGCCATCAATATCTAATAATGGGGTATAGATATTCAGGTCATGCTTAACGGGAGCAGTATCAATAATTAAATCGAATGCGCAGGCTGAATCCTGCAATGACTGTGGATCAGAAGAAGGCAGAATTCCTTTCGCACCCAGTGCTTTTGCCTCTTCCTCTTTGTTCTTATTGCGGCTGATGACGGTCACCTCGGCCCCCATCGCCACGGCCAGCTTAACCGCCATATGACCCAGGCCACCTAATCCGATCACGCCAACGCGACTTCCCAAACCCACATTCCAGGTACGCAGCGGAGAGAAGGTGGTGATACCAGCGCAAAGGATCGGTGCGGTCTTTGCCAAGTCCATATTTTCCGGTACGCGCAGTACAAACTCTTCGCGGACGACAATATGTTTGGCGTATCCACCCTGAGTGATTTCACCGCTCAAGCGGTCCGGTGCGCCATAGGTAGGCGTCATCCCGTTACGACAGAATTGCTCTTCGCCATGCTCACACTGATCGCAGTGCATACAGCTATCCACCATGCAGCCAACGGCGACATGGTCGCCTACATGATATTTTTTGACGCGCGGTCCCACGGACGTGACGACACCCACAATTTCGTGGCCCGGGATCAAAGGATAAGGCTGCGGGCCCCAGTCCCCATTGACCGTATGCAAGTCTGAGTGACAGACGCCGCAGTAAAGTATTTCAATGGCGACATCGTTTTCACGTAAATCGCGACGCTCAAAATGATAAGGAACCAGTTTCGCGTCATCAGTGTGCGCTGCATAACCAACCGTTTTCATAACTACCTCATATCGTGACGGAAAAATGGCGTTGTTTTAATATGCAATCAGATAATTATGACAGATGAAGCCGTATCGCCTGTTAACGATTGTTAATAACAACGCCCTTTTTCAATTTCAGAATCAGTAAAGCCTCTGGTTAGCGCGTGCAGTTATCTGGCAAGAGACGCGCCAATTAATGAATTGGTGCCATTTTGATGCGAAGATTATTCATCAAAACGTTCATAAAGGTAACAACAACGACTTTCTCCGCACAACAGCACAATTGTGATATCAATAATGAACATAATTAATAAATCGCAGAGATCATCATAAACGTCCACGAGATTCACCGCTCTGTACTTAACAGTGGATTGCTGGTTTTTATCACACCGTTGTGGCTATCAGAAAATCGATCAGCGCTTTCACTGTTTTGGTTTTACCCGCGTTTTTATCCTCATCGCAACGTCTCCCCTTGATTAAGCCAATGAAAAGCTGGTCTCATTGCTGGGTGAACTGGCGGCAGAGAAAAGTGTGACGTCTGCACAAATCGCGCTGGCATGGCTGCTGGCACAAAAGCCGTGGATTGTTCCTATCCCTGGTACCACCAAGCTATACCGGCTGGAAGAAAACCTGGCGGCTGCCGACATTGTTCTTTCACAGGATGACTCACGGCAGATAACCCAGGCGCTTGAAACGATTAAAATCGTCGGTGAACGTTATTCTCCTGAACACCAGGTACGCGTAGGCCGTTAATACCCAAACGGGTCCACAGCAAAATGCGGGCCCGTTACTCTGAATAGCGAAGTGCATCGATCAACAGCGCAAAAGCCGGCGGATGCTGCTTACGGCTCGGGTAGTAGAGGTAATATCCGGGGAAAGATGGGCACCAGTCCTGCAAAACCTGAATAAGCTCTCCTGACTTTATATAATCCTGCACCCTGTCTTCAGGTATACAGGCGATGCCAAAACCGGATAACGCCGCATCAATCCTTTCTGCCTGCAGATTAAATGTGACCTGCCCTTCCACTCTGACCCGTAACGGTTTCCCATCCTTCTCAAACTCCCAGTGGTAAAGCCCACCGGCTGTCGGCAGGCGCATATTGATACACCGATGATTTTGTAGCTCGTGCGGCGTTTGGGGTGCAGGGTTTGTAGCGAAATAAGATGGGGCTCCCACTACGGCCATTCTCATGTCCGGCCCAATTCTTACCGCAACCATGTCCTTATCCACGCTTTCACCCAGTCGGATCCCGGCATCAAAACGCCCCTCAACAATATCGACAAAGCCGTTATCCACCACCAGCTCGAGATTAATTTCCGGATATTCCCTGAGGAAGGGTTTTAGCTTCGGCCAGACCAGACTTCGCGCGGCATGCTCCCCGGCAGATAAACGGATATTGCCGGAGGCAGTACCGTTCAGTTGAACCAGCGATTCCAGCTCCTGTTCAAGATCGGCAATACGCGGTTCAAGGCAGGCAATAATTCTCTCACCAGCCTCTGTAGGGGCAACGCTTCGGGTCGTGCGGGTCAGAAGGCGGATATTCAGCCTTTCCTCCAGGGCCTTCATCGCGTGGCTGAGTGCAGACTGAGAAACCCCCAGTTTACCCGCTGCTTTGGTAAAACTTCGCTCCCTTGCCACCACAAGAAAGATTTGCAGTTCGTTGAAGTTTTCTTTGAGCATAGGCGATTTCCTTATGGAGGCATTCCCTTCATCGCACACTCATGAAGGGTGTTCATAGACACAATCATTTTAGCCCTATTACTGACAATAATGATAATTGATATTCTGGCTGTATCGAAAATAAGTCTGCATTATCAGAAGGTTTATCATGAAAATACTCGTTGCCGGGGCGACAGGAAGTATTGGTCTTCATGTCGTCAATACCGCTATTGAAATGGGTCATCAGCCCGTGGCGCTGGTCAGAAATAAACGCAAAGTAAAATTGCTTCCTCGGGGAACGGATATTTTTTACGGCGATGTTTCAATGCCTGAAACACTCACCGAATTACCGAAAGATATTGATGCCATCATCTTCACACTCGGTTCTGATGGTCAGGGTCGAATTGGTGCCCGCGCTATCGATTACGGCGGAGTACGCAATATTTTACGAATATTCAAGGGCGTACCTGTTCGTATCAGCCTGATGGCCACGATTGGCGTGACTGAACGGCTCTGCACCTGGAATCAGCGCACTGAGGTTCATGACTGGAAAAGACGTGCCGAGCGTCTGGTCAGGGCCAGCGGTCATCCCTATACCATCGTCAGGCCCGGCTGGTTTGATTACAACAATGATGATGAGCACAGAATCGTGATGCTCCAGGGAGATCGTCGCCATGCGGGAACGCCGGAAGATGGTGTGATATCTCGAGAGCAAATCGCCCAGGTCCTGGTCAGTGCCCTGACCAACGACGAGGCAAAAAATAAAACATTCGAGTTGGTGGCTGAACGAGGCGAAGCACAGCAGGATCTTACGCCACTGTTTGCAAAGCTGAAGGCTGATGATCCACAAAAAAATGATGGGGTTTTAGACATAGACAATATGCCTCTCAGGGAAGAACCGGAGTGCATTATTAACGAGCTGAACCTGTATTCAAAAAAATCAACCAATCTACAACCCTGACAATTTTGTCAAATAGCGGTCAGTCTCATGACAGCTTAGGCCTGTATATTTGAATGTACAGAGGGGGATAGTTCCCCTGATATGAGTCCAGTTTCAAACATAGATTTTAGAGGAGGTTATACCCTGCCGTTTTGACAGTCAGGACTTTCATTTGTAGTGGTCAAGTAATACGCATTCTGGCGATTCAGGAACAATACGGTTGCTTAAATTTTGTAGAACAACGTATTTGCCGCTATTGGGGACTGAACGAAACCGAAATATTCATAGAACGCTCTGGCCTTACCATCAATAGCATGTACCATGATGGCTTTGATACCCACTTGATCGGCTAAGTTGGAAATGCGCAGTACAGCATCATTAAGCAGCCATTTTCCATAACTATGACCTTGCGTACTGGCATCAACAGCAAGACGGCCCAACAGAACAACCGGAACAGGATCGGGCATATTCTGACGTAAGCTACGCCCTAAGTCAGCGTGGCTCACGGATCCAGTTGCAATGGAATAGTAACCCACTACGCGCTGAGTAGACTCCAGACAAATGACGAATGTGCGCGATGCGTTGAGGTACTGATTTTTAATCGCCCGGCGACGTAGCCAATCATTTAACACCTCATTACCGCAATCGAATGGCTGCAGCTCATGCCCTTCGGTCAGCAACGCCGGCGCCGTGACGTTTATTTCCATTCTGGCTTCACATCCATCAGGCGTTGACGCCCCTCAACATTTTGTACAGGCGCTTCAAGCTGCTCAATGAAAGACTGATATCGGGCATCGTCCAGGACGAACACACGCTGATCCAGAATGATATTCTGGGCCTCATGCACGGCCTTCTCAATGATAAAGTCAGTGCGGTTTTTATTAACCAAACTTGCGGCATAATCAATCACTGCGCGTTCCTCATCAGTAGCGCGGATATTAATTTGCTTATCGCGAGTTGGCTTACGAGCGCTGGTTTGCATAAGTTTCTCCATATGGTAACAAATTGCTATACACAAACCTTAGCCCAATTGGTAGCAGATTGCTATACGAAACTTGAGTTGCACCCGCCTGATTCGGCGGGTTTTAACTTCACCTTCTACATAATCAAGGTGTTACAATATTAAACCAGAAATCGAAGCTGTCTAAATAGCCGAGGAATTCGTCAAGTTTTGCGTGATTACCGCTGACGTGTAACTCGCCTTTTTCTTCTGCTTGTTTTAGCGACTCCTCTTTGAGGATGATTTTGTTCAGGGTCGCGCGGTTCAATACAATTGAAGCATCAGCGTTACTGGCCTGCACGTTAGCACTATGATTAAGCACGCCATTTTCCAGCTCCAGCTTATAGTTGCCACCGTCATTGCCTAAATCGACATTAAAGACCGCTTTTGCATTTGCTGCCTTTTCGCCGTTGATGTGCACCGCCAAATAATCAAAGAACATCTCCGGTGACATAGCTTTAACCGTATCTGGGCTGGCCGTATTTGGTGTCGCACCTTTCACCACGCCGTTGCGTAACTCCTGGGCACCGGTCAGATAAAAATTCCGCCACGGACCTGATTCAGCCTGATATCCCATTTGCTCCAGGGCATCGGCCTCGAGGTTGCGTGCCTCTTTGTTGTTAGGATCGGCAAAGACGATATTGTTCGTAACTTGCGCCACCCAGCGATAATTGCCCTGGGCATAATCTGCTTTTGCTTTTTGCATAATGACATCAGGGCCGCCCATGTAATCAACATATTTCTTTGCCGCTTCGACGGGTGGCAATTCATCGAGGGTTGCCGGGTTGCCGTTGAACCAGCCGAGGTAAAAAACATAGGTTGCTTTCACGTCATGGCTGACAGAACCGTAATAACCGCGGCTGGCCCATGATTTTGCCAGACCGGGCGGCAACGTGAAGTTCGCCGCGATTTCATCACGGGTCAGTCCCTGGTTAGCCATGCGTAAAGTCTGATCATTAATGTAGCGATACATATCGCGCTGGCTCTTCATTAGCGTCACGACATTTTCATTGCCCCATGTTGGCCAGTGGTGTTGAGCAATAATAATGTTTGCTTTACCGCCCCAGCGACCAATCACGTCGTTGATATATTTTGACCATGCCAACGGATCGCGAATTTTTGCACCGCGTAGCGAATAGGTATTATGCAGCGTGTGAGTCACATCTTCTGCCGCTTCAATCATGCCCTTCTCTTCTACATACCACAGCATTTCTGATGGAGCTTCCGAACCTGGAGCCATCATAAAATCGTAGGTCAGCCCGTCGATAACTTCTTTCTGCCCGGTGTGGGTGATGTAGTTGGTAGGTTCAATCAGCGTCACCGTCCCGGCGGAGGTTGTCGTCCCAAGCCCCGCCCCAACCTGTCCTTTCGCATCGGGCTGTAATAAGTTGCCATACATATAACTGGCGCGGCGACTCATGGCATTACCTGCCATAATATTTTCTGACACCGCTTCTTTCATAAAACCAGCCGGTGCATACACCTTCACTTTCCCGGATTTTACGTCGGATTCATCAACGACGCCGCGAACGCCACCATAATGGTCAACATGGCTGTGAGTATAAATGACCGCCACGACGGGTCTCTTTCCACGATGTTGATAATAGAGATCCATCCCCACTTTTGCGGTCTCAGCGGATACCAGCGGATCAACCACCGTAATACCCTCTTTACCTTCCATTATGGTCATATTTGAAAGGTCCAGATTTCGGATCTGATAAACCCCTTCGGTTACTTCAAAAAGTCCACCGATATTGATCAGTTGTGACTGACGCCACAGGCTTGGGTTCACTGTATCGGGCGCTTTTTCACCTTCTTTAATGAATGCATACTGCTGCGGATTCCAGACTATATTGCCTTGTTTTCCTTTAATCAGGTCAGCCGGAAGCGGAGCAATAAATCCTTTGTGAGCATTAGAAAAATCAGTTTTATCATTGAAAGGCAACTGCCCGTACAACGCATCGTTTGCACTTTTCGTTTGTGCCGTGGCATCTTTCGCTCCCTCTTGCGCCATAACTGGCAGCGACATTAATGATGTGGAACACACACCAGCGATGACCATATAACCCACTATTTTATTAAGTTGCATAAATCCTCGGCTAATATACTTTATGAGCAGGGTTTCCCTACTCTTTTGAATGTTGAAAAATTGTATAAGGGTGAAAATGTAAGTCTGTATTATTCAATAATAAAAGACTAACACCAAAAACCAATGGGGTTAATTAAAAAGATGTTTAATTATAAATTTTCATTTACTCTTAAATGAGTGTGATGATTATCTTTTTCATATCTTACCTATTGTGGAAATGCAGCTATGGTTGATGGATATAACGTACCACCACAATAGAATATTCAAGCCCTGCTGATAACTGATATTTAATTTATTTTTGGATTTACTCAAAACCTCTCAGGTAATCTGCTGATTGATGTCAGATACCCCCCACGTTCGAAATCAATATAACCACCTTTTTTTAACGCGGAGACAACATTCAAAATGCTGCTACGCGATAAGTGCGTACGCTCTTGGATATAATCTAAAATAGCGACTCGCTGGCGTGTCTCCTCGGGTAAAAGCATCATCTCCTCCAGATGATTGCGTATTACTGAATAGGTACGCTGCTGTACCACTAAATCATCACGATAGAAGAGATAACCGGTATGGTAGGAAACTATGGAGGCAACGTCTTCCCATAAACCATTTTTATGAAACAGCTCTCGCGCTTTATGCGCATCGACGCGTAGTATTGTTGACTCTGTTTCTGCACGTAATAAATGACCGTGAATTGGTTGGAGCATCTCCGCGAGACCGAACAGATGAGGTTCATAGACCGTGACGATCAGTAGGCCATCCGACGAACGCAAAATAGAAAGCTCTCCTTGCAGAAAAAGATACAACTGAGGCTGATTTTTGTGCATCCAAAGGATACGCCGACGTGGCACAACCTTGAGTTTTTCTGCTATGGGTTCAAGCGCTTGCGTCAAGCGTTGGATACTTTGTTCAGGACGTACCGGTGGTAAAATTTGCATGATAAAACCCGTACTCTTTCATTTGAGCTAACGATGTAAACCAAGATAACTTCAATGAAGATAGACCATATTCCAGCCATAGGGTTCCTATTAATAAAAGAACAATTTTATTTTTATTATGATATGTCATATGGAAAAGGCCACCAGCCGGTAGCGACAGACGATTAATTATGCCGCTGTACGCTCCCTGTATGACACGGGAACAGATGTTGTGAATTCAATAGTCCACAACCGTTACTATTAGCATCACTCTAAAGCCGGGTTTATTAAAATGATGCGCTAAAATTGATAGCTGTAATTAACGCTGACAAACCAAAGCCACGGTTTTTTATATTCGCCCGCAAAAGCATCTGATTTAACCTGAGAAGACTGCATATGCAAGTACTCCACGGCAAACCCAATATTACTGGCAGGTGTAATCTGGTATTGTGCCCCGGTGCCAAATCGCCATTCGTCGCCGGTAGGTAACGACAGAGCAACATCACTTTGTGTTTTGTACGGCGAACTGTCAAACGCAACTCCCGCATTAATTCGCCACTGCTCATCAGGGCGATACTGTACGCCTAACGCGGTATGCCATGTATCTCTCATACGATTGGCGTGTTCGTTCGATTGACCATTAACGGTTATTTGTGGGCTACCAAACTGACTCCAGTCCTGCCAGCCAAGATCGCCCATCACCGACCACTGCGTGTTGATATCGTGAACCAGACTCAACATCACCTGCTGCGGTGCACGAACTTGTGCGGAGATCGGCAGGTCATACTCAACATTTGGCAGGTTTGGGAAACGCGCTTTTCCATCGATATTGAAATGATAATCGGTCTTACTGGTCCAGGTAATACCTGCTCGGGTGCGATCGGTTAAATCCATTAGCAAGCCAAGACGGTAATTCGTCGCCCAGTCATGATCGTTTTGTTTCTCATCATTACCCCCGACATTTCTGGTTAGCGACAGAAAACCATAGTTTAGCCCCACAGCCGCACCCACTGAGACTTTATCATTCAACTTCCAGGCCATCCCAGGGCTGAGGGTCATTGCTACCATCGTACTTTTTTTAATTAACCGATCCCCTGCCCAGTTGCCAAAATCGATACCCAGTCCATAGTTGCCATATAACCCAATCCCCGCCGAAACGGAGTCACTGAGTTGCTGTGTATAAAACAGACTGGCATTAGGAAAAATTGTCATGACGTTGCCGGGGCTTTGTCGATCCACCGATTCGTTATTCAACGAATAGGGAATATCTCCCCCCATTGCCTGCAATCCTGTGGTAACCATGTGGTCAGGTAAGCGAGTCATGCCTGCTGGGTTAGTGAATAGCGTTGACGCATCCTGGGCCCGGGCGGCCTGCCCGGCTCCCGCTAGCGCGGTATCTTCCGTACCTATTTCGTAAAAATAGAGCGCACTTGCATGACTGAGCGTTGAAAATAGCATCCCGGAGATGAGAATGATTTTTTTCTTCATTTGTTTACCTGCATTGATGGATAATCTTTTTGTGTAAGGAGTATGGCCAACAACGTGCCCGTCTCTCTAAAAACTATAGAGTTACCCCTCTGTTTCGCAAAGATTGTCTTATTGTTTTCGGTAACATCATAATCAGGGGACTGGCGTGGTGTCGTGACAAAATCGATCCAATATTAAATTTTCAAATTCAGTACTACGACTTCACTATTACAAAACACATTTAAATCATCTGTTTTACGTAGAGTATTAAGAATAAGACTACATTGACGATCGTCACAGGGTTTGCATACCCTCAGTGGCTTAGTTTGTTAAATAATGACCAAAATGCTTAAAGAATCATAGGTCCTCATACCTTACCACTCCTCAATACATATTGGTCTCTGAAGCATTATTTAATGGTGGGCGCCAGCACCGCGCGGTGATAATTAACTCAAGTGTAAAGAAATGAAAATTTAATATTTTCATTATAAAGTATGAGTGAAGTCGCCACAGGAAAATCCATAGTTATGATCATAACAAAAATGTCATGTGAGATAAAAACGCCACTTTTAACCCTTGCGAAGACGTCGTCTTCGCAAAACTGTGTGCCCTGAGTATGTGATTAGATTCAATGGGTTAAAAATACTTCCATTTTTTCAAACCTAATCAATAAGTGAGGTGAATATATTAGCACGCAAACCAGGAGAATAACTTTAATAATGACGCCAGTATTTTAACTATTTGAAGAATGGAATCTGTACACGTAATAGCACACGAGAATCAAATAAGACTCATTCTCATATCTGTTTTAGTTAGTAACAGAGATGACAGATGATAGCTAATCCAAAGTAAAGATAGGGGTAATTATTTATGGCCTCACAATATGACTTTACTGTCACACTCCACGATCTCGCTTTTATTCTTAAGCAGATCAAAATATCTGAAGCAGCAACTAATCCGGATGGTTCGATCAATGGCGATGCCCTTCGAGAGTCAGTATCCAGTCCGCTATTACACTATGGACTGCGCACGGTAGACGGTTCGTGGAATAGCCTTTTGCCCGGCCAGGAGTTATACGGCTCCGCCGACCAGACAATGCCAAGGTTAACCGCATTGAATTGGCAGGATGCCGATCTAGGCACCAGCTACTTCCAAATCGGCGGTACGGTAGTTGATGCAGACCCTCGTACTATCAGTAATTTAATATCTGATCAAACAGCCTCTAACCCTGCCGCTCAGGAGGTGTTTGACGCATTAAAGGGTGTGCCTGGTGGTGGGACCATCACCGGGGAAGGCAACACCTTAACCATCCCTAACCAGTCTCCGGATGTTGGGCTCTCCCCCGCTTTTAACGGCTGGATGACGTTCTTTGGTCAGTTTTTTGACCACGGACTGGATCTGATCCCCAAAGGTGGCAACGGGATTGTTTTCATTCCGTTGCAACCCGATGACCCGTTGTACGTGGAAGGTTCACAAACTAACTTTATGATCCTAACCCGGGCCACGGTTGATGAAAACCGTGAAACGGTCAACACGACGACGCCATTTATTGATCAAAACCAAACCTACACCTCTCACCCTTCGCATCAGATTTTCATCCGTGAATACGTATTAATTGACGGTAAACCTGAGCCTACCGGTAATTTGTTGGGCGGTGCTAACGGTGGTCTGGCGACCTGGGCTGACGTCAAACAGCAGGCTGAGACCTTACTCGGTATTACACTCACCGATCAGGATGTCTTTAGTGTTCCACTGCTGGCGACCGACCGTTACGGTAATTTGATTTTAAGTGACAGCGGTAAAGTACAAATTGTGACTAAAGGTGGCCTGGTTGAGGCTAACGGTGGCGTGTTACCCGCAGATACATTCCGGACGGGGCATGCGTTCCTCGATGATATTGCCCATACGGCTGCACCAAAAGCGGGTCTGGTCGCAGATGATGATGATGTCATTGGCGGCGAACAAGCTCCCGGAACGTATGATGATGAGCTTCTCGATCGCCACTTTATCACCGGCGACGGGCGTGGTAATGAAAACATTGGCCTGACTGCCGTCCATGCGGTGTTCCACAGCGAACATAACCGCCTGGTGGAACAATATAAAACCACCCTGCTGGAAACCGGCGATATTGACCTCATCAACCAGTGGCTGATGCCGAACCATCAGATAACTGAACTACCCGCAGATACCAGTACCCTGGTCTGGAATGGGGAGTACTTATTCCAGGCTGGACGTTTCTCTACGGAAATGCAGTACCAGCACCTGGTGTTCGAGGAATTTGCACGTACAGTGCAACCTGCCGTCGACCCGTTTGTCTTCTCTAACACGGCGGATATTAACCCGCTGATCTTTGCCGAGTTTGCACATGTGGTGTATCGCTTTGGCCACTCGATGCTCACAGAAACCGTGGCGCGTACTGACATCGATATGCAAAACGGCGATCTCGATTTAATTACTGCGTTCCTCAACCCGGTGGCATTTAATCAAATTAACGGTGTGGGTGTTTCTGATGATGTGGCCATCGGCGCGATTGTTCGCGGCATGACGCGTCAGGTGGGCAACGAGATTGATGAGTTTATTACCGATGCCTTGCGCAATAACCTCATCGGGTTACCGCTGGACTTAGGTGCACTCAACATTGCGCGCGGTCGTGATACCGCAATGCCGACGCTGAACCAGGCTCGCGAGCAGTTCTTTGAACTCAGCGGTGACTCGCAGTTGCGCCCCTATACCAGTTGGGCCGATTTCACCACCTACCTGAAAAACCCGGCGTCCATTATTAACTTTATGGCCGCCTACGGTCAGCATGAGCTGATCCTTAACGCCACCACCCTCGTCGAAAAACGCGCGGCGGTTAACTTCCTGTTGTTTGGCGATAAAAACAATGCCCCACCAGCAGATGCGCTCGATTTCTTCAACAGTACCGGCGCATGGGCCACCAAAGAAACCGGCCTGAATATGGTCGATTTCTGGATCGGCGGCCTGGCCGAGCGCAAAAACGAATTTGGCGGCATGCTGGGTTCGACCTTCAACTTTGTGTTTGAAACGCAGATGGAAATGCTGCAGGACGGCGATCGGTTCTACTACCTGAGCCGTGTTCAGGGCCTGAACCTGCTCAATGAACTGGAGGCAAACTCGTTCTCCGCACTGGTGATGCGTAACAGCGACCTTGGCGAAGCGAATTCCTCTCACCTGCCGGCTAACCTGTTCCAGACGCCGGATCATATCTTCGAAGTCAACACCGTGTTGCAAATGGAAAGTGATCCAACATGGGGGAATCCGCTGAAAGACCTGCTGACACCTTTGCTGGTGCGACGGGCTCCGGGGAATGATGTTGATGGTGATACCCATGCCGACGGCGGCTACCTGAAATACATCGGCGACGGACATGTGGTACTCGGCGGCACTGCCGGAAACGACACGTTAATTGGTGGTAAAGGTATCGATAGCCTGTGGGGTGACGGTGGTGATGACCGTCTGGACGGTGGCGACGAAGCCGATGTGGTCCACGGTGGTGACGGCAATGACATTATTACCGACACCGGAACACCGGTTGGCGATGCTGATTTCCTGCACGGCGATGCCGGGCATGATGTCATCTTCTCCGGTAACGGTAACGACCTGGTCTTTGGCGGCAGCGGTAGCGACTTCGTGGTGGTTGGCGAAGATGCACAGGAGGTCTTCGGCGGTCTGGATAACGACTTTGCGTTGGGCGGATCGGGTGCTGATACCCTGATGGGTAACGAAGGTGACGACTGGCTGGAAGGCGGCGACGGCTTCGACACGCTCGCCGGTGATAACTCTGAGCTGTTCTTCAACAGTACCATTATTGGTCATGATGTGCTGAACGGTCAGGGCAACGATACCGACTACGATGGTGAAGCTGGCGACGATATTATGGTTCAGGGCGCGGGTATTCAACGCAACAATGGCATGGCCGGTTTCGACTGGGCAATCCATAAAGGCGACCCGAACGGTGCGAACTCCGATCTCGGGATCCCGATTTTCGTTAATCAACAGGAATTCATTCTGCGTGACCGCTTTGACCTGGTCGAAGGGCTTTCAGGATGGAAGCACAACGACATTTTGACCGGCACGGAACAGCCGATCGGCACTGCGCCGGTTCAGGGCACCCCGCTCTCCAATAACCTGACGCAGGAAGGTGCGGACAGGATCAACGGCCTACAGTCCATTCTCGGCGTCGAGCGTTCCTCTAACCCGAATGCGGTGTTGCTGAATCCGGATGACGGCAGCGACATCATCCTCGGCGGTGGCGGCAGCGACCGTATTATGGGTAAAGCGGGTAACGACATCATTGATGGCGATGCCTGGCTGAACGTGCGTATTGCCGTCACCGGCATGGCAGGACTCACCAGTGCAGAAAGCATGGCTGAGCTGAAGTCGTACATGCTGGCCGGCACCCTGAAACCGAACCAGCTGTCGATCGTGCGTGAGATCTTGCGTGAAGGTAACGGCACCGAAACTGACGTTGCGGTGTATCGCGATATCAGCACGAACTATGCCTTTACCCGTATGGCGGACGGTAGCCTTCGGGTCGACCACGCAACGCCGAATGCCGCCCTCAACCTGGATGACGGCACTGACCGCCTGCTGAATATCGAAAAACTGGAGTTTGGCGACGGTCAACAGCTGTGGGTCACCGCACAAAAAGCGACAGGTAACGTCAACATTAGCAGCGCGACACCTTCGGTCGGTGACTTGCTGCGCGTTAACGTGGCCAACTTGCTGGATGGTAACGGACTCGCGGCAAATACGGTGATCACCATGACCTGGCAGGCTCTGGTCAACGGACAATGGCGCGATCAGGCAACCGGCGTAGAGTTCAGAGTACCGGGCTCTATTCAGGGCGCTCCGCTGCGTGTGGTCGCCAGTTTTAACGACCAAATGGGCGATGCGGAAACCTTAGTCTCAGCACAAACCCAGGCCATTATGCCACGCAATCAGGCGACCACCGGCGCACCGGTGATTAACGACCTGACGCCGACTGAAAGCCTGACGTTGACCGCAGTGGTCTCCGGCATTGCTGATGCTGACGGTCTGAGTGGCGGCAACTTCAGCTACCAATGGCGAATGAGTTCCCCGACAGGGTTCATCAACATTGTTGGTGCAACATCGGCAACCTATACCCCAGGTCAGGCCGCTGTGGGACGCACGTTGCAGGTAGTGGTCACCGTCGTTGATGACGAAGGCAACCCCCCTGTTGTTCTGACATCAACCACCACTCAACCGGTGGGGGATCTGATTGTTGGTAATAACGGAAACAACACGCTGAACGGTACCGCATGGAGTGACATTCTGCGCGGTGAAAACGGCAATGACAATTTGTTTGGTGGTGCGGGTGATGACCTGCTGGTCGGAGGGGCCGGAAACGACAGCCTGTCTGGTGACGCGGGACAAGACACGCTGCAAGGCGATGCCGGAGATGACCTCCTCGATGGTGGTTTGGGGGCAGATAGCATGACCGGGGGTGCCGGTAATGACACCTACATCGTGAATGACGTTGGTGATGTGGTGATCGAAGGTCTGAACGGCGGGACGGACGTGGTTCGCACCAGCCTCAGCAGCTACGACATGACCGGTAACGTTGAAGAACTGGTGTTCACCGGCAGCGGCAGCTTTATCGGTACCGGTAATGGACTCGCCAACATCATTACCGGTGGTGTGGGCAACGATCAGCTATTTGGTATGGGAGGTAACGATCAGCTGTTCGGTGGGATCGGGAATGACTTCCTGGATGGCGGAGACGGCAATGATAACCTGCAAGGTGGAAACGGCAACGACGTCATGATTGGCGGCGCGGGCGTCGATACCCTCACCGGCGGTAACGGTAACGACATCCTCAATGGTCAGGAAGGCAATGACAATCTGGATGGCGGTACCGGGAATGACATCTTCGCCTTTGCCGCCAACTTTGGGCGAGACCGCATCACCGGTTTTGACAGTAATCCTAATGGTGGTCAGGACTATCTTGACCTGGTTCAGTTGGGCATTAATGCGGGGAATTTTGCCAGCAGCGTGTCCATCACCGGCAGCAACGGCAATACCATCGTCACTATCGGGGCTGACAACATCACGTTGGTCGGCGTCAATTCAAGCACCGTCACGATAGGTGATTTTTATCTGGAAACGCCGAACACCCTTGCCAGTAATAACGGCAACGGTTCATTGATCGTATAAGGAGAAGACTATGTCGCGCCAGCATACGCCAACAGAACTGAATGATGCATTAAAAGGAACGAAACCTACTTTTCTTATCCTGTTATTTTTTAGTTGTGTGATTAATATGCTTATGCTGGCGCCGGCAATTTATATGCTACAGGTTTATGACCGCGTTCTGGTGAGTAAAAACACCACCACGCTGTTAATGTTAACCTTACTTATTGTCGGATTATATACTGTCATTGCCATGATTGAATCAGCCCGTGCTAAGGTCATGGTTCGTCTGGGAAATCGGCTGGATGTGAAGTTAAGCCAGCTGATTTTTAACTCAGCGTTTAAAAGAAAGATTGCCACCGGTGAGAACAACCCCGCGCAGTCAATAGCAGAACTTGACCAGGTTCGTCAGTTTCTTTCTGGCAATAGCCTGTTTGCTCTGCTGGATATTCCGTGGACCCCCATTTATTTATTCATCGCCTTTCTTGTCCACCCTTTATTGGGATATCTCTCCCTCGGCGGGATATCCATACTGTTTATTCTCACCATAGTGTCTGAATTATCGACGAAGCGACCTATTCAACAAGCCCATGCGTTGACCATCAACAATGCCACCAAACTCAATAAGCAGTTGCAAAACTCCGATGCCATTGAAGCGATGGGGATGCTCTCTACCCTCAAGTCCAACTGGCAAACCCAGCATGACAAGGTGCTGGTATTACAAACGCAGATCGCCGACAAAACGGCAGGATTAAGCAGCCTGAGCCGCTTCGTGCGAGTGTTATTGCAGTCCATCGCGCTGGGCGCCGGTGCGCTACTGGTGATCGGGGGACAAATTACCCCCGGCCTGATGATTGCCGCCTCGATTATTCTGGGGCGCGTTCTGAACCCGGTTGAACAGGTGATCGGCAGCTGGAAGCAGTTTGTGCAATTTCGCAGCGCGTGGCACCAGTTATCAAACCTGCTGAAGGAGTACCCGGCACCGAAAGATGTCTTGACTCTGCCAAAACCCAAAGGCAATATCAGCGTCGAAGCCGTCTTTGCGGCCGCCCCCGGTCAGCATACTCCGCTGCTACGCAATATTTCATTTCAGCTTGAACAAGGCGAAGTACTGGGGATTATCGGCCCGTCAGCCTCAGGCAAAACATCGCTGGCTAAAGTGCTGGTCGGCGTGTGGAAACCGTTATCGGGTAAAGTCCGGCTCGACGGTGCGGATATTTGTCAGTGGGATAAAGAACTGCTGGGCCCGTCCATCGGCTACCTTCCGCAGGATGTCGAACTGTTTGACGGCACAATCGCGCAAAACATTGCCCGTTTTACGAAAAATGACAGTGAACTTATCGTGACGGCCGCGCTGCTTGCGGGTGTGCACGAGATGATCCTGCGCCTGCCGCAGGGGTATGACACTTTACTGGGTTCAGGTGGATATCAATTATCAGGTGGTCAGCGTCAGCGTATCGGGCTGGCGCGCGCGGTGTATAACAACCCCGCATTTCTGGTCCTTGATGAGCCAAATGCTAACCTGGATGATGCCGGTGAATTTGCCCTCATCAAGGCGATTAATACCCTCAGAACCCAGGGGCAAACCACCGTGATCATCTCCCACCGCCCCACGCTGCTCGGTGTGGTGAACAAGGTTTTACTGCTCAATGAAGGGGCTATCCAGGAGTTTGGTACCCGTGATCAGGTCTTTACCACGTTACGCCAGGCCAATGTATTAAAACCAGTGGCGACAGCGTCTTCATCCAACAATGAACAAAAACGCGAGGCATGAAGATGAAAAAGAATACAAAAGGTTCTGGAAATCCGGGGTCTTCAGGTGTGGATACCAATATCTGGGCGCCGATTGTTCGGGGAATCGTCGTCATCGTGCTCGGCGTTGGCGGCTTTCTGCTCTGGGCGGTACAGGCGCCGTTGGATGCCGGGGTGGTCGCGGATGGCACGGTGACGGTATCAAGCAACCGGAAAACAATTCAACATCTGAGCGGCGGACGTGTAACGGATATTTTCGTTAAAGAAGGTGACCAGGTCAAAAAAAATCAGGTCCTCATCCGTCTGGATAAAATGCAGCTCGATATGCGTTTCAGTGCCTTAAACGCGCAGTATATTTCAGCAAAAAGTATTGAAGACCGGCTGATGGCAGAGCGAGACGGTCTGGAGGAGATTGCCTTCAATAGCGCGCTGACTCAGCAATTTTCCGGGAATAAACGTCTGACAGAAGTCAGAAATTTGCAGGCCAAACTCTTTGATACCCGGCGTAAAACGATTCAGGATGAATTGTCGATGATTCAGGAAACGCTTGATGGCCTGATCGGGCAGACGGAAAATCTCAACAAAATAAAAGGTTATCGCGATCATCAGTTCACGCTGATTAACCGCGAGCTCGGCGCAATTCGTGCATTGAGTGAAAAAAACTACTACCCGAAAGCGCAATTACTGGTGCTTGAACGTGAGGCCGCTGAAATCTCCAGTAGTGTATCCGAAGATATTCTGAACATTGCCAAACTCAAATCTCAGCAAAATGAGTTGAAAATCAAAGCATATCAGGCGCGTCATCAATACCTGCGTGAGGTAGAGTCTGAACTGACCGAAAACCAAAAAGAAGTCGCCATGCTGGAAGATGAACTGGTATCTACCCGTCATGAGCTGGATAACACAGAAATTCGCTCCCCCATTAACGGTGTGGTACTGGACGTTAAGGTCAGTACCGTTGGCGGTGTAATTCAACCGGGCGAACATCTGATGGATATTGTTGCCGCCGGACAACCGATGCAAATCGATGCCAAAATACCGGTACATGCCATTGATAAACTGGCGCCAGGGTTAACCGTGGACGTCCTGTTCCCGGCCCTTAACCACGCGTTGCTGCCGTCAGTACCTGCGCATGTATTAACCGTCTCCGCTGACCGGTTAATTGATGAAGCCACCCAACAGCCCTATTATCTCGCCGAAGTGCAGGTTTCCTCTGAAGGTGCGCGCTTGCTGGGTGATTACAAGATTAAAGCCGGGATGCCCGCCAGCGTAACGATAAAAACCGGCGAGCGGACATTTTTAAGCTACCTGTTTAAACCCTTACTCGCCCGTCTGGAACTGGCGTTTAAAGAATACTGATCGTCAATTCATTACCCTGACAGGAACCCTGGTGCTCATTCGCGAGCATCAGGCCTGTTTATGCCATTGCTGGTCGCCCTGCTTTCTTGTAACCTTCCCCTTCGCAAGCCTACTGCGTGCGTGAATGATTAATTTGCACCCCTGAACTGGACTTCATATGAATGCTCATACTTCGAAAGACCCTTTACACGGCGTAACGCTTGAAATGCAGGTCACTGCGCTGGTTGACCGCTTTGGTTGGGCTGAGCTGAGCCAACTCATCAACATCAACTGTTTTAAAAACGATCCCAGCGTTAAATCCAGTTTAAAATTTCTGCGCCGCACGCCCTGGGCGCGCGCTGAAGTAGAAGCGTTGTATCTTGATTCCCTGAATGATGACGCCCCGGAAAACACCGAGTCACCGGACTTCGATCCCTGGGCTAATAGTCGCGCTAATAAGAAATAAGAGCCCTTTCAGATGTCTGCACCCGGTTTTATTTCAGGTCATTACCAGAAAAAGCTGGCGAATCTCGTCGCCCGTTCTCGCAACATACTGCCGATAACCAACGTGAAATGGTTCGCCGTGCTCGTCGGCAGCATGCTCTTACTCGGCAGTTGCTCTTCCGAGCCGCCGGTGCCGAAAACCTCGCCACAGCCGCCGTTAACCAAACCGCAGCGTAGTCAGGAGCCGATGCGTGGTGTCTGGCTGGCAACGGTTTCGCGCCTGGACTGGCCGCCGATCTCCTCGGTTAACGGCAGTTCGTCCGCCATCCGCATTAGCCAGCAGAAAAAAGCGCTGACGGATAAGCTGGATAATCTTAAGCGTCTTGGGATCAACACCGTGTTTTTCCAGGTCAAGCCAGATGCCACCGCGCTATGGCAATCCAAAATTTTGCCGTGGTCAGATACCCTGACGGGCAAAATTGGTGAAGATCCGGGTTACGATCCGCTGCAGTTTATGCTCGACGAAGCCCATAAGCGTGGGATGAGAGTCCATGCCTGGTTTAATCCGTATCGCGTTTCTGTCAACACCAAACCCGGAACGGTAACGGAATTAAATAATACCTTGTCCCAGAATCCATCCAGCGTCTTTGTTCTGCATCGAGACTGGATCCGCACGGCGGGTGAGCGTTTCGTCCTCGACCCGGGCATTCCTGAAGTCAGGGACTGGGTAACCAGCATCGTGGCGGAAGTGGTTGAGAATTATCCCGTCGACGGCGTGCAGTTTGATGACTACTTCTATACCGAATCACCCGGTTCTGCGCTAAACGACAGTCAGACCTTCAGAAGATATGGTCAAGGATTTGCCTCGAAAGCGGACTGGCGACGCCATAACACAGAAAAGCTCATTGCGCAGGTCTCGCAGACTATCAAGAAACTGAATCCTGAAGTGGAGTTCGGCGTCAGCCCGGCAGGCGTATGGCGTAACCGTTCGCACGACCCGGCGGGTTCCGACACGCGCGGTGCGGCGGCCTATGATGAATCCTATGCAGATACACGCCGCTGGGTTCAACTGGGCCTGCTGGATTACATCGCCCCACAGCTTTACTGGCCTTTTGCCCGGGATGCCGCGCGTTACGATGTGTTGGCAAAATGGTGGGCGAACGTGGTCAAGTCAACCAACACGCGCCTGTATATCGGGGTTGCGCTGTATAAGGTTGGTGAGCCGTCAAGAAAAGAGCCCGACTGGGCGGTTAACGGTGGTGTTCCGGAACTGAAAAAACAGCTCGATATGAACGAGACTGAACCGCACATCAACGGTACGATCCTGTTCAGAGAGGATTACCTTAATCAACCCCAAACCCAGGATGCGGTAACCTATATCCGCACCCGCTGGGGGCAGTAATGTTGCCACTGTCCGCCGCTATGGCATCAAGCGGCGGATGTTAGTCGATACAGATGCACACCAGATGACCGCGCTGAAGCTGGATTGCCCCCTGCCGTTTGAGTCTGGCAAGGGTATCCATAACCGTGCTACGCGAAAGTCCAGTACGATCCCGAATGTATTGTGCTGCAGAGATCCTTTGTCTGATCTCCTCAGGTTCTTGTTGCAGCAGTTCGAGGTGTCCCCAGACCATATCTGTGGCACTCCGGCTGGTGATAAGGCGATCGCGTTGGCTCATCACCTGGATAATGTAGGCTTCAACGACCGCTACCGACTCCCATAACTGATCGCGATTCACGACCGTCATAAAATCTGTTTTCTTGATAACGTGTGTCGTACAAGGACTGACGGCCTCAATATCATAAAAGTTTTGCCCGGTAGGAAGAAAAAACTCTGCCATTCCCAGCATTATCGGCGCCTGCTGGCTTGCCAGAATAAGACCATCAATGCGACGTCTTATCACGATTCTCCCCTCTGTCAGCAGCCAAATTCCGTTCTCTCCCTGCGAGTCCATAATAAAAGACCCACTGCGATATAAGGATTGTGGTTCGGAAAGTGGTAATAATGCGTTGAAAAGTCTGGAAATATTTACCGTCAGAAGTTCTTCACTGCGACCTGATTGTTCGGGGGGATTTGTCATAGCGTTCTCAAGATTATTTATATTGCCTCTCTTCAATAATTATCCTTCTGAACGGAAAAAGCAAATGAGGAAAATCCAATTTTGGATTGGCTTATATCGGATAATTTTCGAGAAAGTCTTATTTTATACTTTTAACATATTAACACTCTTTGCCATTAAAAATATGGCGATAATGTATCGCTAACAACGGGAGTTTTTATGGTACTCAATTATATTGCATTAGCGATGCTCATTTTCGTGTTCTTAGTTATTTTTTATGGCGTACTGATTTTGCATGACATTCCCTATGAAATTGCCAAAAAGAGAAATCACCCACATCTGGATGCGATCCATGTAGCTGGTTGGGTAAGCCTGTTTACGCTACATGCGCTCTGGCCATTTCTGTGGATATGGGCAACGTTATACAGTGATAAACAGGGTTGGCATGGTCATGTCTCGCGTAATGACACGCAGGAACTTACCGCGCGGATCGCCTCACTGGAGAAAACACTCGAAAAAATAGCACCCGGTAATGTGCAGGAATCGAAGGTGAATTGATCGTGGAAACATTATTAGTATTAAGTTACGCCGCTATTGTTTATGCCATTTTCAAGATATTTAAAGTACCGTTAAATAAATGGACAGTCCCTACAGCGGTTCTTGGTGGGATAGTTATGCTGGGCGCGTTAATTCTCACCATGAATTACAACCATCCCTATACCGAGGATGCGCAAAAACTGGTAGTGGGTATTCCTGTTGTCCCACAGGTTACGGGCGTGGTGTCTGAAGTCACGGACAAAATTAATACACCGATCAAAAAAGGTGAGATTCTGTTTAAAATTGACCCTACCCGCTACAAAGCCAAACTGGAAAAATTGGAAGCGGACATTGTCACGGAAAAGCATGACGTTATGCCGCTGGAAGAAAAACGCAACAGCGCGCGTCTTCAGTTTGAGCAGGCGAAAGCAGAGCGCGATAAGTATTACAAAAATTATCAGCGCTACCAGCAAGGAAGTCGGGCTAAGGTTAATCCCTTTACCGCCAATGATATTGATACCGCGCGTCAGGATTATCTGGCGCAGGATGCGGCGATGGATGCCGCCCATGCTGAATTGAACAGTATTCAAAAAGAACTCGACAGCAGTATTAATGGTCAAAATTCACAGATTGCCAGTTTACAGGCACAAATTGATGAGGCGCGATTCAATTATGAACAAACGATTGTTCGTGCTCCAAGTGACGGTTATATCAGTCAACTCCTGGTGCGGCCCGGAACCTATGCCTCGAGGCTCCCTTTTAAACCGGTGATGGTATTTATTCCTGCCCACAAGAATCAAATTGTGGCGGCTTTCCGTCAGAACGCTATTTTACGTCTTAATGTAGGCGACGATGCAGAGATTGTTTTTAACGGGTTGCCGGGACAGGTGATCGAAGGAAAAGTGGTGAACGTGGCCCCGGTAATCCCTACCGGAGCCTATTACGCCCAGGGCACGTTACAATCACTGAATATGGCGCCAGGAAGCAACAAAGTGCTTGTGAGCATTGATGTCGGTGAGAATCAGGCGGAACAGCAGTTGCCAGATGGCGTGGCCGCGCAGGTTGCGGTCTATTCCGCACACCATTTTGAAGCCTTGTCGTTGCTGCGAAAAATACTGTTGCGTATGACCAGTTGGATGCACTACCTGTATCTGGATCACTAATGGCGTATTCGGGCGCAGACGTTGCGCCCGGATACCGGTTTTGCGGAATCAGGCCGCGGCTGGTTCAGGCAATTTGAATGTCGAAACCAGCAGCGCTAACTGCTCGGCCTCTTCTTTAAGCACCTGGGTACGTGCGGCAGCGTCATCGATTAACGACGCATTCTGCTGCACGGTGCTGTCCATTTCAGTTACCGCCAGCGTGACTTCTGAAACACCTTTGCGTTGTTCTTCCCCCGCTACGCGAATTTCACCCATCAACTGGCGTACCTGCCGCACATTGCTGACCAGTTCTTCCAGCCGTTCGCCGGCAGTGTGAATTTGCTGACTGCTACTGCCCACATGAGACACCGACTCATCAATCAACGCTTTGATTTCCTGAGCGGCTGTAGCGCTGCGCTGTGCCAGCGTACGAACTTCAGAGGCGACAACGGCAAATCCTCTCCCCGCATCGCCCGCGCGAGCGGCCTCAACGGCAGCGTTTAGGGCCAGAATGTTGGTCTGGAAAGCAATGCTGTCGATCACCGCGACAATTTCTACCATTCTGCCGGATGAGCCGCTGACGTTATCCATGGTGGAGATCACCCCCTGCATCACATCGCCGCAGCGGTTGGCCGTTTGCGCGGTATTGTCGGATAACTCATCTGCCAGCTGCGTATTGCTCGCATTTTGATGAACGGTCGCATTTAACTGCTCCATTGCCGCTGAACTTTCTTCCAGCGCCGCTGCCTGCTGCGTCACCCGTGAAGAGAGCTCCATATTGCTGTCTGCCAGGCTGACCGCGTTATTGGCGACCACCACGCTGCTGCTTCTGACGGTAATCAGGATGGCCGCGATTTTATCGACAAACAGATTAAACGCCTCCGCAATGGCTGAAATCTCATCTTTGCCGCGGACATCGAGACGACGGGTCAAATCACCTTCGCCCTGCGCAATATCATCCAGAGCGCGACGCGTATCGTCCAGACGCGAGATCAGTCTGCGCACCACCAGCCAGGAGCCCACCAGCAGAACCGTCATAATCGGGATCAACACTTCCAGGACGTCCTGCATCATCACTTTTGCAAGGCCAACAATGCGTGATTCTGGCGTGACCAGGCCCACCACCCAGCCGGTGTCCGCCATCGGGAACAGCATCACTCGCGACGGTGTATTCAGCACGCCATCGTTTTCCAGCGTAATGGTTTTCACCCCGTCGGCAACGCGAAGCGACTTCAGGCCATTTTCGACCGGAGCCAGCCATTGCGCACTGCGGGACAGATCGCTAAATGTTTTCTGTTTTGCGTTGTCGGCCTGCGGGAAGTACAGGATTTGCCCCTGTTTATCGACCACAAACGCATAGCCACCGGTACTGTTACCCTGCTGCTGCATAAAGGTCGCGACGTTATCCAGACGAATATCGGTGGTCGCTACTCCGGCAAACGTGCCCGAGTGCAGGTATGGGATACTGCAGGTCACCATATTGACGCCAGAACTGGCATCCTGATAAACATCAGACCACAAACAACTGTTCTGCGAATGCCCTTTGGCATGCTGATACCAGCTTTCGTTGTGATAGCCATTTGAACCTTCGGCGTTATAGTCGTTGGAAAAATCCAGTTTTCCCTCCGCGTTACGCGCCCAGAAAAAGCTGCGCTTCTCCACGCCCGGAGTGAAAGCATTTGGCTCCGGCCAGATCCCGCCGCCGGTAATAATCGAATTCTTATCCTCGCCAATCAGGTGCGGCACCACGCTTTGGTACAGGGATTCATCGTTAGGTAATACTTCAGCCAGACGTGACAGACTAACGGTCTCACCCTCAATACGCGATAACACAGTACTCAGTTGGCGGGTTAACCCTTGCCCCGTCTCTTCGATCAGGGCGGTATTGATCTCAACAACCCTGGGCTGACCGCGCCAGAGCATAATCGCGACAATCACCAGGGTGGTGACGGCAAGCAGCAGAATGCCGCCAATGGTTAAACGCGTGGAAATACGAGTAGGATACCAGGCCATACAAACTCCTTCAGCAAAAGGCTAACTTTTAAGCAGTATCGGCACGGTTGTTAATATCTTTATGATGATTTATCAGAGGATGTGAAAATATATATGTGACACTGTCACGTATAGCAAAACCCAGCACTGTGGCTGGGTTTTAATAAGTGTTTAATCTTATTTAGATAATTCTTTTTTGATCTCGGCTTTTATTTTACTTAATTCACTCTGTGGATTCTTTTTGCACATTTCAATGGTCAGGGGAACCGCAGTAGTGATCGTTTCGTTATAGTCTACGTAGTCTCCCCCTTTGAAGTCTTCATCTTCGTTCAGCACCCAGAAGGCAACCGGCGCCATGGTTTGTGGGTTCAAATCAATAAACTCCTGGCAGCTCATTCCTTTAGGCGTCACTTCAGTTTTTGTGGTCTCAGTTGCTGCATTGACGCTGACACTGGTTAACAACGCGGCAACCAGAATACCTGCGGTAGAAAGGGAGAATTTATTCATTGTAGTACTCCATTTATAATATAGATAATATCTACACTTGCGCTTTAAACCGTTAATGTAGCTCGGGAAAAATAATACCCCTACTCTTAAAAGAATAAAGATGATGGTCGTTGATATGGCTGAAATTTATATTTCGGGTTACCAATTCTGATGTCAGTGGGGAAAATATCGCTCACAATGTGATCGTCCCGACGAAATCCGCCGATTCATACCCCGCTTTCCCTACCGTTGCACCAAAACTGAACTACGCTGCACAAATGTTGATCATTGGTTAATAAAATTACGCATTGTTTAACAAATGGCGCCAGTAAACCGGGGGCGCAGACATGGCACGCGTCCTGCGTTGTTAATCCAGTAACAACGACACGGCATCTGACAGGCAACTAACAGCGAGACGGTAATGACATCAAAACCTGAATTATTCGCCCGCGTAGAACATACCTTCAGCCAGCTTACGCCGAGTGAAAAGCGTGTTGCCGGTTGGCTGTTAGCACACGCTGCGCAGATCCCGTTTGAAACTGCAGACGGCATTGCTAAGGCCACGGGAACCAGTGGCATTACCGTTGGACGCTATCTGCGCAAACTGGGTTTTCGCAATCTGGAAGATGCTAAAGCCAGCCTGCGCGAACTGCCTGTTATCCCCTTTCAGCCGTGGGGAATGAATGAACGGCTTGATTCCTGGCACCAGCAGCAACGTCTGCCGGACCGGGCGCAGCAGTCGCTGCTGCTGGAAATTGATGCCATTACCCATGTTTATCAACTGGCGCAAAGCGACACATTTTTACGCATTGCGCAACAACTGGCACACGCCGAGGCCGTGTATATCCTCGGCATTCAGTCGACCCGCGGGATTGCCAACGCCTTTTTCAGCCATCTGGAATACCTGCGACCTAAAGTCAGTTACTCCGAGGGCTTGTCCGGAAGCTGGGTTGAGTCACTGAATTCAGGGTTTGACCAGCCGTATGTGGTGATAACCGATATGCGCGCCTACTCGGCAACATCACGACAATATTGCCGGGTCGCCCGCGACCGCCACATTCCGCTGGCGCTGATAACCGATGTCTGGTGTCCGTGGGCCAGAGACTACGGTATTGATTTACTCCAGGTGAAAACCGACACCGGGCATTTCTGGGACTCCCTTGCCCCCGTCAGCTGTCTGTTCAACTTATTACTCTCCGCGGTGGTGGCGCAACTGGGCGACGCTCTCGCCGGGCGCCTGCAAACCAATCGCCAACTCCAACAGCAGTTTGGTCAATTCGAACAATAAACAGGAATCGTGCTATGCCAGAAACCTCTGTTCTGGTCGATCTGTCGGTGATCTTTCCGTCACTGCATATCGATCTCAAATACGCTACCCGCGATAACATTACCGGCGCACCCGTCTACCGGGAAGCGCGCTGCCTGTTACACACCGATGCGGTCACGGGACTGGCCAAAAGCATCAGCATTGCGAAACTGGCGGGCCTGAATCTGGTGGTGTACGACGCTTATCGTCCGCAGCAGGCGCAGGCGATGCTATGGAATGCCTGCCCGGATCCGCAGTACGTTGTCGATGTCGCGATTGGCTCCAATCACAGCCGCGGCACGGCCATTGACGTCACGCTGATGGACGAACGTGGCAATGTCCTCGATATGGGGGCCGATTTTGATGAAATGCACGATCGTTCCCACGCCTGGCATCCTTCCGTTGCGCCACCCGCGCAGCGTAATCGACTAATGCTGAACGCCATTATGTCCGGTGGCGGTTTTGTCGGGATCAGCAGCGAATGGTGGCATTTTGAATTACCAGACGCAGCTCGTTACCCCCTGCTTGATGACTGTATTGCGTGTTTCCCTGCCCCCCAAATAACAACACCACACCCCCTTTAATTTCTGGAGCCTGGTTATGAAGACAACACACGCCTTAACATCGCTGTTTCGCCCCGCGCTGATTGCTTTAGCATTAGCGGCAGCCCTGCCCGCGGCACAAGCCGCGGTACCTAAGGATATGCTGGTGATCGGTAAAGCCGCCGATCCACAAACGCTCGATCCTGCCGTCACGATTGATAACAACGACTGGACGGTAACCTATCCGTCTTATCAGCGTCTGGTGCAGTATAAAACTGAAGGTGATAAAGGATCCACGGAAGTAGAAGGCGATTTAGCCAGCGGCTGGAAGGCGTCTGACGATCAAAAAGAGTGGACCTTCACCCTGAAAAGCGAGGCCAAATTTGCCGATGGCACGCCGGTAACGGCTGAGGCGGTGAAGCAATCTTTTGAACGCCTGATCAAAATTGGCCAGGGACCTGCCGAAGCGTTCCCGAAAGATTTGAAGGTAGAGGCCATTGATGCCAGTACAGTGAAATTTACCCTCAGCCAGCCGTTCGCGCCTTTCCTGTACACGCTGGCGAATGACGGCGCGTCGATAATCAACCCGGCGGTGTTAAAAGAACATGCCGCCGACGATGCGCGCGGTTTCCTTGCCCAGAATACGGCGGGCTCGGGTCCTTTTATGTTAAAGAGCTGGCAAAAAGGACAGCAGCTGGTTCTGGTGCCGAACCCGCATTGGGCGGGCACCAAGCCGGTGTTTAAGCGCGTATCGGTGAAAATCATCGGTGAAAGCGCCTCCCGCCGTCTGCAGCTGTCGCGCGGCGATATCGACATCGCTGATGCACTGCCCGTCGATCAGCTTGCCGCCTTAAAGCAGGAAGGCAAAGTCAAAGTAGCGGATTACCCGTCACTACGCGTGACCTACCTGTACTTGAACAACAGTAAAGCACCGCTCAATCAGGTGGATTTACGCCGCGCTATTTCGTGGTCAACGGATTATAAGGGCATGGTGAACGGGATCCTCAGCGGCAACGGTAAGCAGATGCGCGGCCCGATCCCCGAAGGCATGTGGGGCTTTGATGAAAAAGCCATGCAATACAGCTTTGATGAAGCGAAAGCCAAAGCCGAGTGGGACAAAGTCGCAAACAAACCAGACAGCCTGAGCTTCCTGTACTCGGATAACGACCCGAACTGGGAGCCGATTGCCCTCGCCACCCAGGCCAGTCTTGGCAAGCTGGGGATCAAGGTCAAGCTGGAAAAACTGGCCAACGCCACCATGCGTGACCGCGTTGGTAAAGGTGATTACGACATCGCCATCGGCAACTGGAGCCCGGACTTCGCCGATCCGTACATGTTTATGAACTACTGGTTTGAGTCGGATAAAAAAGGCTTACCAGGCAACCGTTCATTCTATGAAAACAGTGAGGTCGATAAGCTGCTGCGCAGCGCGTTGTCAACGACCGACCAGGTGGCCAGAACCAACGATTACCAGCAGGCGCAAACCATCGTGATTGATGAAGCGGCCTACGTCTACTTATTCCAGAAAAACTACCAGTTGGCGATGAACAAAGACGTCAAAGGATTTGTATTTAACCCAATGCTGGAACAGGTCTTCAACATCTCCACCATGAGTAAATAATCTCACCACGTTTATGCGGAGCCGCATTGGCTCCGCAAGGGGAAGCCAATGACTTTCTGGAGCATTTTACGCCAGCGCTGCTGGGGACTTATCCTGGTGGTGGCCGGTGTTTGCGTCATCACCTTTATTATTTCGCACCTGATCCCGGGCGACCCCGCGCGGCTGCTGGCGGGCGATCGCGCCAGTGATGAAATTGTTGAGAATATTCGCCAACAGCTGGGTCTTAATCAGCCGCTGTACGTGCAATTTTTTCGCTACGTCAGCGATGTGTTTCAGGGCGATTTAGGCACCTCGATTCGTACCGGACGTCCGGTGATGGATGAGCTGCGCGTGTTCTTCCCCGCCACGCTTGAGCTGGCCTTTTGCTCCCTGCTGCTGGCGCTAATTATCGGGATCCCGCTGGGAATTTTATCCGCAGTCTGGCGTAACCGCTGGCTCGACCACCTTGTGCGTCTGATGGCAATCACCGGTATTTCGACGCCGGCGTTCTGGCTTGGTCTCGGGGTTATCGTACTGTTTTACGGTCATCTGCAAATATTACCCGGCGGTGGACGCCTGGATGACTGGCTGGATCCACCGACGCACGTTACCGGGTTTTACCTGATAGATGCGCTGCTGGAAGGCAATGGCGAAGTGTTTTTCAATGCGCTCCAGCATCTGATCTTACCGTCCCTGACGCTGGCCTTTGTACATCTTGGTATTGTCGCCCGCCAGATCCGCTCCGCTATGCTCGAACAGCTTAGCGAGGATTACATCCGCACTGCCCGCGCCAGCGGTTTACCGGGCTGGTACATCATTTTGTGTTATGCGCTGCCCAACGCGCTCATTCCGTCCATCACCGTCTTGGGGCTGGCGCTGGGCGATCTGCTCTACGGCGCGGTACTTACCGAAACGGTATTCGCGTGGCCAGGCATGGGCGCCTGGGTCGTCACCTCCATACAGGCGCTCGACTTCCCGGCCGTCATGGGATTTGCCGTGGTGGTGTCATTTGCCTATGTGCTGGTCAACCTGGTGGTGGATTTACTCTACCTATGGATTGACCCGCGCATCGGACGCGGAGGTACACAATGATGCTCTCACAAGAAACGCCCGCCACCTCGCCGAGCGCTCACCGTCGCCGCAACTGGGCCAAACTGTTCTGGATGATGAAAAGCAGCCCGCTGACGCTGATTGGTGGAGCGATCATCGTGCTGATGTTGTTGATGATGGTGCTGTCACCGTGGATAACGCCTTACGATCCCAATGCGATCGACCTCACCGCACGTCTGCTCCCCCCGTCAGCTACTCACTGGTTTGGTACTGATGAAGTGGGACGCGATCTGTTTAGCCGTGTACTGGTCGGCAGCCAGCAGTCGATCGTAGCAGGACTGGTGGTAGTGGGTATCGCCGGTGGGATTGGTTCACTGTTGGGCTGCCTGTCCGGCGTGATGGGCGGACGGGCGGACGCGATTATTATGCGCGTGATGGACGTGATGCTGTCGATCCCCTCGCTGGTGCTGACCATGGCGCTGGCCGCCGCGCTGGGGCCCAGCCTGTTTAACGCCATGCTGGCCATTGCGATTGTGCGCATTCCTTTCTACGTACGCCTGGCCCGGGGACAAACCCTGGTAGTCCGCCAGTTTACCTACGTACAGGCTGCCCGTACGTACGGCGCATCCCGCTGGCATCTGATTAGCTGGCATATCTTACGTAATTCGCTGCCGCCGCTGATCGTGCAGGCCTCGCTGGACATCGGCAGTGCGATCCTGATGGCCGCCACGCTGGGGTTTATCGGGCTGGGTGCGCAGCAACCGAGCGCGGAATGGGGAGCCATGGTGGCAATTGGCCGCAACTACGTGCTTGACCAGTGGTGGTATTGCGCGTTTCCCGGTGCTGCCATTCTGATCACCGCCGTGGGTTTCAATCTCTTTGGAGACGGTATTCGTGACCTGCTGGACCCGAAAGCCGGAGGAAAACAGTCATGAGCCAACCCGTCCTGGAAATTGAAAATTTGCACCTGAGCTTCCCCGGCTATAAAGCTGACGTGCATGCGTTGAACCATGTCTCGTTGCACATCAACCGGGGTGAGATTGTCGGCGTGGTCGGCGAGTCCGGCTCCGGGAAATCCGTTACCGCCATGCTTGCCATGCGCCTGCTGCCGGAGGGCAGTTATCGCATTCACCAGGGGCGCGTGTCGCTGCTCGGTGAAGATGTGCTGAACGCCAGCGAGAAGCAAATGCGCAAATGGCGCGGGGCGCGCGTGGCAATGATTTTTCAGGAGCCGATGACGGCCCTAAACCCGACCCGGCGCATTGGCCAGCAAATGGTAGAGGTGATCCGCCATCATCAATTACTCAGCCGCACGGATGCGCGACAAAAAGCCATCGCCTTACTGGAGGAGATGCAAATCCCGGACGCCGCCGAAGTCATGTCGCGCTTCCCGTTTGAGCTTTCCGGCGGTATGCGCCAGCGGGTGATGATCGCGCTGGCTTTTTCCTGCGAGCCGGAGCTGATTATTGCTGATGAACCGACGACCGCGCTGGATGTTACGGTGCAACTGCAGGTACTGCGCTTGCTGAAGCATAAAGCGCGGGCCAGCGGCACGGCGGTGCTGTTTATCAGCCATGATATGGCGGTGGTTTCGCAACTGTGCGACCGGGTGTATGTTATGTACGCCGGAAGCGTGATCGAAAGCGGCACGACGCAGACGGTGATTCAGCACCCGACGCATCCCTACTCCATTGGTTTGCTGAAATGCGCGCCAGAACACGGAGAGCCCCGCGCGCCGCTGCCCGCAATCCCGGGTACCGTGCCGAACTTAACCCAATTGCCTGCCGGATGTGCATTCCGCGAACGCTGTTATGCGGCCGGGACACAGTGTGACGCGGTCCCGGCATTATGCAGTCAGGGGCATGCGGATCAGCAGTCCGCCTGCTGGTATCCCCAACTGGAGACTCGTCATGACTGACATTTTGCTGTCGCTTCAGGATATACATGTCAACTTCCCGGCCCGAAAAAACTGGCTTGGCAAGGTCACCGAGCGCGTGCACGCGCTCAACGGGTTAGATTTACAGATTCGCCAGGGGGAAACATTGGGTATCGTTGGTGAGTCTGGCTGTGGCAAAAGTACGCTGGCTCAACTGCTCATGGGGATGCTCAGGCCGAGTCAGGGGCAATACGCTCGCAGCACAGAAAAACACAGCGGCATGCAAATGGTCTTTCAGGACCCACTTTCGTCGTTGGATCCGCGCTTGCCGGTGTGGCGGATCATTACCGAACCGGTGTGGATCCAAAAGCGCAGCGCCGAACGTCACCGCCGCGCCCTTGCGGAAGAGCTGGCGTTACACGTGGGGATTCGTCCGGAATACCTTGACCGCCTGCCGCACGCGTTTTCCGGCGGGCAACGCCAGCGCATTGCCATTGCCCGCGCGTTGTCCTCTGAGCCGGATGTGATTGTGCTTGATGAACCCACCTCGGCGCTGGATATTTCCGTACAGGCGCAAATCCTCAACCTGCTGGTGGCGCTACAGGCACGCAGAAACCTGACCTATGTGCTGATCTCGCATAACGTGTCGGTCGTGCGGCATATGAGCGACCGGGTGGCGGTAATGTACCTCGGGCAAATCGTCGAGCTGGGTGACACGCAGCAGGTATTAACCTCTCCCGCGCACCCGTATACACGTCTGTTGCTGGACTCGGTCCCTAAAACCGGTGCACCGCTGGCGGAAGATCTGGTGTTACGTAAAACCGAGTTGCCGGGGAATCGAACCCTACCGCAGGGATGTTATTTCCGCGATCGCTGCCCGCTGGCGACTCAGGGATGTGAGAAGAAACAGGCATTATTGAACAACGAGACCGGGAGTGAAGTCCGCTGCTGGCGGGCAGTTAGCGAAATCTGACCTCACGGGCGTAGTGTGCCTGGTGTATCAGGCGCAATATGCCTTTTTCAGCGCATCCACCAGCATTTCGGATGCAGTCGACAACTTATGATGCGAGGAACGTAGGATCCCAATACGACGCTGGATAACCGGGCCGTCCAGCTCAATACAGGTTGCGCCAAGTTCGGTCATCTGGGTGCGGCACAATGCAGGCACGGCACTGCCGCCTAAACCATTCGCCACCAGGCGTCCAATGGTCACCAACTGGTGACTCTCCAGCGCCACTTCCAGCGCATGGCCGCTTTGTACCAGTTGCTCTTCCAGCATCAGACGTACGGCAGAGGGACGTTGCAAGGTAATAAAATCCAGCGTCAGCAAGTCCTTCCATGCGATGCGTTCCCGGCCAGCCAGACGACTGGTCGGAGGGACGATGGCGATAAAACGATCCATCCCAAGCGGGGTAAAATGCAGGTGTCCGGAGTAGTCCGGTTCAAAGGCAATCCCCATCTCGACCCGCCCTTCGCTGACCATTTCAATCACCTGCTCGTTAATTACGTCGTGCACCGTGACATTGACACCAGCATAGCTGTCGCGAAAGGTCTTGAGCACCGGCGGCAGCACATTCGCGGCAAATGACGGCATCGCAGCAATCGAAATTTTGCCACGTTGCAGTGTAAAGCGCTGGCGCATGGCTTCTTCGGTATTTTCCCAGTCGGCAAGCAGCTGTCGCCCCATGGTCAGCAGCGTTTCGCCCTCCTGCGTCAGGGTCACCTTGCGGGTGGTTCTTAACAGTAAAGCGCCCCCTAACGACTCTTCCAGTCCTTTGATCGCCAGGCTTAACGCGGGTTGCGACATATTCAGCCGTTCACTGGCATGAGCAAAATTCAGAGTGTGAGCTACCGCTAAAAACGCGCGTAACTGTTTGATGCTCATTCTCATTACTCATTCCTTTAACTTGTTGAATACCTTTAATTAACATTAAATTGATAAAAAAACCCAATAAGTGAGTCACAAATTTAAAATTAACAAATCATTTTTCACCCCTAATGATGTCGCCAGGAACAACTGGAGGGGCAAGTGTATGGCTGGACTGGATAAACGGGTCGCCACGTATCAACAGGCGTTGGAAGGGCTGACTGACAACATGACAGTGCTGGCAGGCGGTTTTGGCTTATGCGGTATTCCTGAGAATTTGATTGCAGAAGTGCGCCGTCGGAACGTTCAGGGACTGACCGTGGTGTCGAACAACTGCGGCGTGGACGGGTTTGGCCTCGGCGTGCTGCTGGAAGCACGCCAGGTACGCAAAGTGGTGGCGTCCTATGTCGGTGAAAATGCCCTGTTCGAAAAGCAGGTGCTGAGCGGAGAGCTGGAAGCCATTCTGACGCCACAGGGCACGCTGGCGGAGCAGCTACGAGCCGGTGGTGCGGGCATTCCCGCCTTCTTCACCGCCACCGGGTACGGAACCCCCGTCGCCGAAGGCAAAGAGGTGCGCGAGTTTGCCGGCCGGCCTTACATCATGGAGCAGGCGCTTACCGGTGATTTCGCGCTGGTCAAAGGCTGGAAAGCCGACTGGTACGGCAACGTCATCTACCGCCATACCGCGCAAAACTTTAACCCACTGATGGCAGCAGCCGGACGCATCACGGTAGTCGAAGTGGAAGAAATTGTCCCTCCCGGCGAGCTGGATCCCGCCGCTATTCACACCCCCGGAATTTTCGTCAATCGCATTATTCAGGGGCAGTTCGAAAAACGTATTGAACAACGCACCCTACGCCATCAAGGAGCCTGACCATGTTAACGCGTGAACAAATGGCGATGCGTGTCGCTCGCGAGCTGCGCGACGGTTATTACGTCAACCTCGGTATCGGTATCCCGACCCTGGTAGCCAATTATATCCCCGACGGCATGGACGTGATGCTGCAATCAGAGAACGGCTTGCTTGGTATGGGGCCGTTCCCTACCGAGGACGACATTGATGCCGACATGATCAACGCCGGTAAGCAAACCGTGACGGCGCGTAAAGGCGCGGCAATTTTCGACTCCGCTCAATCCTTCGCCATGATCCGCGGCGGCCACGTCGACCTGACGGTTCTTGGCGCATTTGAAGTGGATACCAATGGCAATATCGCCTCGTGGATGATCCCCGGAAAAATGGTGAAAGGTATGGGCGGCGCGATGGATCTGGTCGCTGGCGCTGAAAACATCATCGTTGTGATGACGCACGCCTCGAAAAGCGGTGAGTCCAAACTGCTTCCCAGTTGCACTCTGCCCTTGACCGGCGTGGCCTGTATCAAGCGCGTGCTGACCGACCTGGCGCTGCTGGAAATTGCCGACGGCGCGTTCATTCTGCGCGAACGGGCGCCGGGCGTCAGCGTGGACGACATTGTTGCCAGAACCGCCGGCAAGCTGATCGTTCCCGATCATGTCCCCGAAATGCACTTCAACTAAGGATCTGATCATGATGGATGTTGTTATTGTCGCAGCAACGCGCACGCCAATTGGCAGTTTTCATGGTGCCCTTGCCCCGCTTTCTGCCGTTGAGTTAGGGACAACGGTCATTCGCGCTCTGCTGGAAAAGACCGGGGTTGCACCAGAACAGATAGACGACGTGATTTTAGGTCAGGTTTTAACGACCGGCTGTGGGCAGAATCCGGCCAGACAGACGGCAATTCGTGCCGGTTTGCCGGTAACCACCCCAGCGATGACCCTCAATTTACTGTGCGGTTCAGGACTAAAAGCGGTTCATCTGGCGGTGCAGGCCATTCGCTGCGGCGATGCGGACATCGTGATTGCCGGCGGTCAGGAAAGCATGAGCAATGCACCCTATTTTCTCGACGGTGCCCGCGCAGGATTACGTCTGGGTCATACCAGCCTGAAAGACAGCGTGGTGCATGACGGGCTGTGGGATGCGTTCAACGACTACCATATGGGTATTACCGCCGAAAATCTGGCGGATAAATTCGCCATCAGTCGCGAGCAACAGGATGCCTTCGCCCTGCACTCCCAGCAAAAAGCGGCCGCCGCCCTCGAAGCCGGTCGGTTTAACGCAGAAATCACCCCAGTTAGCGTTCCGCAAGGGAAAAAAGCACCGCGCGTGGTGGAGCGTGATGAGCAACCTCGCCCGGAGACTCAGGCGGAAAAACTGGCGCAGTTGAAACCGGCATTTCGTCCCGGCAACGGCACGGTGACGGCGGGCAATGCGTCTTCCCTAAACGACGGTGCGGCGGCAGTAATGGTAATGAGTGCCGCCAAAGCCGCTGAATTAAACCTTCCGGTGTTGGCAAAAATCACCGGTTACGCCGTCTCGGGCGTTGATCCAGCCATTATGGGGATCGGCCCGGTGGAAGCCTCGCTGAAGTGCCTGAAGCGCGCCGGGTGGACGCTGGATGACGTTGATCTGATCGAAGCCAACGAAGCCTTTGCCGCCCAGGCGCTGGCGGTCGGCGAATCGCTGAATTGGGACAGCAGCAAGGTTAACGTTAACGGCGGTGCAATTGCGCTGGGCCACCCAATCGGGACCTCAGGTTGCCGCATTCTGGTTACCTTGCTACATGAAATGGCGCGGCGCAATGTGGCCAAAGGGCTGGCCACGCTGTGTGTGGGTGGTGGCCATGGCGTGGCGCTAACGGTGGAACGTCCAACAGGAGCACACTATGCAGACTAATCACATTAGCGTACTGGGCGCCGGGCTAATGGGCATCGGCATCGCGACCCACTTTGCCCGTCTTGGTCATCCTATCTGGCTGTTTGATACCGACAGCAACCGTATTGCCGAGATAACGGCTGTTGCCAGCAGCATTCTGGACGAGCTGGTTGTCACCGACCAGTTTGCCGCCGCAGATAAAGCATCGGTTCTCACGCGACTGCACGGCACAACCTCTCTGGCGGATATCGCCGCGTCTGGATTATTAATCGAAGCGATCCCGGAACGGCTAGAGCTGAAGCACGCGCTGTACGCACAGCTGGAAGCCGTTATCTCACCCGAAGCGATTATCGCCAGCAACACCAGTGGCCTGCCGCCGGATGCGTTGGCGGAAAAACTCGCGCACCCGGAGCGGTTGCTGATCGCACATTTCTGGAATCCACCGCACTTTATTCCGCTGGTTGAAATCGTGCCGGGCACAGCAACCAAACCTGAATATCTCAGTGAATTGCAGCAATGGCTGGTCGCGATGCAGCTTGAGGCGGTGGTGCTCGATCGCGCCGCACCGGGCTTTGTCGGCAACCGCCTGCAGTTTGCCCTGCTGCGTGAAGCGCTGCATATCGTCAAAAGCGGTATTGCCAGCGCCGAGGTGGTAGACCAGGTGATGCGTGCGTCGCTGGGCCGCCGTTACGCGATGGTCGGCCCGCTGGAGGCGGCGGACATGACCGGGCTTGCCACGGTGCAGGATATTTGTCGCCATCTGCTTCCAACACTCGCCACCGGCAGCGACATGATGTCGCTGGTCGCCGACAAGGTTGCTCGCGGTGAAACCGGTTTACGCAGTGGTCAGGGGTTTTATCACTGGGATGATTCGCGCAAGGAATACATCCAGCAACGCAGAGAGCATCAGCTGCGTTTTGCCCTGAAACCGTAACTTCTCTTTCTGTACCCCACTATAACAATGATATTGAGGAGTCATGATGAGTGTATTAATCGCCCTGGCCGCGCTGGGCCTGCTGATGCTGGCAGCCTATCGCGGATACAGCGTCATCCTGTTTGCCCCCATCGCGGCATTAGGTGCTGTTTTGCTGACTGAACCCAGCGCCGTCGGTCCTGCCTTTACCGGCCTGTTTATGGAAAAAATGGTCGGTTTTGTGAAGCTGTACTTCCCGGTGTTCTTACTGGGTGCAGTGTTTGGCAAGTTAATCGAATTATCGGGTTTTTCCCGTTCAATCGTCGCCGCCGCCATCAACATCCTCGGGCGGCGTCACGCCATTCCGGTGATCGTGCTGGTGTGCGCGCTGCTGACTTACGGCGGTGTCTCGCTGTTCGTGGTGGCGTTTGCGGTGTATCCGTTTGCCGCTGAGCTGTTCCGTCAGAGCAACATTCCGAAGCGACTGATCCCGGCAACCGTGGCGCTGGGCGCCTTCTCTTTCACCATGGATGCACTGCCCGGTACACCGCAGATCCAGAACATTATTCCGACCAGCTTCTTTGGCACCAACGCCTGGGCCGCGCCCTGGCTGGGGCTGATAGGCTCGCTGTTTATTATCTTTGTCGGCCTGATTTACCTTGAGCGTCAGCGCCGAAAAGCGCAGGCAAAGAACGAGGGCTATGGCACCGAACTGCTTAACGAACCGGAAACGCCGGATAATATTAATCTGCCAAACCCGATTATTGCGATTTCGCCGCTGATTCTGGTGGGGGTGTTTAACCTGTTGTTCACCCGCTGGATCCCGGTGTTTTATGGCTCGACTCATCAACTGGAGCTACCGGGTCTTGCCAAACCGATTACCACTGAAGTCGGCAAAATTACCGCTATCTGGGCGGTGGAAGCCGCGCTGATTGCCGGGATCCTGCTGGTCGTGATTTTTGGTTTTCGCAATATAAAAGGTCGCCTGGCGGAAGGCAGCCGAACGGCGGTGGGCGGTGCGATCCTCGCGGCAATGAATACCGCTTCAGAATACGGTTTTGGCGCAGTGATCGCCGCGTTGCCGGGCTTCCTGGTGCTGTCAAAAGCGCTAGCGGCCATTCCCGACCCGTTGCTCAACGAAGCCATCAGCATCACCACTCTGGCCGGGATCACCGGTTCAGCATCCGGCGGGATGAGTATTGCGCTGGCGGCAATGTCCGACACCTTTATCGCCGCCGCACATGCCGCCAACATTCCACTGGAAGTCTTTCACCGCGTGGCCTCTATGGCCAGTGGTGGCATGGATACTCTGCCGCATAACGGGGCGGTAATCACGCTGCTGGCCATCACCGGTCTCAGTCACCGTCAGGCATATGGCGGGATCTTCGCCATCACCATAATCAAAAGTCTGGCCGTTCTGTTTGTGATCGGCGTCTTCTACACCACCGGCATTGTTTAAGGAGAATCATCATGAACTTAACGGGAAAAGTGGCCCTGGTTACCGGCTCCACCAGCGGTATTGGATTAGGCATTGCGCAGGTGCTGGCGAAAGCCGGCGCCACTCTGATTCTTAACGGCTTTGGTGATGCTGAAGCGGCAAAAGATGCCGTGGCGAAGTATGGCAAAACACCGGGGTATCACGGGGCGGATCTCAGCGATGCAGCGCAAATTACCGAGATGATGCGCTACGCCGACAGCGAGTTCGGCGGCGTGGATATTCTGGTCAACAACGCCGGGATCCAGCATGTTTCACCGCTGGAGACGTTCCCGGTCGATAAATGGAATGCGATCATCGCGATTAATCTGTCCTCCGTTTTTCACACTACCCGTCTGGCGCTGCCCGGCATGCGTCAACGCAACTGGGGTCGCATCATTAATATCGCCTCTGTGCACGGGCTGGTGGCGTCAAAAGAAAAATCGGCCTATGTCGCGGCTAAACACGGCGTGGTGGGGCTAACCAAGACCACCGCACTTGAGACAGCGCAGACCGGCATAACCTGTAACGCACTGTGTCCCGGCTGGGTGCTGACGCCGCTGGTACAACAGCAGATCGACAGGCGCATTGCCGAGGGCACCGCGCCGGATGTTGCGCGCGATGCTCTGCTCGCGGAGAAGCAACCGTCACGCGAGTTTGTCACCCCGGAACAACTGGGAGAGCTGGCGCTGTTCTTATGTTCAGACGGTGCGGCGCAGGTGCGCGGTGTGGCGTGGAATATGGACGGCGGTTGGGTGGCGCAGTAAGTTATGTCAGCCGGATGCGCTCTCGCATCCGGCACATCATCGTTAAGACTTCAGCTGGTAATCCAGCGTAATTTCCGCGTTCAGAACCTGTGACACCGGACATCCGGCTTTCGCTTTCTGGATAATACCGTCAAAGGTTGCGGCATCAATGCCGGGCACGGAAACGTCACTGTGCAGCGCCACTTTGGTGATGGCAAAACCCGCATCCACCTTATCCAGAGAAACATCGGCAGTGGTATCAATGGCGTCTGGCGTGAAGCCCGCCTCACCCAGCATTAACGAAAGCGCCATCGAGAAGCAGGCCGCATGAGCCGCGCCAATCAACTCTTCAGGATTGGTGCCTTTCGCACCTTCAAATCGCGTATTAAACCCATACGGCTGCTGGTTCAACACGCCACTTTCGGTCGACACGGTCCCTTTACCGCGTTTAATGTCGCCTTCCCAGTGTGCCTGACCTTTCTTATGGATAGTCATTACCGCTCTCCTGTGTTGTCGTCGGAGTAACAAGTATAGGACGCTGAGGGAAACACATGACGCATATTGGATAGTTCTGTATTAACTGCTTAAGCATTGACCTTTCAGATGAAATGACCGACCATCCAGAAAGCCGTTATTTTAGACACCGGCTGTTAATCAGGTTGTATTTCGTCCGCGCTTACGCGGGCTCGCCCTTGAAACCAGTAACAGGATTAAGGAGTTAGAATGAAATCGAACCGTCAGGCCCGTCATGTTCTTGGACTGGACCACAAAATCTCCAATCAACGTAAAACCGTGACCGAAGGCGACAAAACCAGCGTGGTCAACAACCCTACCGGAAGAAAACGCCGCGCTGACGCCAAGTAATACCCCGCACGTTATACTGAATAATGATGATATACACCATTGCAACCGCAGTGGTGTTTTTGCTTATAAAACCCCTTAACCCATTCACAATGCTTTATACTTCGGCCGTTTCCCTGGCGGAAGGCAACCTACGATCATAAACAGTGCCAGGGAGGGTTATTCAAAAAAGAGTGAGTGACATGGAAAACGAAACTAACAAACTGCGTTCCCTTTACATCCCTTACGCTGGCCCGGTACTGCTGGAATTTCCCTTACTGAACAAAGGGAGTGCTTTCAGTGTGGAAGAACGCCGTAACTTCAACCTGCTGGGGTTACTGCCGGAAGTGGTCGAGACGATTGAAGAGCAGGCCGAACGCGCCTGGATCCAATATCAGGGATTCAAAACGGAAATCGACAAACATATCTACCTACGCAACATTCAGGATACCAACGAAACCCTGTTTTACCGACTGGTACAAAACCATCTTGATGAGATGATGCCGGTTATCTATACCCCGACGGTGGGTGCCGCCTGTGAGCGTTTCTCCGAGATTTATCGTCGCGCGCGCGGCGTGTTTATCTCCTACCAGAACCGCCATAACATGGACGATATCCTGCAAAACGTCCCGAACCACAATATCAAAGTTATCGTCGTGACCGACGGTGAACGTATTCTGGGTCTTGGCGACCAGGGGATCGGCGGGATGGGCATTCCTATCGGCAAACTGTCGCTGTACACCGCCTGTGGCGGCATCAGCCCGGCCTACACTCTGCCGGTAGTGCTGGATGTCGGTACCAACAATCAGCAGTTGCTGAACGATCCGCTGTATATGGGCTGGCGTAATCCGCGCATCACCGACGATGAATACTACGAATTTGTTGATGAGTTCATCCAGGCGGTGAAACATCGCTGGCCCGAAGTGCTGCTGCAGTTTGAAGACTTCGCGCAGAAAAACGCCATGCCGTTGCTGACCCGCTATCGTGATGAAATTTGCTCGTTTAATGACGATATTCAGGGCACGGCGGCGGTTACCGTCGGGACGCTGATTGCGGCCAGCCGCGCGGCGGGCAGCCAGTTGAGCGAACAAAATATTGTCTTCCTTGGTGCGGGGTCCGCCGGTTGCGGGATTGCCGAGCAGATCATCGCGCAGATCCAGCGTGAAGGATTAAGCGAAGAGGCCGCGCGTCAGCGCGTGTTTATGGTTGACCGCTTTGGTCTGTTAACCGACAAAATGCCGAACCTGCTCTCGTTCCAGACCAAACTGGTGCAAAAACGCGAAAACCTGCAGCACTGGGATACGAAAGAAGATGTGCTGTCTCTGCTCGACGTGGTTCGCAACGTGAAGCCGGACATTCTGATCGGTGTCTCCGGTCAGACGGGCCTGTTTACCGAAGAAATTATTCGCGAGATGCACAAGCACTGTCCGCGCCCAATCGTCATGCCGCTGTCTAACCCGACGTCGCGCGTGGAAGCCACGCCGCAGGATATTATTGCCTGGACCGAAGGCAATGCGCTGGTGGCCACCGGTAGCCCGTTTGCCCCGGTCGCCTGGAAAGATAAAATCTACCCGATTGCCCAGTGTAACAACGCCTATATCTTCCCGGGTATCGGTCTTGGCGTGATCGCCTCTGGCGCCAAGCGCATCACTGATGAAATGCTGATGTCGGCCAGCGAAACGCTGGCACAATATTCACCGCTGGTGTTGAACGGCGAAGGGCTGGTATTACCGGAACTGAAGGATATTCAGACCGTTTCCCGCGCCATAGCCTTTGCCGTAGGTAAAATGGCCCAGCAGCAAGGCATGGCAGTGAAAACATCGGCTGAAGCCCTGCAGCAGGCGATTGACGAGAATTTCTGGCAAGCAGAATATCGCGACTACCGTCGTACCTCTATCTGACGGTTTACCCGGCGGCGCCCTGCCGCCGGGTGTTCAACACTTGCACAATTCAGCGACTTGCGATTACACTTTCACCATCGATTAACATTCGGGAAAAACTAAGGAGGATACTTATGCTGTACTGTGAACGTTTGATCGTTTCACATGCTTTTGGCGATCGCCAGTGCTCAAGCGTTATCGGTATCGTGCTGCGATAACTTCTGCTTGAGCGAAGCTAACTTCTAAATCCCCTTCTCTCGGGCTTACCGGGTTATCGTCAGCGATGTTTGACGAGGCGTTTTTACGTCTGTAACTCTTGAGTAAGCAACAATGAGCACATTACTAACCGCACAATCCTTACACGTTGATACGGCATTTGGCACGCTATTCGACGATCTCACTTTTACCCTGAAAAAAGGCGACCGCATTGGGCTTATCGGCTACAACGGCTGCGGCAAAAGCACGCTGTTAAAACTGCTGGATGGCACGATTTCTCCCACCAGCGGATCCATTGCCCAGGCACATCACTGTCATCTTGCGCGCGTAGAACAGCATTTGCCGGATGAGATCCTGCCGCTAACACTCCAGGAAGCCGTACTGGCACAACTTCCCGAGCATGAACGCGCGGGTCAGCAATGGCGGGTTGAGTCACTACTCGCAGAAATGGGCTTTACGCCGGAGAATTTGCACCTCACCGCACAAACGCTGAGCGGCGGCCAGCACACGCGCCTGCTGCTGGCCCGCGCGCTGATGCGCAATCCCGACCTGCTGTTGCTGGATGAACCGGGTAACCATCTGGATATGGAAGGCAAAGAAGCGCTGGCGCACACGCTGCAACACTTCAGCGGCGGCGTGCTGCTGGTCAGTCATGACCGTCAGCTTATCCGCCAAAGCTGCAACCGCTTCTGGTTTATTGATGAGGGTGAACTTAGCGAATGGCACGACCTGGAAGCGATTAACGCCCGCATTCAGGAAACCGCCAGTGAGCTAGCGGCGAGCAAAACGGTGGCAGAGGTTGTTTCTGATCCGCATCATCATGGCGACGAAATACTGGAGAAACTTCTCGAGCTGGAGCTGCGGCTGTCTGATGACCTGGCACGCAAAACCAAACATCAAAAACCGCAGTTGCAGGCACAATGGCGCAAGGAGATTGAGCATCTGAATTCACTGCTGGACTAAAACGGTTGCCGGATGGCGGCATTATGTCGCCGTCTGGCGAATCTTGCGCGCCGCTTTCCATTTATCCCCCCGCCCGCTTTTCCTTTTACCGCACTCGCTGCACACTTTGGCAAAATTCGGCTATTAGTGTTGCGTTCAGCGGAACATTAATGATAATGTTCCTTTTTAGGGAACAAGGAAGGTATGGATGATCATGAACTTCAGACACAAAGGATTGCGCGACTTGTTTCTTCAGGGGCGAACATCAGGCGTGACGGCGAAGCATGTCCGGCGATTGCGGCACCGACTTGCCGTTATTGATGCAGCGAGCCATGTAATAGATATCAATATGCCTGGTTATAAACTGCATGCGTTAACGGGCGATCGCGACGGCGTTTGGTCGATTTCTGTTTCAGGCAACTGGAGTATTACGTTTGAATTCGTCAATGGCGATGCATATATACTGGATTACGAGGACTATCATTGATGAAAATGGCTAATCATCCCCGTCCGGGGGATATTATTCAGGAAGCGCTGGATGAGTTAAACGTCAGCCTGCGCGAATTTGCCAGAGCAATGGAGATTGCCCCCTCAACCGCGAGCCGACTGTTAACGGGCAAGGCAGCATTAACCCCGGAAATGGCGATCAAACTTTCAGTGGTGATCGGCAGTTCGCCCGAAATGTGGTTGAATCTGCAGAATGCCTGGAGTCTGGCTGAAGCGCAAAAAAGCGTGGATATCTCACGTCTGCGCAAACTGGTAGCACAGTAACGGTATTGTAGGCTGGATAAACCTGCGCTATCCGGCAGGTCTTAATGGACAAAAAAATGGCGCTACATCGGTAGAGAACGTCAATGGGTTATTGCAGCCCTTGCTCGTTCTCTTTTTTGGCTTCGGCTTTTTCGACTTCGCGATACCAGCGTGGGTGATGCTTCTTCGCCCAGCGGCGGCTGACCTTCCCTTCGACCATGCCTTTAATCGATCCTTTCACCCAAAATGCCATGTACATATGGATGAGGATGGCGTGCATCAAAATAATACCCGCCGCAGCGTGGATCAGCAGGCTGTAACGCACAACCTGCATTGGGAAGAACTGCGCAAAGTACGGACGCCAGATAATCACCCCGGTAATCAACAGTACAAAAATCATGCTCATGATCGACCAGAACATCATTTTTTGTCCGGCGTTGTACTTACCAACGTCCGCCACCTTGTGTTCATTGCCCTTCAGCACTTCCACAATGTTTTTCAGCCACGGAATATCTTTCTTATCCGGGATGTTGTGGTGCACAAAGCGCACAAACATGAACATCAGCGCGACGAAAATCAGCAGACCGAAGAATGGGTGCAAAATGCGGCCCATTTGCGGTGTACCGAAGGTCTGCGTCAGCCACTGCAGCGTCGGGAAGAAAAACGAAATCCCCGACAGCGACACCAGAAAGAAGCAGATCACCACTGTCCAGTGACAGGCGCGGTCGATAAACTTCGTGCGCACAATCATTTTCGACTTACTCATGATGATCCTCCTCGTCGTCGTCCACTTCCTTGTTCGGGCCAATACCGATGTAGTGATAAATCAGCCCGGCGAAGGTGGCGATAAATCCGGCGGCGGCCAGCGGTTTCAGTGCCCCTTTCCACAGATTGATAGAAGTATCTATCTGCGGATCTTTTGGCAAACCGTGGTACAACTCCGGCTGGTTGGCGTGATGCAGGACGTACATAACGTGCGTTCCACCCACACCCTGCGGGTTGTAGACACCGGCATGTTCGTAGCCGCGCGATTTCAGTTTCTCCACGCGCTGCTCGGCCATTTCCAGCATCTCTTGCTTGGTGCCGAAATGTATCGCCCCGGTCGGACACGTTTTCACGCAGGCAGGTTCCTGCCCGACGCTCACGCGATCCACACACAGCGTACATTTATACACGCGGTTATCCTCTTTATTGAGGCGCGGAATATTAAATGGACACCCGGCAATACAGTAACCGCAGCCAATGCAATGCTCTGACTGGAAATCAACAATCCCGTTGGCGTACTGGATGATGGCTCCGGCAGACGGGCACGCCTTCAGGCAGCCCGGATCTTCACAGTGCATACAGCCGTCTTTACGAATCAACCATTCCAGCTTGCCATTCTGTTCGGTTTCGGTAAAACGCATCACCGTCCAGGATTTGGCGCTGAGATCGGCAGGGTTGTCGTACACCCCGACGCAATGGCCGACTTCATCACGGATATCGTTCCACTCTGAACATGCCACCTGACAGGCTTTACACCCAATACAAGTGGAAACGTCAATCAGCTTCGCGACTTCTGCTTTGTAATCACGTGCCTGAGGAGGCGGCGTGATGGAGTTGGTAGCGGACCTTTTGATGATGTCCTGCGTTTCCATAGACATATGATCGCCTCCCTTACGCCTTCTCGATGTTAACTAAAAACGCTTTGTATTCCGGCGTTTGCGAGTTTGCATCACCGACATTTGGTGTCAGGGTGTTGGCGATAAAGCCTTTACGCGCGACTCCTTCAAAGCCCCAGTGAATCGGGATCCCCACCGTCTCTACCTGCTGACCGTTGACGTTCAGCGAGCGCAGACGACGCGTCACCACCGCAACCGCACGAATGAACCCGCGCTTGCTGCTGACTTTCACGTGATCGCCGTTGGCAATCCCTTTCGCCGCCGCCAGCGTTTCGCTGATTTCCACAAACTGCTCTGGCTGGGCAATCGCATTCAACAACGCGTGCTTGGTCCAGGTGTGGAAATGTTCGGTCAGACGATAGGTCGTACCAACATATGGGAAGTCATTCTTGTTCCCCATACGTAACGCATCCGCTTCGTACAAACGTGCTGCCGGGTTAGAGATGACGTTCGGGTGCAGCGGGTTTGTACCCAGCGGCGTTTCCATCGGCTCGTAGTGTTCCGGGAACGGCCCTTCCGCCAGCTTGTCGATGGCGAACAGACGACCCAGACCTTCCGGTTGCATGATAAACGGATTGGTCGCGCTACCTGGCGGTGCGTTGTTGAAGTCCGGGATATCGTTACCCGTCCACTTCGTTCCGTTCCACTTGATCAGCATACGCTTCGGATCCCACGGTTTACCCTGCGGATCGACCGATGCGCGGTTATACAGCACGCGGCGGTTCAGTGGCCATGCCCATGCCCAACCCAGCGTATTCCCCAGCCCCGACGGGTCAGAGTTATCGCGGTTAGCCATCTGGTTGCCCTGCTCGGTCCAGCTACCGGTGTAAATCCAGCAGGAGGATGCCGTGGTACCGTCATCACGCAGCAGCGCAAAGCTGTTCAGCAACTGGCCTTTCTTCGCAACCAGCACGCCGTTGGCATCATAGAGATCTTCGAGCGCATAGCCGTTGTTCTCTTTCGCCACTTCTTCTGAATGCGGTTCGTCCGGCTGCTTGTAGCTCCAGCTCATTTTCAGTACTGGCTCTACGCCTTTACCACCTTCAGTGCGATACATATTGCGCAGACGATGGTAAATACCGGCCAGAATTTCGCCGTCATTGCGCGCTTCGCCCGGTGCATCCTGACCTTTCCAGTGCCACTGCAGCCAGCGTCCGGAGTTGGCAATTGAGCCGTCTTCTTCCGCAAAGCAGGTTGATGGCAGACGGAACACTTCGGTCTGGATAGTCGACGGATCGACATCGTTCGATTCGCCATGGTTTTGCCAGAACGTTGAGGTTTCTGTCACCAGCGGATCGATAACCACCAGATACTTCAGTTTGCTCAGCGACTGCACCACTTTGTTTTTGTCCGGGAAGGACGCAACCGGGTTAAAGCCCTGACAGATGTAGCCGGTGACTTTCCCGCTATCCATCATGTTGAAGTATTTAATGACGTCGTAGGACTGATCCCACTTCGGCAGCCAGTTAAAGCCCCAGTCATTGTCTTTTTGCGCCGCATCGCCGTAGAAAGATTTCATCAGGCTAACGAAGAACTTAGGATAGTTACCCCAGTAGTTCACCTGATCGGCCAGCGTGGCTTTTGGCGTATTCGCCGTCAGATACGTTTGCAGATCGGTCTGTTTCTCAGACGGCAGCGTCAGATAGCCCGGCAGGCTGGTAGACAGCAGACCTAAGTCGGTTAACCCCTGAATGTTGGAGTGACCGCGCAAAGCGTTGACGCCGCCACCGGCCATCCCCATGTTACCCAACAGCAACTGGATCATCGCCATGGTGCGGATGTTCTGCGCACCCACGGTATGCTGAGTCCAGCCCAGTGCGTACAGGAAGGTGGTGGTACGATCGGCCGCGCTGGTAGAGGCCAGCACTTCACACACTTTCAGGAAGTCGGCTTTTGGCGTACCGCAGATGTTTTCCACCACGTCCGGCGTATAGCGGGAAACGTGCTGTTTCAGCAAGTTCCAGACACAGCGCGGATGGGACAGCGTTTCATCGCGTTTGGCATAGCCGTTTTCATCGAACTGGTAGTTCCACGACGATTTATCGTATTGACGTTTTTCTGCGTCGTAGCCGCTGAACAGACCATCTTCGAAAGCAAAATCATCCCGCACCAGCAGGCTGGCGTTGGTATAGTGCTTAACGTATTCAGCGTTAATTTTGTTGTTTTCAATCAGGTACAGCAACACACCGGAAAGGAACGTAATGTCCGTACCGGAACGAATCGGCGCGTAAATATCCGCGACGGAGGCTGTACGTGTAAAACGGGGATCGACAACAATCAGCGTGGCATCATTGTTGTTCTTGGCTTCCATCGCCCAGCGGAATCCCACCGGATGTGCTTCAGCGGCGTTACCGCCCATCACCATCACGACGTTAGCGTTTTTGATATCAACCCAGTGGTTGGTCATCGCACCGCGACCAAATGTTGGAGCAAGACTTGCTACCGTTGGTCCGTGTCAGACGCGCGCCTGGTTATCTACCGCCAGCATGCCGAGTGAGCGCACAAATTTTTGCGTCAGCATGCCAGTTTCATTACTTGCCGCAGATGCGCACAGCATCCCGGTTGAAAGCCAGCGGTTTACCGTTACGCCCTGCTCATTCTTCTCAATGAAGTTGGCGTCACGGTCAGCTTTCATTAATTTTGCAATGCGGGTGAATGCTTCATCCCAGCTAATGCGCTGCCATTTATCGGAACCCGGTGCGCGATATTCAGGATAACGTAAACGGTTTTCACTGTGTACGTAGTCCAGCAATCCTGCGCCCTTCGGACATAATGCCCCACGGCTCACCGGATGATCCGGATCCCCCTCGATATGGTAAATCGATTCTTTGGCATTTTTTGCTCCATCACCCAGGCTATACATTAATAGCCCGCAACCTACGGAACAGTATGTGCAGGTGTTTCGGATCTCTTTCGCGCGTATCAGCTTGTAATTTCGCGCCTGAGCCAGAGCCATCTTGGGTGCAAAACCCAGTGCGGCTACTGTTGTTCCCGCCATACCGCCCGCGCAGATTTTAAAGAATTGTCTGCGGCTGACGTCCATTGCTTTCCTCTTTTTTGCAGGGATGCGTACACTGGCACCTTCTCGTTGCACTAAAGCGGCAGCTTGAAAGGTGATGCGTACAACTTCGCGACGAAACTAACAGCTATATCCATAAATTTTTTGCGTCAAATCAATAACGAAACGGTTCCGCTACTAAATAGTGCAGTTTGTTTAACCCTCATACCCACAAGGGGTTAGCCAAAAGCTAATTCGTTAGCGTGCTACGACCTAAAAGTGCTATACATTTCAGCTCCATTTTTTTGCCAGTACTATGGACAGACAAACCGAATGACAAAGCAAAAAGCAACGTTGATTGGGCTTATCGCCATCATACTCTGGAGCACCATGGTTGGGCTGATCCGTGGCGTTAGCGAGGGACTGGGGCCTGCAGGCGGCGCTGCCATGATCTTTTCTTTAAGCGGTCTGCTGCTAATATTCACCGTTGGCTTCCCGAATATCCGTCAGTTTCCTGTTCGCTATTTAATCGCCGGCAGCGTACTGTTCGTTAGCTATGAAATATGTTTAGCGTTAGCGCTGGGCTATGCCGCCACCCGCCACCAGGCGATTGAGGTCGGTATGGTTAATTATCTCTGGCCCAGCCTGACCATATTGTTTGCGATATTATTTAATGGTCAAAAAACAACCTGGCTGGTTATCCCCGGATTAATCGTGGCATTGACCGGCGTTTGCTGGGTATTAGGTGGAGATAATGGACTTAACTTAGGTGAAATTATCAGCAACGTCGCCAGTAGCCCGCTCAGTTATTTTCTCGCTTTTCTTGGCGCATTTATCTGGGCGACCTATTGCACTGTGACCAATAAATATGCAAAAGGCTTTAACGGCATCACCGTGTTCGTTTTACTGACGGCCACCAGTTTGTGGATTTATTATTTTATTACGCCACAACCTGAGATGGTGTTCAGCACGCCGGTGACCATTAAACTGTTTACCGCCGCATTAACCTTAGGATTTGCCTATGCGGCGTGGAATATCGGTATCCTGCACGGGAATGTCACGGTTATGGCCGTTGGCTCTTATTTCACACCGGTCCTCTCTTCAGCACTTGCCGCCGTGCTGCTGAGCGCCCCGCTGTCATTTTCGTTCTGGCAAGGTGCACTGATGGTCTGCGCTGGCTCTTTGCTGTGCTGGCTGGCAACACGCCGCGCCTGAAAAAAGATGCCGGGTGGAGCCTAAAAACGAAATCCGGTTATATTATCGTCACATTAATGGATATTTATTGTTCATTCCGCTTGTGTTTTATGTTTTATTTTGTTTAATTAAATGTTAAAAATATGGTAATTAATTAACCCATGAAAGTATTGCATGGTTATCTATATCCCTCTAAATGTATATATTACACATGCGCAATTAACGCTAATTAAACCATAGCCAGCATAATAGTTCCTTGTGTAAATATACCCATATCGATAAATCACATATTACGACTAATATAATCAGTTGTATTAAGTAGATCTAGATCACACAACTTCAAATATTCTGCAATATTATGAAACTTATTATTGAACTCATACCACAAGGTCATTTAAAAATAGTTCGCCATTGACGAACCCCTTCGTTTAGCAATGGTTTAGGAATCACACCAAGAAGAAAATTATAAGGATTATTTAGAATGAAACTTAAATTAGTTGCAGTGGCAGTGACTTCCCTGTTGGCAGCAGGTGCGGTAAACGCAGCTGAGGTATATAACAAAGACGGCAACAAACTGGATCTGTACGGTAAAGTTCACGCTCAGCATTACTTCTCTGACGACAACGGCAGCGATGGCGACAAAACTTACGCACGTATGGGCTTCAAAGGCGAAACTCAGATCAATGACCAACTGGTTGGTTTTGGCCAGTGGGAATACGAATTCAAAGGCAACCGTTCTGAAGATCAGGGTTCCGAAGCAGACAAAACCCGTCTGGCATTCGCTGGCCTGAAATTCGCTGAATACGGTTCTTTCGACTACGGCCGTAACTACGGCGTAGCCTACGACATCGGCGCATGGACCGACGTTCTGCCTGAGTTCGGTGGCGACACCTGGACCCAGACTGACGTGTTCATGACTAGCCGTACCACTGGCGTTGCAACCTACCGTAACACCGATTTCTTCGGTCTGGTTGAAGGTCTGAACTTTGCTGCTCAGTACCAGGGCAAAAACGACCGCACCGATGTTAAAGAAGCAAATGGCGACGGTTTCGGTCTGTCTACCACTTATGAGTACGAAGGCTTCGGCGTAGGTGCAACCTATGCGAAATCTGACCGTACCGACGAGCAGAACAACCGTAACAACATCTTCAAAGCTAATGGTGAAAACGCTGAAGTATGGGCTGCTGGCCTGAAATATGATGCGAACAACATCTACCTGGCAACCACATACTCTGAAACCCGCAACATGACCACTTATGGTTCCAACGTTGCCGGTATCGCTGAGAAAGCGCAGAACTTTGAAGCTGTGGCTCAGTACCAGTTCGACTTCGGTCTGCGTCCGTCCATCGCTTACCTGAAATCCAAAGGTAAAGACATTGCCGTCTTCGGCGACCAGGATCTGGTTGAATACGTAGACTTGGGTGCGACCTACTACTTCAACAAAAACATGTCCACCTTCGTTGATTACAAAATCAACCTGCTGGATGACAACAACTTCACACGTATTGCTGGTGTAAGCACCGACAACGTTGTGGCTGTTGGCCTGAACTACCAGTTCTAATTTTGTTGTAAGTGAAATACAAAGCCAGTCCTCTACGGGCTGGCTTTTTCTCTTGAAGTAGACTCGGTCATAAGGAGTATGACGTGCAGACGTTCACAGGTCGTTGTCTTTGCGGACAAAGTCATTTTACCGTTAACGTCGACATGCTTGATGTCTATGCCTGCCACTGCACGCTGTGCCAGAAGTGGTCTGGCGGCATCGCCATGTATCTGGAAGCCAGCGGTCATCCGCTGATGTCGCCAGAATCTGCGGAACCTTCGCACTTTCCTTCTTCAAATCGTGGTGAACGTTTCTTCTGTTCCGGTTGCGGGTGCCCGCTGTGGTTTACGCTGACCGACAGCGAACGCTACTTTATTCCGTGGACATTGCTGGAACTGAACGAAGTAGACCGCCGCCGCCTGATTTTAGCGGCAGAGATCTACACCGAAACACAGCCTGCGTTCTGGAGACTGACGGGGCAATACGCTCGACTGAGTGGAAAAGAAGTCGAAGAGATGGATTACCCCTGCCATTTAGCCCACTAGTTATTGCTGTTTCACTTTTGCCAGACTGAACCACATTCCTACCGCCAGGACGATCAGCATGCTGCCCGCGCTGCTCAATGCCACGCTATGCGACCAGGTAAAGGCGTCTCTGGCGGCCGTCAACAGCGCCTCACTGAGTGAGGGCGGAAGCGAGTGCGCCAGCTGTACCGCTTCCCCCATCGATGATGAGGCGCGCTCAAGCTCCTGCGGGTTAAGTCCTGCAGGCGGCAGAATTGACGCGGAAAAACTGCGGCTTAGCAGTAAACCAAAAATCGCGATCCCCAGACCCGCACCCAACTCGTAGGCCATGGTTTCGATAGCCCCGGCAGCGGCCGCTTTTTCTGCGGGTGCCGCCGCCATAATGGCCGCCGTGGAGGCTAACAGCGCGCTGGCGGCACTGAAGCCCAACAGGGCCATTAATATCCAGGCCTGGATCTGCTGGGTGCTAAAATCGGTCATCGCCAGCCCATAGAAGCTGACGGCACTCAGCGCCATGCCCGCGGTAGCCACGCAACGTAGTCCCAGACGCGATACCAACATCCCGGCAATCGGCCCGCTGAATCCACTGGCCAGCATCACTGGCAGCATAAAGAGACCCGCCTGATACGGTGTTAATCCGTGCACAAACTGCAGTTCCTGGGCCATTAATAGTTCAAAGCCTACCAGGGTTATCATCGCGGTCATTGCCATGACAACGCCGCTCAAGATAATGCGATGGGTAAACAGTCGCATATCGATCATCGGGCGCGATGCGGCAAGCTGGATGCGCACGAACTGCCCCAGCAGTAAAGCGCCCACCAACAGCGTCAGCACAATCACGCCCGTCGCGATGTGTCCCTTCAGCGCCGTTTTCGCGCTATACACCAGCAGCAGAATGGCAACAATCAGCATAATCGCATGACCGAAATTTAATGACTGATCGCGACGACCGGTTTGGCGCGGAACGTAACGCGCGGTCAATGCCATCACCACTAACACAATCGGCACATTGATTAAGAATACAGAACCCCAATAGAAGTGCTCCAGCAGCATACCGCCAACCAGCGGACCAAATGCTGCCCCGCCGGAACCGACCGCCGCCCAGACGCCAAGCGCCATATTACGGTGGCGCTGTTCAGCAAAGGTCGCACGAATACCGGCCAGCGTCGCCGGGACGATCATTGCCGCACCAATTGCCAACACGGCGCGCGTGGCGATAAGCCATCCGGCGGTATGGGCAAAGGCTGCAGCCAGCGAGGCCAGACCAAACAGGCCTCCGCCCAGCAGCAGCAGGCGTTTAAAGCCAATGCGATCGCCCAGTGCCCCCATCGGCAGCACCATCCCTGCCATCACCAGGGAATAAATATCAATGATCCACAGCAGCTCGTTACCACTGGCACCCAGCGTCATACTCAGCGTGGGCGCGGCAACGTGCAGCACCGTTGCATCAATCGCAACAGGGATGTAGACCAGCACAATAATCACTAACGTTAACCACTGACGAAACATAAAACTCCCTACAAAACTTAAACTGGACACATGTCCAGCTTTAACGATCCTACGGAAAATTGAACATATGTCCAACTTTTTGTTAGACTGCTTTCAACGTAGGTAGAGGGGGATGTATGAGTTATTTGAATCGGGATGAACGTCGGGAAGTGATCCTGCAGGCGGCAATGCGCGTCGCGCTGGAAGAAGGGTTTAGCGCCATGACGATACGACGCATTGCAACCGAGGCGAAAGTGGCGACCGGCCAACTGCATCACCATTTCACGTCAGCCGGTGAGCTTAAGTCTCTGGCGTTTGTTCGTCTGATTCGTACCCTGCTTGATGCGGAACAGGTCAGCGAAGGTGCGACCTTCCGCGAGCAACTCCACGCTATGCTTGGCAGTGATGACGGCGGGTTTGAGCCGTACATTAAACTCTGGCGAGAAGCGCAGATCCTGGCTGACAAAGACCCCGAAATCAAAAGCGCCTACCTACTGACCATGCGCATGTGGCATGAAGAAACAACGGCGATCATTCTTCGCGGCCAGCAAGAAGGTGAGTTTTTGGCCGAACAGGATGCCGCCGACGTCGCCTGGCGCTTGATCGGTCTCGTGTGTGGCCTCGACGGTATGTATGCGCTGGGGATGTCAGAAATGGCGGATCCGGCCTTTACACGGCATCTGGATCGAATGATTCGTCTGGAGCTGTTTAGTTAATGTTATTGATACATTAATAATGTATCTTTTATATTTACAATTAGTAACACATAAGCAACGCTTAATTCTCCACTCACTCCGCACTATTGCGCTTTTTTATCTATCCTTTCATTCAATATTCTTAACGCTTTTCAATAATTTCTAATCAGGGCCAGTACGGCTCTGTATGCGTTTATTTCTTGAACGACGTGCGCATGTGAGGATAATATGTCACCTTCAAATGAGAAAAATAATCGTTATCTTTTAACCGACTGGAAACCAGAAAATGCCGCCTTTTGGGAAAATAAAGGTAAGCATATTGCCCGAAGAAACCTCTGGATATCAGTCAGTTGTCTCCTTCTTGCGTTCTGTGTCTGGATGCTATTTAGCGCCGTAGCAGTAAACTTAAATAAAATTGGTTTTAATTTCACCACCGATCAACTTTTTTTATTAACCGCATTACCGTCCCTTTCTGGTGCAATATTACGCGTCCCCTACTCCTTTATGGTGCCTATATTTGGCGGCCGCCGCTGGACGGTTTTTAGCACTGCGATTCTTGTTATCCCGTGCCTGTGGCTCGGATTTGCAGTGCAAAATACAGCTACTCCGTTTGGCGTATTTATCGTTATTGCGCTGATGTGTGGTTTTGCTGGCGCCAACTTTGCCTCCAGCATGGGCAATATCAGCTTCTTCTTCCCGAAAGCGAAGCAAGGCAGCGCACTCGGCGTTAACGGCGGTCTCGGCAATCTGGGCGTCAGCGTGATGCAATTGATCGCTCCACTGGTGATTTTTCTGCCTATTTTTACCTTCCTCGGCGTCCAGGGCGTGCCGCAACCTGATGGTTCGTTACTGTCATTGACCAACGCCGCCTGGATTTGGGTGCCGTTGCTGCTGCTCTCCACTCTGGCAGCGGGCATCGGCATGAACGATATCGCCAGTTCCAAAGCCTCTATCGCCTCACAGCTGCCGGTACTGAAGCGTTTTCATCTGTGGCTGTTAAGCCTGTTGTATCTCGCCACCTTCGGTTCATTTATCGGTTTTTCCGCCGGGTTTGCCATGCTGGCCAAAACCCAGTTTCCTGACGTGAATATTCTGCAGCTGGCGTTCTTTGGGCCGTTTATCGGCGCACTGGCGCGCTCTGCGGGCGGCGTTATCTCGGACAAGTTTGGCGGTGTGCGGGTGACGTTAATCAACTTTATGTTTATGGCACTGTTTAGCGGCCTGCTGTTCCTCACCTTGCCGGGTTCGGGTTCTGGAAACTTCACCGCCTTCTACCTGGTGTTTATGGGACTGTTCCTGACCGCCGGTCTGGGCAGCGGCTCAACTTTCCAGATGATTGCGGTGATCTTTCGCAAAATAACCATTTACCGCGTGAAATTGCACGGTGGTACGGAAGAACAGGCCCAGCGCGAAGCAGTAACCGACACCGCAGCGGCCCTTGGTTTTATCTCGGCCATTGGCGCAGTGGGTGGTTTCTTTATTCCGAAAGCCTTCGGTACCTCGCTGGCGCTGACTGGATCACCAGTGGGCGCCATGAAAATATTTTTAGTGTTTTACATCGTCTGCGTGCTGGTGACCTGGCTGGTCTATGGCCGCAAATCACAAAAAAAATAACAACTATTTGGCCTGCAGATCGTAGGCAGTGTCCATTAGGAGCAGGAGAAATGTCATGAGTAAACTGTTGGATCGCTTTCGTTACTTTAAACAAAAGGGCGATACGTTTGCCGACGGGCACGGGCAAGTCATGCACACCAATAGGGATTGGGAAGACAGCTATCGCCAACGCTGGCAGTTTGATAAAATTGTCCGCTCGACCCACGGCGTCAACTGTACCGGCTCATGCAGTTGGAAAATCTACGTTAAAAACGGCCTGGTCACCTGGGAAACCCAGCAAACTGACTATCCACGCACCCGCCCGGACCTGCCCAACCATGAACCTCGCGGATGCCCGCGCGGTGCCAGCTATTCCTGGTATCTTTACAGCGCCAACCGCCTGAAATACCCGCTGGTGCGTAAACGCCTGGTCGAACTGTGGCGCGACGCCCTTTCCCGCCAGCCCGACCCGGTACTGGCGTGGGAATCCATTATGCACGATCCGCAAAAGTGCCAGAGCTACAAACAGGTACGCGGACGTGGCGGATTTATCCGTTCCAACTGGAAAGAATTAAATCAACTGATCGCCGCAGCTAACGTCTGGACGGTGAAAACCTACGGCCCGGATCGCGTAGCCGGATTCTCCCCCATCCCTGCCATGTCGATGGTCTCCTACGCAGCGGGGACACGCTATCTGTCGCTGCTCGGCGGCACCTGCCTGAGCTTCTATGACTGGTACTGTGACTTGCCTCCGGCCTCGCCTATGACCTGGGGTGAGCAGACTGACGTGCCGGAATCCGCCGACTGGTATAACTCCAGCTATATCATTGCCTGGGGATCTAACGTTCCACAGACCCGTACGCCAGATGCTCACTTCTTTACCGAAGTCCGCTATAAAGGCACCAAGACCATCGCCATTACGCCGGACTACTCGGAAGTTGCCAAGCTGTGCGATCAGTGGCTGGCACCGAAGCAAGGCACTGACAGCGCGCTGGCGATGGCCATGGGTCACGTTATCCTCAAAGAGTTCCACCTTGATAAGCCCAGCGACTACTTCATCAACTATTGCCGGCGTTATACCGATATGCCGATGCTGGTGCTGCTAGATGCCCGGGAAGACGGTAGCTTTGTACCAGGACGGATGATGCGCGCCTCGGACCTCGTCGACGGACTGGGTGAAAGTAATAACCCTGAATGGAAAACCGTGGCCTTCAACAACGCCGGTGAACTGGTGGTACCGAATGGTTCTATTGGTTTTCGCTGGGGCGAAAAAGGCAAATGGAACCTCGAGTCGCTGGCTGCCGGCACGGAAACAGAACTGTCCCTGTCGTTACTCGGCCAGCATGATGAGGTGGCGGGTGTGGCGTTCCCCTATTTTGGTGGTAACGAAAATCCGCATTTTCGCAGCGTGAAGCAGGAGCCGGTGCTGGTGCGTAAACTACCGGTTAAGCACCTTACCCTCGCTGATGGCCGCCGTTGTCCGGTGGTCAGCGTGTACGATTTAGTCCTGGCGAACTACGGGCTCGATCGCGGACTTGATGATGACCTCGCGGCCCGTGATTACAGTGAGATTAAAGCCTACACCCCGGCCTGGGGCGAACAAATCACCGGTGTGCCTCGCCGTCATATCGAACAAATTGCCCGTGAATTTGCCGATACCGCGCACAAAACCCATGGTCGTTCGATGATCATCCTCGGGGCAGGCGTCAACCACTGGTACCACATGGACATGAACTACCGTGGGATGATTAACATCCTGGTGTTCTGTGGCTGTGTCGGTCAAAGCGGCGGCGGCTGGGCGCACTATGTAGGACAGGAAAAACTGCGCCCGCAGACCGGCTGGTTACCGTTGGCCTTTGCGCTGGACTGGAACCGCCCTCCGCGTCAGATGAACAGCACCTCGTTTTTCTACAACCATTCCAGCCAGTGGCGCTATGAAAAAGTCACCGCCCAGGAGTTGCTCTCTCCGCTGGCTGACGCGTCGAAATTTACCGGACATCTGATCGATTTCAACGTCCGTGCCGAGCGTATGGGCTGGCTGCCTTCTGCCCCACAGCTCAACCTGAACCCATTAACCGTTAAAGCCCGAGCGGAACAGGCTGGATTATCTCCAGCGGAATACACCGCGCAGGCGCTGAAGTCCGGTGATATCCGCATGGCCTGTGAGCAACCGGACAACGGCAGTAACCACCCGCGTAACCTGTTTGTCTGGCGTTCGAACCTGCTTGGCTCCTCCGGCAAAGGGCATGAATACATGCTCAAATATTTGCTGGGTACCGAAAGCGGTATTCAGGGTGAAGCGCTGGGCGAAAGCGAGGGTATTAAACCTGAAGAGGTGGAATGGCAAACGGCGGCCATCGAAGGCAAGCTTGACCTGCTGGTGACGCTTGATTTCCGTATGTCCAGCACCTGCCTGTTCTCCGATATCGTGTTGCCGACCGCCACCTGGTATGAAAAAGACGACATGAATACCTCGGATATGCATCCGTTTATTCACCCCCTGTCTGCGGCGGTTGACCCAGCCTGGGAGTCCAAAAGCGACTGGGAGATTTACAAGGGCATTGCCAAAGTGTTCTCCGAGGTCTGCGTGGGGCATCTGGGTCAGGAAACCGATGTGGTGCTGCAACCGCTCCAGCATGACTCTCCGGCAGAGCTGTCGCAGCCGTTTGATATTCAGGACTGGCGCAAGGGTGAATGTGACCTCATTGCCGGTAAAACGGCGCCCAATATTACGGTTGTCGAACGCGACTACCCTGCCACTTACGAACGCTTTACCTCGCTCGGTCCGCTAATGGATAAACTGGGTAACGGCGGGAAAGGCATTTCGTGGAACACCCAGGCTGAAGTCGATTTCCTCGGTAAGCTGAACTACACCAAGCGAGAAGGCCCGGCGAAAGGCCGACCGCTGATCGACACCGCGTTGGACGCGTCTGAAGTGATCCTCGCGCTGGCACCGGAAACCAACGGTCAGGTGGCGGTGAAAGCCTGGCAAGCCCTGGGGGCGATGACCGGGCGTGATCACACGCATCTGGCTCTGAACAAAGAAGACGAGAAGATTCGTTTTCGCGATATTCAGGCACAGCCGCGCAAAATCATCTCCAGCCCCACCTGGTCGGGTCTTGAAAGCGAGCATGTCTCCTACAACGCCGGCTATACCAACGTACACGAACTGATCCCATGGCGCACCCTGTCCGGTCGCCAGCAGTTGTATCAGGATCACGCGTGGATGCGTGCCTTTGGCGAAAGCCTGGTGGCTTATCGACCGCCAATCGATACCCGTAGCGTGACGGAAATGCGTGAGGTTCCACCGAACGGCTTCCCGGAAAAAGCGCTGAATTTCCTGACGCCGCACCAGAAATGGGGCATCCACTCCACGTACAGCGAAAACCTGCTGATGCTGACGCTGTCGCGCGGCGGGCCGATTGTCTGGATCAGTGAAACCGACGCCAAAGAGCTGGGGATCGAGGATAACGACTGGATCGAAGCCTTCAATGCCAACGGCGCGTTGACCGCCCGTGCGGTGGTCAGCCAGCGTGTACCGCCGGGAATGACCATGATGTATCACGCGCAGGAGCGAATCATGAATATCCCCGGTTCTGAAGTTACCGGCATGCGAGGTGGTATTCACAACTCAGTGACCCGCGTGTGTCCGAAACCGACGCACATGATCGGCGGCTATGCACAGCTGTCCTACAGCTTTAACTACTACGGCACCGTCGGCTCTAACCGCGATGAGTTCATCATGATTAGAAAAATGAAAAATATTGACTGGCTGGATGATGAAGGTCGCGATCAGGTACAGGAGGCGAAAAAATGAAAATACGCTCACAGGTAGGCATGGTTCTTAATCTGGATAAGTGCATCGGCTGCCACACCTGCTCCGTCACCTGTAAAAACGTCTGGACCGGACGTGAAGGTATGGAATACGCATGGTTTAACAACGTCGAAACCAAACCGGGGATTGGTTACCCCAAAAACTGGGAAGATCAGGAAGAGTGGCAAGGCGGCTGGATCCGCGACGTTAACGGTAAAATCAGACCGCGCCTGGGCGGCAAGATGGGCGTGATCACCAAAATTTTTGCCAACCCGGTGATCCCGCAAATCGATGATTACTACGAGCCGTTCACCTACGATTACCAGCATCTGCATAGCGCACCGGAAGGCAAACATCAGCCCACCGCCCGTCCGCGTTCGCTGATTGATGGCAAACGGATGGACAAGATTATCTGGGGGCCAAACTGGGAAGAACTGCTCGGCGGCGAGTTTTCTAAGCGCGCACGCGATCGTAACTTCGAGAAGATGCAAAAGGAGATGTACGGCCAGTTCGAAAACACCTTCATGATGTATCTGCCGCGCCTGTGTGAACACTGCCTGAACCCGAGCTGTGTGGCGACCTGCCCGAGCGGTGCCATCTACAAGCGTGAAGAAGACGGCATTGTGTTGATCGACCAGGATAAATGCCGCGGCTGGCGTTTGTGTATCAGCGGTTGCCCGTATAAGAAAATCTACTTTAACTGGAAGAGCGGCAAGTCGGAAAAATGTATTTTCTGCTATCCGCGCATTGAATCCGGCCAGCCGACGGTGTGTTCAGAAACCTGCGTCGGCCGCATTCGCTATCTCGGCGTCCTGCTGTACGACGCCGACCGCATTGAAGAAGCGGCCAGCACCGAGCATGAAACCGATCTCTACGAGCGCCAGTGCGACGTGTTCCTCAACCCGAACGATCCAGCGGTCATTGAAGAAGCGCTGAAACAGGGTATTCCGCAAAACGTGATTGACGCCGCCCAGCGCTCGCCGGTCTACAAAATGGCAATGGACTGGAAGCTGGCTCTGCCGCTGCATCCGGAGTATCGCACCCTACCAATGGTCTGGTATGTGCCGCCGTTGTCACCGATTCAGTCGATCGCCGACGCCGGTGGCCTGCCGCACAATGGCAATATCCTGCCCGCGGTAGAATCGCTGCGTATTCCAGTGCAATACCTCGCCAACATGCTCAGCGTGGGCGATACCGGCCCGGTGCTGCGCGCGCTAAAACGTATGATGGCGATGCGCCACTACATGCGCTCGCAAACCGTTGAAGGTGTCACCGATACCCGCGCTATCGACGAAGTCGGGTTGAGCGTGGAGCAGGTCGAAGAGATGTATCGCTATCTGGCGATTGCCAACTACGAAGACCGCTTCGTGATCCCGACCAGCCACCGCGAAATGGCCCGTGATGCCTTCCCGGAGAAAAACGGCTGCGGCTTTACCTTCGGCGATGGCTGCCACGGTTCAGATACCAAATTCAACCTGTTCAACAGCAGCCGCATTGATGCTATCGACATCACCGAAGTGCGCGATAAAGCGGAGGGTGAATAATGCAGATCCTCAAGGTTATCGGGCTGTTGATGGAGTATCCGGATGAATTGCTGTGGGAATGTAAGGACGATGCGCTGGCGCTGGTCGCCAGTGATGCACCGATGCTGAGCGAATTCACCCGAGAACTGTTAAATGCCCCGCTGCTGGATAAGCAAGCCGAATGGTGCGAGGTGTTTGACCGGGGGCGCGCCACCTCGCTGCTGCTGTTTGAACATGTTCATGCAGAATCACGCGATCGCGGTCAGGCAATGGTCGACCTGCTGGCACAGTACGAAAAGGTCGGGTTACAGCTCGCCTGCCGTGAGCTGCCTGATCACCTGCCGCTGTATCTGGAGTATTTGAGCGTGCTGCCGGAGGCAGAGGCTAAAGAGGGATTGCAAAATGTCGCGCCGATCCTGGCGCTGCTTGGCGGGCGCTTAAAGCAGCGTGATACCCCATGGTATCAGCTGTTTGACGCCCTTCTCATGCTGGCGGGCAGTCCGCTTTCAAGTGACAGTGTCACGAAACAGGTCGGCGCAGAAACCCGTGACGATACCCGACAGGCGCTCGACGCTGTATGGGAAGAGGAACAGGTGAAGTTCATTGAGGATAACGCCACCGCCTGTGACAGTTCACCGTTGCAAAGCTACCAACGGCGCTTTAGCCAGGACGTGGCGCCACAGTATGTTGACGTCAGCTCGGGAGGCCCGAAATGATACAGTACCTGAACGTCTTTTTTTACGACATCTACCCGTATCTGTGCGGGACAGTGTTTATCCTCGGCAGCTGGCTACGCTACGACTACGGCCAGTACACCTGGCGCGCCTCCTCCAGTCAGATGCTGGACAAACGCGGCATGGTGTTGTGGTCAAACCTGTTTCACATCGGCATTTTGGGGATTTTCTTCGGCCATCTGTTTGGCATGTTAACCCCGCACTGGATGTACGCCTGGTTCCTGCCTATCGCAGTGAAGCAGCAAATGGCGATGATTGCGGGCGGGATTTGCGGCGTGCTGACGCTGGTCGGCGGCGCGGGTTTGCTGGTTCGTCGTCTGACGAATTCGCGAATTCGCGCGACATCCTCTACCGCTGATATTCTGATCCTGTGTGTTCTGCTGGTTCAGTGTATCCTCGGTCTGACCACCATTCCGTTCTCAGCACAACATCCGGACGGCAGTGAAATGCTGAAACTGGTGGGCTGGGCGCAGTCGGTGGTGACCTTCCAGGGCGGCGCGTCTGCGCATCTGGATGGCGTGGCGCTAATTTTCCGCGTCCATCTGGTTCTGGGGATGACCATCTTCCTGCTGTTCCCGTTCACCCGTCTGGTCCACGTGTGGAGCGCGCCGGTCGAATATTTCACCCGTCGTAACCAGATCGTCCGTTCTCGCCGATAAATTCGCGTTGTATTGCCAAATCCGGCCTACAGGGAGATTCCGTAGGCCGGATAAGACGCAGGGCGTCGCCATCCAGCATTTTGCACGTTATGATGCTTCTCCACTCCAGGGAGAACGCCAATGAAACCACAGGTTTACCACGTCGATGCCTTTACTCCACACCCATTTCGCGGCAATTCCGCAGGCGTTGTGCTGCATGCTGACGGACTGAGTGAGGCGCAGATGCAGCTGATTGCGCGTGAACTGCGTCATTCTGAAACCGCTTTTCTGCTCACCAGCGACGACAGTGACGTGCGTATTCGCTATTTCACGCCAACGGTCGAAGTACCTATCTGTGGGCACGCCACCGTCGCCGCACACTATGTTCGCGCCAGCGTGCTTGGACTGGGCACTACGACCATCTGGCAAACGTCGTTGGCCGGGCGTTACCGCGTTGATATTCATGCTGAAGATAACGGCTATCGCATCAGTCTGGAACAGGGTACGCCGACTTTTGAGCCGCCGCTGGAGGGACCCACGCGTGCAGCCATCATCGCCGCCCTGCATCTGACCGAAGACGATATACTGCCGGGACTGCCGCTCCAGATTGCCTCGACCGGACATTCGAAAGTGATGATCCCGTTGAAACCGGAGGTCGACCTCGACGCCCTGTCCCCGGACCAGTCGGCATTAATCGCGATCAGCCAGCACATTGGCTGCAACGGCTTCTTCCCGTTTCAGATTCGACCAGGGGAAAATGCCACTGATGGTCGGATGTTTTCACCGGCGATTGGCATTGTGGAGGATCCGGTCACCGGCAATGCCAATGGTCCAATGGGCGCATGGCTGGTGCACCACAACCTAATGGCTCATGACGGAAAAATCTTGCATGTTCAGGGGCATCAAGGCCGTGCGCTGGGACGCGACGGCATTGTCGAGGTGACGGTGGCAATCCAGGACAATCAGCCGCAAAAAGTGACGATTACCGGTGCGGCGGTGATCCTGTTTCATGCCGAATGGGCGATAGATTTTAATTGAGTCGGTAGGCCGGATAAGACGCATCGCGTCGCTATCCGGCAAATCATCACCCTATTTACCCGCCTCCGGATGCGTATCAAACGCCGCCATCACCGTTGCCAGTTCCGCCTCGGTAAAGCCGTGTTTGGCATCATCAACTCCCAGACCAAAGCGGTCCTGTAACAGGGCATACAGGCTCGCGACGTCAGGTAAGTTAATCTGCTCTACCGCATGGCCCGCTTCATAGTGCGTAAAATGGAAGTTGGTCAGGGTCAGCTTACCGCCGTCTGGCAGATGACGACACATCAGCAAGTGATGGCGAAAATGCGACTGTGGCCAATGCGCGGACCAGAAGTTACCTATCAGATGATCGCTCTGATGCTGAGTGACCAGATCGAAGTGGTACATCGATTGCCAGTGCTCATGATGACGGAACTGCAGGATCCAGTCCTCGTCTTCCCGAATCAGCCGATATTCACCGTGCGGTGTCTGCTGTTCAATGTCGGCCTGCAGACGAATCGGCGCGGTTAGCGTTTGTCCGCCAAAACCAACATCGGCAATCCACGCTTCACCTTGCAATTCGACCAGTAACAGTCGATGCGTGCGCGGCGGCAAGCTGGGCGGATTTGCCAGCACCACCCGCCCAAGTAAACTGCGCACGGTAAAGCCAATCTCCCGCAGCGCACGCTCAAATACCCCATTCTGCTCAAAGCAATAGCCGCCGCGACGCGCGCCCACCAGTTTCTCTTCCAGCGACTGCTCGTCGAGCTGCATTTCTCGCGGCAGCAGCACATCGAGATTTTCAAACGGAATCGCACCGTTGTGCAGTAAATGCAGCGCCTGCAAAGTGTCAATGTTGACGTTAGCCGTACCTGACCAGCCAATACGGGAAAAATAAGCGGTTAAAAAAGGCGTCATACCGGATCCCTGTGCGTTGAATGTTGTACTTATAACGCATTTTTCATTTTCAGCCGTCGATTTTGTGCGCTCCCGCCGTATGCCGGGCGACAAAATCGCTAATCCCGTTAATATCTATATTAATTGTGTGCACTATCCACTCAACTGAGGATCCACCATGAGTCATTTCCGTCCGGTTGAATTACACCATGCCAGCCGACTGTTAAATCACGGTCCAACGGTCTTGATAACCAGTCGTGATGAAAATACGCAGCGGCGAAATGTGATGGCGGCGGCGTGGTCCATGCCCGTTGAGTTTGACCCGCCGCGTATTGCCATTGTGGTGGATAAGACCGCCTGGTCGCGTGAACTCATTGAACGTAACGGCATGTTTGGCATTGTCATTCCCGGCGTGGCGGCAACTAACTGGACCTACGCGGTGGGCAGCGTTTCTGGTCGCGTGGAAGATAAATTTAACTGCTACGGCATTCCGGTAGTCAAAGGTCCGGTGCTGGGCTTACCGCTGATAGAGGCTAAATGCCTGGCGTGGATGGAGTGTCGCCTGCTGCCTGCAACATCTGCGCAAGAGAAGTATGACACCCTGTTCGGCCAGGTTGTTTCCGCTGCAGCGGACGATCGCGTCTTTGTCGACGGACGCTGGCAGTTCGATGATGACAAACTCAACACCCTGCATCATCTCGGTGCGGGCACCTTTATCACCAGCGGAAAACGCATTACTGCAGGTGAGTGATCGGAACGGATGACAGCCCCCTGTCATCCACGTTTTTTTATTCTACTTTTTCTTAAAACTTCCAAAAAAAACAATTGGATAAAACAGCCACCGTGACCTTGCCGATTCATTCATGTGAATTATAGTTAAGTTTGCTCTAATTCAAATATTTAACCAAAACGCTATCCGTAGACACCGCACGTCCTGAAGTCTCTGAGAGGATTTACGATGCAACTTAATAGAATCGCACAAAGTTTACTCCTGGCTGGGTTATTAACATCGTTTGCCGTCCCAGTTATGGCTGCTGAAGCGCCAAAAGACGCCACTGCCGCCACGCAACAGGCCAACAATGCGCTATACAATCAACTGCCCTTCTCTGATAACACCGACTTTACTGACGCCCATAAAGGCTTTATCGCCCCGATTCCTCAGGAGGTGATTAAAGGTGAGCAAGGTAACGTGGTCTGGAACCCGCAACAGTACGCCTTTATTAAAGAAGGTGATAAATCACCGGATTCGGTTAACCCAAGCCTGTGGCGACAGGCTCAGCTAATCAACATCAGCGGACTGTTTGAAGTAACGGATGGCGTCTACCAGATCCGTAACCTCGATTTGTCGAACATGACGATTATCGAAGGTAAAGAAGGCATCACCGTGGTTGATCCGCTGGTCTCTGCTGAAACAGCTAAAGTAGGGATGGATCTTTACTTTAAAAACCGGGGTAACAAACCGGTTGTAGCGGTAATTTACACCCACAGCCACGTTGACCATTATGGCGGCGTACGCGGCGTTGTTGATGAAGCCGACGTGAAAGCGGGCAAGGTGAAGATTTATGCGCCAGCTGGCTTTATGGAAGCCGCGGTGGCAGAAAATATCATGGCCGGTAACGTCATGAGCCGTCGCGCCAGCTATATGTACGGTAACCTGCTAAAACCGGACGCCAAAGGCCAGGTCGGCGCGGGACTCGGCACCACCACCTCTGCGGGCACGGTTACTCTGATTGCACCCACCAATATCATTGAGAAAGATGGGCAAAAAGAAGTTATCGACGGTCTGACCTATGATTTCATGTTGGCACCAGGCTCTGAAGCCCCGTCGGAAATGCTGTGGTACATCGAAGAGAAAAAGCTGATTGAATCTGCCGAAGATGTCACCCATACCCTGCACAACACTTACTCGCTGCGCGGCGCTAAAATCCGTGAACCGCTGCCGTGGTCAAAATACATCAACGAAGCGATTGTGCGCTGGGGGGACAAAGCTGAAATCCTGATGGCGCAGCACCACTGGCCAACCTGGGGTAACGACAAGGTCATGACACTGCTGAAAAGCCAGCGTGACTTGTACCGTTACATCAACGATCAAACGTTACGTATGGCCAACGAAGGTCTGACCCGTGACGAGATCGCCGCGAACTTTAAACTGCCGGACTCGCTGGCACATACCTGGGCCAACCGGGGCTACTATGGCTCTGTTAGCCACGACGTGAAAGCCACCTACGTGCTGTATCTCGGCTGGTTTGACGGCAACCCGGCCACGCTTGATGAATTACCGCCGGAAGAAGCCGCGAAGAAATTCGTCGACTATATGGGCGGCGCCGATGCCATTTTGCAAAAAGCGAAAGCCGACTATGACCAGGGTAACTACCGCTGGGTGGCGCAGGTCGTGAGCAAAGTGGTGTTTGCCGATCCGAACAACCAGGCCGCGCGTAATCTGGAAGCCGATGCGCTGGAACAATTAGGCTACCAGGCTGAATCCGGACCGTGGCGTAACTTCTACCTCACCGGCGCACAAGAGTTGCGTAACGGCGTGATCAAAGGGCCAACCCCGAATACCGCCAGCCCGGATACCGTCCGCGCGATGACGCCAGAAATGTTCTTTGACTATCTGGCAGTGCATATTAACGGGCAGAAAGCGGGCGACGCGAAATCAGTATTCAACATCGACCTCGGTAGCGACGGCGGTAAATACAAGCTGGAGCTGGAAAACGGCGTGCTAAACCACACCGCCAATTCTGAAGCCAAAGACGCAGACGCAACTATCACGCTCAACCGTGACACGTTGAACAAAATCATCCTTAAGGAAGTGACGCTGAAACAGGCTGAACAGAGTGGCGATGTGAAGGTGACCGGTGACGGCGCTAAACTTGATTCTATGCTGGGCTACATGGATAAATTCGAGTTCTGGTTCAATATCGTTACCCCTTAAACATAACGTACAACGGGCGGATTATCCGCCCGTTTTCTCTCACATACTGTAACCCGGTTTTTTAATCAGCGTATCCATGTGCGGTGCGATTTCCCTATCCCACACCTGCTGCCAGGCTTTTGGGTCAACCTCATTGAGCGCGACGCTCACCGAGCTGTCTTTACTTTGCAGATGGCGAACGATCACCTCGGTAATCTCCGCCGCCAGCGCGGATTTTTGTTCGTCATTCAAATCGCGGGGAAAACATTTAATATCAACGTGCGGCATAGCAGGTTCCTTATTATTGTCTTTACGCGGACTCGCGTACGATAAGATGAAATCCGACATCGATAATATCGTCTTCACGAGGAATGTGCTCAATTCTGTCGGCGAGCAGCGAGGCGGCCCGCTGTCCAATGGCGCGTCGGTCTACGCTGACGGTGGTAATTGCCGGGCGATTGCTAGCGGCAAAATCAAGATCGCCAAAGCCCACCACCGCTAAATCGTGTGGTACCGCCAAACCACGGCTTTCCGCCTCCATAATTGCCCCCTGCGCGAGGGTATCCGAGCTACAGACAATCACATCAAATTCGCTGTCGGCAAAAAGCTGCGTCAAGCCACTGCGTCCCAACGCCAGCGAAGCCGGAAGCGGCACATCCACCTGCGGCACCGTGGTAATGCCATGGCGACTCAACACATCACAGAGTCCGTGTTTACGCTGACCTGCGCGGCGATCGGCGGTCCATAACAGGCCCGGGCGACGATAACCTTTTGCAAGGAGATAGTCAGCCACCGCCTGCCCGACTTTTTCGTGCGAGAACCCCACCAGCATATCGATGGGGGTTGGCGTCAAATCCCAGATTTCCACCACCGGAATGGCGGCGTTGAGGATCACTTTTTTCAGCTCAACGGTGTGGTGGATACCCGTGAGCACCACGCCGTCCGGTCGACGAGAAAGCAGCGTTGCTACCAGCTCGGCTTCGGTTTGCTGCGTATACCCAGCTACGCACAGCAAGATGTGATACCCACGTTCAGCCAGTTTGTCGCTCAGCGACTGAATGGTATCGACAAACATATTGTTGTTAATTTGTGGGACCACTACCGCAATCAGTTTGCTGCGACGTGAGGCCAACCCCCCCGCCAGTGCGTTGGGAATATATCCGGTGGCGCGAACGGCCTGCATCACCTTTTCTACTGTTTTCGGGCGCACCATTTGCGGGGTATTCAGCGCCCTGCTTACGGTCATTGGCGATAATCCCGCGGTGCGGGCAACATCTTCCAACGTTGGTGCGCGGGGAGGTCTGGAATTTTTCACGGTTGATGCCTTTGTAAAAATCGCCGATGGATTTGTGCATTATTCATCATGATTTCGGCCATTGCCAGCATCCCTGGTGCATAACGCAGAGAAAACAGCAGCTTAGTGAAATAACGCCTTGTAAAATGTTAGCGCCATCATAATGATTTGTGCATTTTCACACAATGCGTTGGAATGTGATGCTGTTTATAAAAACAGCCCCTGTTATCTCCGCATTTGTGATCGATTGTTCAAATCAGAAGCAATTTACTGGCGTAATGATTGCGCCATCATTAAAAATGTTAGCGCAATCATTTTATAACCACCAGGAGAGAACAAGATGTCACTAAGTGCGAATTCCGATGCCGTAACTTATGCCAAAACGGCCAACGCAAAAACAGCGGCTGAAACAGGCGACCGTATTGAGTGGGTAAAACTGTCTCTGGCCTTTCTGCCGCTGGCAACGCCAGTCAGCGATGCTAAAGTGCTCACCGGTCGCCAGAAACCGTTAACTGAAGTCGCCATTATCATCGCTGAGATCCGCAGCCGTGACGGATTTGAAGGGGTGGGATTTAGCTACTCGAAGCGCGCAGGCGGTCAGGGTATTTATGCGCATGCCAAAGAGATCGCCGATAATCTGCTTGGCGAAGATCCGAACGATATAGACAAGATCTACACCAAATTGCTGTGGGCCGGCGCTTCCGTTGGCCGCAGCGGGATGGCGGTCCAGGCCATCTCCCCTCTCGACATCGCCCTGTGGGATATGAAGGCCAAGCGCGCGGGCCTGCCGCTGGCAAAACTGCTGGGCGCACATCGCGACTCCGTTCAATGCTATAACACCTCCGGAGGATTCCTGCATACGCCGCTGGATCAGGTGCTCAAAAACGTGGTTATCTCCCGCGAAAACGGCATTGGCGGCATCAAACTGAAAGTCGGTCAGCCAAACTGCGCCGAAGATATTCGTCGCTTAACCGCGGTGCGTGAAGCGCTGGGCGATGACTTCCCGCTGATGGTTGACGCCAATCAGCAGTGGGATCGGGAAACCGCCATTCGCATGGGCCGCAAAATGGAACAGTTCAATCTGATCTGGATTGAAGAGCCGCTGGATGCCTATGACATTGAAGGCCATGCTCAACTGGCTGCTGCGCTTGATACACCGATTGCCACCGGCGAAATGCTGACCAGTTTCCGCGAGCACGAGCAGTTGATCCTCGGCAACGCCAGTGATTTTGTGCAGCCCGACGCCCCACGCGTGGGCGGTATTTCTCCATTCCTTAAAATTATGGACCTGGCGGCAAAACACGGGCGCAAGCTGGCTCCGCACTTTGCCATGGAAGTGCACCTGCATCTGTCCGCCGCTTACCCACTTGAACCGTGGCTGGAACATTTTGAATGGCTGAACCCGTTATTCAATGAACAACTGGAACTGCGCGATGGTCGGATGTGGGTTTCAGATCGCCATGGTCTGGGATTCAGTATTAGCGAACAGGCACGCCGCTGGACGCAGTTAAGCTGTGAATTTGGCAAGCGCCCTTAACGTATCTGGCGGGGAATAATACCCGCCCTCTTTCCCTACAGAAACGCTCTCAAACCTAATAACAGGAGTGGGTGATGAACACAATAATAAAGCGCACTAAAGTGCGTTACAGTATTTTGATATTTCTGTTTCTGGCCACCGTATTTAATTATGCCGATCGTGCAACGTTATCCGTTGTCGCACCGATTATGAGTAAAGAGTTGGGTTTTGACCCTGAAGCAATGGGGCTGGCCTTTTCTGCATTTGGTATTTCATACGTCATTATGCAATTGCCAGGCGGCTGGTTACTGGACCGCTACGGCTCTCGCCTGGTGTACGGCTGCGCGCTGATCGGCTGGTCGCTGGTGACCATGTTTCAGGGCACCATTTATCTGTACGCCAGTCCGCTGATCGTATTGATTATCTTACGTCTGATGATGGGCGCTATCGAAGCCCCCGCCTTCCCCGCCAACAGTCGCCTGAGTGTACAGTGGTTTCCTAATAACGAGCGCGGGTTTGTCACCTCGGTTTATCAGGCAGCGCAATATATCTCGCTAGGCATTATTACGCCGCTGATGACCATCATATTGCATAATTTGAGCTGGCATTTTGTCTTTTATTATATCGGGGCAATTGGCGTTATTCTGGGTATATTCTGGCTGGTTAAGATCAGAGATCCGATGCATCACCCGAAAGTTAACCAGCAGGAACTTGACTACATTCGTGATGGCGGTGGCGAACCATCGTTGGGAAATAAGAAAGAACCACAAAAAATCACCTTTGCGCAGATTAAAAGCGTTTGCGTCAACAGGATGATGATCGGGGTTTATATCGGGCAGTTCTGTGTCACATCCATTACCTGGTTCTTCCTGACCTGGTTTCCAACTTATCTGTACCAGGCTAAGGGAATGTCGATTCTCAAGGTCGGGTTTGTCGCCAGTATTCCTGCGATTGCCGGTTTTATCGGTGGATTGTTAGGTGGCGTATTCTCTGACTGGTTATTGAAACGCGGCTACAGCCTGACGGTTGCCCGCAAGCTGCCGGTCATCTGCGGGATGCTGCTTTCCTGCGTGATTGTTATCGCCAACTACACCTCTTCAGAATTTGTGGTGATTGCCGCCATGAGCCTGGCATTTTTCGCCAAAGGTTTTGGCAATCTGGGCTGGTGCGTACTCAGCGATACCTCACCAAAAGAAGTGTTGGGCATTGCCGGAGGTGTGTTCAATATGTGCGGCAACATGGCCAGTATCATCACCCCACTGGTTATCGGCGTCATCCTTGCCAATACCCAGTCGTTTGATTACGCCATTTTATACGTCGGCTCGATGGGGCTGATTGGGCTGTGTTCGTATCTGTTTGTCGTCGGACCGTTGGATCGTATTACCCTGACGCCGTCCGTCGCATGATTTAACCGTATGGCGATATTTCGCCCGCTGTTCCGGGACTTGCACTCCTGCGGAACAGCGTTTTTTTACGGCTACGATTTGCTCAGCGCTCGCTGCATCGAGGTTAGCCATTTTCCCGCGGCGCATAGCGCGCCCCGGTTCACAGCACCTTCGACAAAAACTGCTGTGTGCGCGGATGACGCGGATGATTCAGTACCTGCTCGCTGCTACCCTGCTCGACGATTTTACCATCGACCATAAACACCACCTGATCCGCCACCTCCCGGGCAAAACCAATCTCGTGCGTCACCACCACTAACGTGGTACCGGACTTTGCCAGGCCTTTAATGACATCCAGCACTTCGCCCACCAGTTCAGGATCAAGCGCGGATGTCGGTTCATCAAACAGCATCACACGCGGGTTCAACGCCAGCGCACGAGCGATGGCGATACGCTGCTGCTGCCCGCCAGATAAATGGCGTGACCAGGCATCGGCTTTATGCCGCAAGCCTACCGCATCCAGCAGGGTTAATGCCCGCTCGGTAGCGGATTTCCGTGACGCGAGTCCGTGAGCCACTGGCGCTTCAATCAGGTTCTCCAGTACCGTTAAGTGCGGGAAGAGATTAAAGTTCTGAAACACATAGCCCACATTAATGCGCTGGCGCAGAATATCCGCCTCTTTCAGTTCATACAGTTTGTCTCCCTGTCGGCGATAACCTATATAGTCGCCGTCGATCTGAATGAAGCCTTCATCGACGCGCTCCAGATGGTTGATGGCCCGCAGTAACGTGGATTTTCCCGAACCCGATGGCCCGAGAATAACCGTTACCGTACCAGGCGGGATCTCCAGCGACACGTCATCCAGCGCTTTATGGCGGCCGAAGGACTTGCTGACGCCAGTAATGGAAATATGGCCTTCAGGCGAGTGGGACATGGACGACCTCCTGAGGCGTAAGTTGACGGCGACCTTTAACTGCGCGGCTGACGCGGGTGGTATTGATGGCTGAGCGCCGTTCGCTGCGGGCCAGCGCGCGTTCAACCAGGTGTTGAATCAGCGACAGAACGCTGGTGATCGCCAGATACCACACCGCCCCAACCATCAGCAACGGGATCACCTCCTGGGTACGGTTGTAGATCATCTGGATGGTGTAAAACAGCTCCGGCATCGCCAGCACGTAAACCATCGCCGTGCCTTTCGCCAGGCTAATAATTTCATTGAAGCCGGCAGGCAAAATGGTGCGCAGCGCCTGCGGCAGGATAATGCGCAGCGTGCGTCGCCAGGCAGGTAAACCCAGCGCTGCCGCAGCCTCATACTGGCCGTGATCGACACCGAGAAATCCGCCACGAATAATCTCGGCGGTATAGGCGCTTTGCACCAGCGTCAAACCCACTACCGCGGTAGAAAACTGACCCAGTACATTGATGGTCGCGAAGCTGCCCCACTGAACGTGGGTGAAAGGAATGCCAATCGTCAGCGTGTCGTACAGATACGAGAAATTGTATAAGATTATCAGCACCACGATCAGCGGCAGCGAGCGAAACAGCCAGATGTATCCCCAGGCCAGGCTATTCAGCAGCCACGATGATGAGAGACGTGCCAGTGCCAGCAATCCACCGAACACCACACTCAACAGTGTGCCGATAAGGGTCAGCAGCAGCGTTTGCCCCAGACCGGACAAAATTACCGGGTCGAAGAACCAGCGGGCAAACACGCCCCACTCCCAACGCGGATTAAACGCCACCGACTGGATAATCACCGCCAGCACAAACAGCGCGACTATCGCACCTGCCGTGCGCATCGGATAGCGTGCCGGGACGACTTTGATGGTTTCCGTCGTTTTCATTTTTTCTCCTCAGGCAATTTTTGCCTGACCTGCGATGGTCAACAGTTTGGTAAAGCGCAGCCGACCGTCAAATGGCGGCAGGCTGTACTCTTCCGGGTTACGTGCAATATCAAATTGTGGATCGTACCCCTGACGCAAATAGAGCTGAACGGCCTCCGGTTGGCGAAACCCTGTCGTCAGGTAGATACGGCTGTAGCCCGCCAGTAGCGCCCGTCGTTCCAGTTCCTGTACCACGCGCGCCGCCAGCCCCTGCTTACGCAGGGTGCTTTGGGTCCAGATGCGTTTAATCTCAGCCGTGTCTTTGTCGTAAGGTTTGTAGGCCCCGGTGGCGATAATCTCGCCGTCGCGCTCCAGCACCACAAAGATCCCCTGCGGCGCCAGATACCATTCAGTCAATTCAACTTCAGCATCACGGGAAAAATAATCGCCATAGCGCGCGGCATATTCAGCAAACAGACCGTTCAGAATCGGCTGCAGTTCTGCCGCCTCCGGCGAGACCACGCGGAATTGATCGCTCACGTTACCTCCTTAGTCGCCTAAACCGGCCGGGTTGATTTCAGATTGTGGAATGCGTTCCACCCCCTCTCCCCAGCGATTCAAGACTTTGTCGTAGTCACCGTTGGCGATCACACCGTTAAGTGCGGTTTGCACCGGCTGCACCAACCCGCTGTCTTTTTTCAGCGTTACGGCGATATGCGCGGCCTTTGGCCAACCACCGTCGACGCTACCCACGAGTTGCGTTTTTCCATTGAGCGCTGCTTTCCACGCGCCGATAACGTTAGGGCCAAAATAGGCATCGGCGCGGCCTGACTGTAGCGCCAGCGTCTGGGCGGCATCATCCTTGGTATAGACTGGCGTAAACGCCGGTAACCCTTTCTTCAGGTTCTCTTCATTCCATGCCAGAAGAATGGCTTCCTGGTTGGTCCCAGAGCCGACAATAATGCGCAGCCCGGCGATATCTTTTGCCTGTTCAATTTTGGTCAACTTACTGCCGGTTTTGACGTAAAAACCGAGTGAATCTTTACGATACGTGGCGAAGTCGAACTTTTCTTTGCGCGCTTTGGTGACGGTAATATTGCTGATCGCAGCATCATATTTGCCGGAAGCTACGCCCAACGGCCAGTCTTCCCATGACGTTGGCACCACGTTCAACTCCAGCCCCAGACTGTCGGCCACCAGACGGGCGATATCCGCCTCGCTGCCGATCAGCGTTTTATTGTCATCTGCAAACACCGTCAGCGGCGGCTGGCTCAGTCCGGCAATCGCCACCGTGAATTTACCCGGTACGGCCAGCTGCAGCCTGGCGGGCAACTGCGCGATCGCCTGCGCGTTTTTAACCGTGTTAATCGGCGTTTTATTGGCCTCCAGGCTTACACCCGTGCCGTTGATGGTGACATCGTTTGCCCAGACGGAAGCGCTGAAAGCCAGAGACAGCGCCAAAAGTAATGATTTTTTCTGCATCGTGTTTGTCTCTTATTGTGTGAATTGATTGGCAGGTGTCGCTAAGCCAAGGCTGGCACGCAAAGTCGTGCCGGGGTAGTCAAGACGGAACAGACCGCGCGCCTGAAGTAACGGGATCACCTGTTCAACAAAGCGTGGGAAGGTGTCCGGCGTGCCGCCCTGAATGATAAATCCGTCGGCGGCTCTCTCATCGAACCACTGCTGCAGGCCGTCAGCCACCTGTTCCGGCGTACCGCTAAAGCGGGGGCGTGGGCTGGCCGCTTCCAGCGCAGCCTGGCGCAGGGTTAACCCGCGCTCACGTGCATTACGCTTGATTTCATCGGTAGTGCTGCGAAAACTGTTTTGCCCAAGATCGCCAAGATCCGGGAACGGCGCATCAAGGGAATATTGCGCGAAATCGTGATGTTCAAAATAGCGGCCGAGGTAATTCAGCGCGTCGTTAATGGAAACCAGCGCTGCGGTGGTTTGATATTGCTGTTCAGCATCCTGCTCGCTGTCACCCACAATGACGCTGATGCCCTGGAAAATATGCAGGTCATCGTCACCCCGCCCCGCTATTTCCAACTGGCTTTTCACATCCTGATAAAAAGCTTTGGCCTCTGCCAGTGATTCCTGATGGGGCTTTGTTGAATAAATCGAACTTTTGC